>NZ_DAMBQK010000032.1:0-45266 GCF_032062175.1 Atlantibacter sp.
TCAGGTGTTAGTGTCTTAACGGACGTGAGGGTTCAAGTCCCTCTCTTCGCACCAATGCGATGACGATATTTATCTTTACCCTGTGCGAAGGTGGCGGAATTGGTAGACGCGCTAGCTTCAGGTGTTAGTGCCTTAACGGGCGTGAGGGTTCAAGTCCCTCTCTTCGCACCACGCTTTACCCCCTCTTGTTTGACTTCCCTGTTTTAAAACCACTGTAAATTTAACGCAATCAGCATCAGCCCGCTGGTTAACGCTATGCATGACGGCAACAGCACGAAGTGACGCAGCCGCTTATGATAAAGCATGCCCGACGTCGCCAGCAGCGCCAGGACCACTACGCCCCGCCACTGTTCGAAGGTTAATCCGCTAAACGCCAGCACGGTTACCACCACGCCCGGCAGTACAATCCCCCATCCACTTTCCAGCGCTTTTTGCAACATGGCTACGCCTCTTACACTGATAACTCAAATGGCAATGATAAATTATATCATATGATATAAATTCTCATTTGCAAGTCTTCTGTTGTTAAGCGAACGTTGAGTTTTACGGGCAATTAATGACACGAATTGATGAAGGTGATAGATTGAGCAAATTGATAAAGATCATTAATTCTGGCTCGATCATGACCCACTTTCCGCCTGTTAGCCTTTATCTCCCCTCAACCTGACATAGCGCGTGTAAACAACGACTTAGATATGACGTCTCAAACCTGGCGATCGCTACTTCAAGAGAAGTACCAACTCTCATTACGCCTGTTTCTGTTTCTTAATGCGTTGTCGGCATTATTTAGCATGCTGAGCCCATTGTTCCGCGTAAAGATGATTACCGTGCCGCTGGTCACCCTACTGGCGCTCAGTATCGGGTTGTTGATATGGCGTTGGGTTAGCCAGGCGCGCACCATTAGCCTGAATCTGATCTCTCTTTTATTTGGCTCGCTCTGGGCCTGGCATATTTATCTTAAGCAACCTCATATTCCGCAACACGAATCCTCCTACCTGATCATTGCGTTAATGAGCGTGCTGTTTGTCGGTGCACTGGCATTTATTAATAACCTTAAAGCATTTATTTGCCATTGCCTGCCGGTGATCCTGACCGTGGTATGGCTGGATCAGGGGCAACACACTATCCGCATGCTGTACGCCGTGGCGCTACCGATGGTGGGTATTGTGATCCAGCATCTTATTCAGAAGCGCAACGACGCATTTGCCCAGGGCCTGATGTTTAAGCTGATGGAAGAGAAAAAAACGCTCACCGATTTAAGCATGGTCGATCCACTCACTGGCCTGTATAACCGGCGCGGCTTTCAAAACCGGCTGGAGAACCTGTTTGCATTAGGGTCGGAACGTAACGTGGTGGTGGTGCTGGATATCGACCACTTCAAGGCTTACAACGACCATTACGGCCATATGATGGGCGACCAGGCGCTGGCCCGCGTGTCAGCGGCCATCCGCGATGCGGTGCGTTCGCGGGATATCGTGGCGCGCTTTGGCGGTGAAGAGTTTCTGGTGTTATTAACCAATACCGATCTGGAAATGGCACGCAAAACCGCAGAGCGGATACGCCAGCGGGTGTTTGATCTGCGTATTCCCCACCGTTTTAATGCCGAGGTCGCCACTAATGTGACCATCAGTATTGGCCTCGCCCCAATGCACGAACGAGATTTTAACGACGCATTTAAGCTTGCGGATAAAGCCCTGTATAAAGCCAAGCATCTGGGGCGCAACCATATTCTCACCAGCGAAGAGATGGAAACTGAACAGTAGCCGATGAATCCGCTTGCCATCGGCAAAACCCATCGTTAGGATTGGCAATCATTATCATTTAGATTTGCTATTCCGTACATATGGCTTACCTTTCGCTTCAGTTGGAAAACGCTGCCGTCGCGTCGCCTGCCCCATTTAACGATACGGGAATGCTCGCGGACGCGCTCCGTCACGCCCTGCGCGAGCACCATCCGCATTTACTCGACACCGTAAAGTTTGATGAACCGACGCCCATCAATGCGCTGACGCTGTCGCACTGGGCGCAGCCTGGTACGTTAAACGCCCTGATGACGACCTATGGCGATCATCTTTACGCCCAACATATTGAACAGGCGTGGGAAGTAAAACCGCTGAAGTCACTGTGGGCGCAATGGTATGTGGGCCTGCTCACGCCTGCGCTGATGGCAATTGTGCTGACGCATCCGCAAGGCTTGCGTCTTTCCCCGGATGTCATTCGGGCGCGTTTCCATGAAACGGGCCGTGTGGAATCGTTCTGGATTGATGTCTACCCGTATCCCGAATCGGCGAGTCTTAGTCTACGCGAGCGGATGGAATACCTGGTCGGCAATGTGCTGATGCCGGTGGTCGACGCGCTGGAAGAAAGCGGCGATATCAACGGGCGCCTGATATGGAGCAACACGGGCTATCTGATCAACTGGTTCCTGGGCGAATTAAAGCCGCGCCTGGGTGAAGCCGCCTGGCAGTTGCTGCGCCAGGCCTGCTTCTTTGAAAAAACGCGTCTGGATGGACGTGACAACCCGCTCTATCGCACCGTTGTACCGCGTGAAGGATTACTGGTGCGCCGCACCTGCTGCCAGCGTAACCGTCTGCCTGGCGTTCAGCAATGCGGCGACTGCACGCTGAAATAATCAGCCCGCGTCCCGCACGGGCTGGCAACCTCACGCTACCTGCTGACTATCGGCCTCCTGCGCCTGGCTTTCCGCCGCTTCCTGCGCCAGCAGCTGTTTTTCATACACTTTGAAAAACGGGTAGTAAATAATGGCAGACACTACCGCCAGTACAATCACCAACAGCGCGGCCCGGTAATCCCAACCCAGCGCCCAGGCACCGCCAATTGGCGCTGGCGCAGTCCAGGGCACCACCGAAATTACCCGGCTAATCAGATCGAATTTCATAGCCGCCCAGGCAAGCACTGCATTAACCATCGGTGCCAGCAGGAACGGGATAAAAAACACCGGATTCATGACAATCGGCGTACCGAAGATAACCGGTTCGTTGATGTTGAACAGGCTGGGCACCACGCTCAAACGCCCAATCGCCCGCAGATGCGCTGAACGGCTTCTCAAATAACAAATCACCAACCCCATAGTCGCGCCTGAACCACCGACCACGATAAAAAAGGTCCAGAACGCCTCCATAAAGATATGCGGCAAGGGTGCGCCCTGCGCCAGCGCGGCCTGGTTTGCGGCAAGGTTGGTTAGCCAGAACATTTGCAGCATCCCGGACACAATCGCCGCACCGTGAATGCCGGCAAACCACAGCAGATGGCCGATAAGTACCGCCAACAAAATTGCCGGTAACGAATCTGCTGCCGCCACCAGTGGTTTAAAGATCGACATGATCGCTTGTGGGATCAACATATCGAACTGCGACTGGATCAGCAGGCTGAGCGGGTAAAGCGTAAGCACGACCACCAGCACCGGGATCAGCAAGTCAAACGAGTTCTTGATCATCGGCGGCACCTGATCAGGCAGGCGAATGCCGATATTGTGCGTTTTCAAAAAACGCATCATCTCAACGCAGTAAATTGCCACCAGAATGGCGGTGAAAATGCCGGTGCCGCCAAGGCTATCTCCTGGCAACGCGCCTTTGGTTTTCGGCGCGGCTACCAGCAAAAACGCCATCAGCGACAGCATCGCACCCATAAAGGGATCAAGCTGGTAGCTCTTCATGTAGTGTTTGCCGAGGTTATAAGCAATGGCCACGCAGATGTAGATCGACATGATCCCCATAGTCATATCAAACGGCGACAGGATCTGCCCCTCGAATTGTTTCGCCAGCGCCAGCCAACTACGGGCGAAACCCCAGGTCGTATCCGGTGAAAAAGGCGGATAGGCAAAAACCAACAGGAACGAACCCACGATCATAAACGGCATAGCAGAAATGAAGCCATCACGGATGGCCATAACGTGGCGCTGTGAAGAAATACGCACGGCGACAGGACTGACATAGTTTTCTACAAAGCGGAAGATGACATTGAATGCAGCATGATTGGCAGACATCGCAGTTCTCCTGTCAGGCGATGAAATGCAGATGCCAGCACCATGACGACCACTGTGCATCCTTTCCCATACACCCTGCGTAAAGCACGGTAAAAGAGAGGGTTAGAAGCGACTAATCGAATGAATCAGAAAAAGATAACGAACTCAGTATTAGTCCGCCCCACCCGGCCTGCAACCGGTTACAGTGTCCACTTTTTGTCATTGTGAAGAAGATCGCTAATTGGTCTGGTGTTAACGGCAGGTGAAAGATTGTCAATTTACAAGCGCAAAGCCGCTGTGCCAGATTAATGGGCGACATGATGCAGGAGCCCATAATGAGTATTGAGTCTGTACGTAAATTTTTAGCTGAGTACGCCCCGGATATCGACATCATCGAATTAAACCAAAGCACGGCGACGGTAGCCCTGGCAGCGGCCGCGCATAACGTTGAGCCCGGTCAAATTGCAAAAACGTTATCGCTGAAAGTGAAAGAAGAGATTATCCTGGTCGTCGCAAAGGGTGATGCGCGGCTGGATAATAAAAAACTTAAGGCTACTTTTGGCGCTAAGGCGCGCATGCTGAATAGCGATGAAGTCGTCACATGGACGGGACATCCCGTTGGTGGGGTATGCCCATTCGGGCTGGAGCACCCTCTCACGGTTTATTGCGACGTTTCGCTGCAAACGTATCAGGAAGTGTTACCCGCAGCGGGCGCCATCCATAGCGCCGTACGTATTTCTCCCCAGCGGCTGGCGGAACTCACCGCCGCGCATTGGGTTGATGTGTGTCAGTAAGACTCGCGCAATGCATTATTCAGGCCCGGTCCCGGCCTGAATAACTTACAAAAAGTTATTGCGATAGCGCAGGATATCCGCCGCATCTAACAGCCCGGCATCATTATTTACACCCAACTTCAACATGGCATTAAATTTATGCGCGCGTATCGTTTTGATGTTTCTCTCAAGACAGGATGCGATCTGCGAAACAGAATAACCATCTGTTAAATAGCGTAGGATGACGCGCTCGGTAGGACTCAGCAAGCGCGGGCTATTGCTAATATACCAGTGGTTGGCGCTGTTCTCGGTAGCGCGCCCTGAATCATTCAGCAATGCTGAAAGCTCGTCATAGAAGCGCACCACCGGCGAATCCTTATTCACTACGCCGCTGATCATCGTTTGCGACAGCTGGGTAATTAATTTCGCTTCGTCAGTACCATTCACCATAACAATACGTTTCAGGCTCGGCTGTACGGAGGCGATTTCACTAAATAATTGCAGACAATCCCGGCGATGTTCCCGTGATCCGGACAGCGAAAAAATAACGCCGTGAAACGGGATATGCGTACGCATTTGCATAAACTCATCCCGGTTGTTAAAAAAGGTGACGCGGTATTGAGATTGCTTAGCAAAAAGCGCTTTCATTCCTGCGGCAATTAATGCGCAGGTTTCTATTACCGCAATGTTTAGTTCACTGCCATATTGTTCCATTGTTGTGTTTCCCTGTGCATAGATAATAAATTCAACTCCTTTAACCCCTGGAAGCTATTTATCCATCCATACATTTCAGCATTGGATTTCAGCGCCAGGCGACGCATTGCACTGTGTTTTTGAGCGCTAATGGTTTTATTACTTTTCTTAAGTAGTTGGGCTATCTGGTTGATACCCCAACCTTTTGCTAACAACCGTAAGACTTGTTTCTCTGAAGCCGTTAATAACGGCGTGTTTTCATCATCACTGTTGCTATCCTCTTTGATGGCCAGGAGTGAATGGCTGATCCGTTCGACTTTCTGGCTCCCCAGGAAAATGGCATTGGCGATGGTTTCTGTGGATTCGCACGTTGATAGCAACGTGGTTTCTGGGCGCATCAACCATTCGACCGCTTTGGCAAAACATGCCCTGGGAACTAAAAACACCCAGTGAACCTCCCGGAAACGGGAGATCAAGGAATAGTAAATATCGCATTCACGGGCAAGTTTATGCTCGTCGCCACCCAGTTCAGCGATAACTACCGAGGCTCGCATTAATTCGCTGTTACCGATGTTTTTCACATCAGTAAAATGCACCAGTCCCATTCGTTCGATATGACTATCGACGACTTTCTGAAGTCCCGTATGCATTAAAGGCGTTTCGCTAACGACAATTCCTTGCCTGTTGTAAATGGGCAACACACTTCCTCCATGAATATTTTATAAATATTCTTATCCTGTATGATTTAAGCTTTTACAATATTGTAATTAATAGATTGAGTTTACTCTCAGGCATCGAAAAACCGCAGAGCGCGAATGCATTCTGCCTGAGGCACGATTAACTTAAGAACATTCTAAAAATGCGCTTTCAAAGAGTCAATATGTAGAAATAAAAAGTGAATTAAGAATAAATTTATAACGAAAGAAAAGAGTTACAACCTGAAACCAATACTGTCCATTAATAAACATTAATGACTGTTACGCTCACCCTTAAAAGCCTTTAAATGGTTTTAAATTAATTAAATACATTATTTAAAAATAGTACTACCAATACATAATAGCTGAACAGGTTATCCATAATCATACAAAAGATTGTTAATAAATAACCACTTTTGATTTAACGATGTGAGTAATACCTCGTTTTATCGCTTTTTTGATAGCTATCCCTTTATTGAGGTTGGTTTACGGGCACCCCGCTAAAAAACCATCAGAAGCAGAAGAGCGAAAGCTGTCTCAGTCCAAATGATAAAAATAATTTAAAAAATAGATAACCCACCGATTACAATATTTTTTAAAAGCGCTTTACCTCTCTTTATTTAGCATGGTTGGCCCAAAAAGCCTGCCCCTTCGAAACAAACCACCAAAAGATCTTTTGGTTGCAAAACTTCGCAAGATTTACGCCTTATCCAGATCCAGCAAGCTAATAACTTTCTGCTGAAAAATTGATCCTGATGACTAAATGTTATGCTGACCGATATGTTAAAACCGTTCTCTTCTCTTTTTGTTGTCGAGTGTTTTGCCTGAACCATGGAACAAGAAGTCGTTACGCAGCGGGAAGTCACCCGCTTATGTATTCAGTGCGGTCTGTTTTTATTACAGCACGGTGCCGAAAGTGCGCTGATTGAAGAACTGTCGACCCGGTTAGGGTTGGCATTAGGTATGGACAGCGTGGAAAGCTCTATTTCTGCAAATGCCATCGTGCTGACGACCATTAAGGACGATCAATGCCTGACTTCAACGCGCAAAAACGTCGATCGCGGCATTAATATGCATGTGGTCACTGAGGTTCAACACATCGTGATTCTGGCGGAGCATAAACTCATCGATCTCCCAACGGTGAAAAAACGCTTTAATCAGATTAAGCCATTGCGCTATCCGCGCTGGCTGGTGGTCACGATGGTGGGGCTGTCCTGCGCCTGCTTCTGCAAACTAAACAACGGCGGTTGGGATGGCGCGCTGGTGACCTTTATCGCCAGCGCCGTGGCCATGTATGTGCGCCAGGTCTTTACCCAGCGCCACCTGCACCCGCAGATCAACTTTTGTCTGACGGCGTTTGTCGCCACTACGGTATCCGGCTTGCTGCTTACGCTTGCCCCCTTTCTTCACACCTCAACCGTGGCGATGGCCGCCAGCGTATTATTGTTAGTGCCCGGTTTTCCGCTGATCAATGCCGTGGCGGATATGTTTAAAGGCCATATCAACACCGGCCTGGCGCGCTGGGCGATGGCAAGCCTGTTGACGCTGGCGACCTGTATTGGCGTGGTGATGGCATTATCACTGTGGGGGCTGCGCGGATGGGCGTAATCGATTTTATCCTCGCGCTGCTTCAGGACATGCTGCTCTCTGCCATTCCGGCGGTAGGATTCGCGCTGGTATTCAACGTGCCACAGCGGGCGTTGCCGTGGTGTGCGTTATTGGGCGCGATAGGTCATGGTTCGAGGATGGCGATGATGACGGCGGGTTTCAATATCGAATGGAGCACGTTTGTCGCCTCAATACTGGTGGGCATTATCGGCATCCGCTGGTCGCGCTGGTATCTGGCGCATCCCAAAGTGTTTACCGTCGCCGCCGTGATCCCGATGTTCCCGGGGATCTACGCTTATACCGCCATGATCTCCGCTGTAAAACTTAGCCACTTCGGCTACAGCGACCCGCTGATGGTGGCGCTGGTCACCAACTTCCTGAAAGCCTCTTTTATTGTCGGCGCGCTATCCATTGGCCTCTCGCTGCCGGGATTATGGTTATACCGCAAAAAGCCCCGCGTCTGATCGTCATGAATGTCGGGGGAAGCGTCAAAAGCATCCCCCGACTGTGCTACTATGGAAAGTGCATCGCCAGCCAGGACTGATGCTTGTCAGCCCGTGTAGTTAACCGCCTGTTTTGAGAACGTTTTATGTCTTCCAGAATCCTCACACCTGACGTTATCGGTATTGATGCCTTTTATAACGACCCGCAAGGCGCGCTATCTCGCGCTGACAGCGGGGCGCTGGCGGTCTTTAAAGATAACGCCCCGGCATTTTACGCCGTATCGCCTGCCCGCATGGCGGAACTCATTGCGCTTGAAGCCCGGTTAAACGCGCCGCAGTCGGATGTCGCCCTGGAAGATCAGCTGTTTGATGAACTCACCGCGCAAAGCCATCCGGTGCCGGTGCCGCTGGGCAAATTCGCCATGTATCCGGCATGGAAACCCGATGCCGATTTCCAGCGTATGGCGGCGCTGTGGGGCGTTAACTTAATCCAGCCGGTGACCGACGAAGAACTGGCGACGTTTATCAGCTACTGGCAGGCGGAAGGCAAAGTCTTTCATCATGTACAGTGGCAGCAGAAACTGGCGCGCAGCGTGCAAATCAGCCGGGCCAGCAACGGCGGCGCGGCGCGACGCGACGTTAACAGCGTGCCGCAACCCGATAACAGCATTCCCGATGGATTCAGAGGCTAACGATGAAACACGTCACTGACCTGATGGCGCGGCTGAAAAAGATGATGCCCCGCGATGTTAAACCGGCGTTCACCACCGCCGAAGAGCTGCTCGCCTGGCAACAGGCGCAAGGCAAACTGCGTTCGGCCTCCATCGCCCGCGAAAACCAGGCCATGAAAATGCAGCGTACCTTTAAGCGATCCGGCATCCGTGAACTGCATATGAACTGCTCGTTCGACAACTATCAGGTCGAAACGGAAGGACAGATGAAGGCGCTGGAGCGCGCCAGGAAATACGCGGCGGAGTTTGACGGCAACATCGCCAGCTTTGTATTTTCAGGCCGTCCCGGCACCGGTAAAAACCATTTGGCCGCCGCTATCTGCAACGAGCTGCTGCTGCGCGGCAAATCGGTGATGATCATTACCGTCGCGGACATTATGTCGGCGATGAAAAACACCTTCAGCAACGGTGCAGATACCACCGAAGAGCGGCTGATTAACGATCTCAGCACCGTAGATCTGTTGGTGGTCGATGAGATCGGTATGCAGACCGAATCACGCTACGAAAAAGTGATCATTAACCAGATCGTCGACCGCCGCTCTTCCTCCAAACGCCCCACCGGGATGCTCACCAACCTGCCGATCAAAGAGATGAACGCGCTGCTCGGCGAACGCGTCATGGATCGTATGCGGCTGGGCAACAGCCTGTGGGTGAACTTCGACTGGGACAGCTATCGCAGCCGCGTCACCGGTCGTGAAGTATAAAAGCGCCAGATAACTCCGAAACAGCAGGCGCCAGGTTCTGAAACGCCTGCTCACCTCTCCTTCCTTCCCAGGGCCCGGTATACACTAGCCACGACTTTTGCCTGCCCCCAGGCCAACCATGAGATCGTGCCGATGAAATCAGTAACACAGATGTTTCAGCTTGCCGCCTGTGGCGCAATGTTGATGGCGACCAGCAGCTATGCCGCGACCTGGCAAGAGAGCTTATCCAGCGCCGCCAGCCAGTTGAGCCAGTCCCAGAGCCAGACCACAACCAGCGGTGCGCAAAGCAACTCGCTGTCCTCGCTCAGTGGTCTGCTAACGGGCGGAACCCAGGCGTTAAGCTCAGAAAATATGCCTAACGTGGCGGGCATCCTCGGTTACTGCATGAAGCAAAAACTGGTTTCCGCGACCAATACCGAAAACGTTAAAAACCAGATTATGGAAAAGTTAGGCTTGAGCACGCCGCAGGCGCAAACCACCACGCCAGATTACACCGAAGGGCTGATGGGGATGCTGAATACGGCAAAAGGCGAACAGCTTGACCTTGCGACCATTGGCAATTCGCCGCTGGCGGAAAAAGTGAAAACCAAGGCCTGTGACCTGGTCCTCAAGCAAGGCGTTAATTTCCTGATGTAAATTTTCAACGGGTGTTTTTTTGCACCCGTTGTCTCCTTATTTCCCCCACACTTTGCCGCTACACTGCCTGCCTACACGTAATGTGCGCGCAATCAAATAATCCCATAACTAAACCAATTCTTAACCACTACACACTTTGATGACACTAGAATTGCAGCTGTGTTACCGAAAAGTTAGATTGTGCTGTTAAAAAAGATGATTGACTGAACAGGCGTGGTGCCTGCTGGTGAGGATTTGGCGTTGTCAGAACTGCTCTCGGTTGTTTTATTTATCGCCTCGATCGTAATTTATTCCCTCAAGGCGGGCCGTAATACCTGGTGGTTTGCCGCCACACTGGTGGTTCTTGGCCTGTTTGTTATCTTAAACATCACCCTTTATGCCAGCGACTATTTTACCGGCGACGGCATTAACGACGCGGTGATCTACACGCTAACCAACAGCCTGGCGGGTGCGGGCGTTGGTAAATACCTGTTGCCTGGCGCTGCTCTGATTGCCGCGCTGGTGCTGGTGTTTGGCGCGCTGGCCTGGGTGTTACGCCGCCGCCGTCATCGTCCTTACCATTTTGGTTACAGCCTGCTGGCACTGGTGATGGCGCTTGCCTCCGTGGACGCCAGCCCGGCGTTTCGCCAAATCAGCGAGCTGGTGAAGTCGCAAAGCCGCGACGGCGATCCTGATTTTGTGGCGTACTACAAAGAGCCGAAAAAGGTCATTGATAATCCGCAGCTCAACCTGGTGTATATCTATGGCGAAAGCCTGGAACGCACCTATTTTGACGACCAGGCATTCCCCGGCCTTACGCCGGAGCTGGGCGCGTTAAAAAATGAAGGGATCGATTTCAGCCAGACCGCACAATTGCCGGGCACCGATTACACCATCGCCGGCATGGTGGCCTCCCAGTGCGGTATTCCGCTGTTCGCGCCGTTTGAAGGCAACGCGTCGGCGTCCATGTCGAGCTTCTTCCCGCAGAATATCTGCCTTGGCGATATCCTGAAAAACTCCGGTTACGAAAACCACTTTGTCCAGGGCGCCAGCCTGCGCTTCGCCGGGAAAGACGTATTTTTAAAATCCCACGGTTTCGACCATTTATACGGCGCGGATGAGCTTAAAAGTGTGGTTGCCGATCCGCATTACCGCAACGACTGGGGTTTCTACGACGACACGGTTCTCGACCAGGCGTGGCAGAAATTCGAAACGTTATCCAAAGAAGGCAAACGCTTCTCGCTGTTTACACTGACGGTGGACACGCATCACCCGGACGGCTTTGTATCACGCACCTGCGAGCGTAAACGTTACGACATCGACGGCAAAGCCAATCAGTCGTTCAGCGCGGTGACCTGTAGCCAGCAACATATCGCCGCGTTTATCAATAAAATCAAAGCGTCGCCGTACTATAAAAATACCGTTATCGTGGTCTCTTCCGATCACCTGGCGATGAACAACACCGCCTGGAAATACCTCAATCAGCAGGATCGCAACAACCTGTTCTTCGTGCTGCGCGGCGATAAGCCCCAGCAGGAAGTGATGGCGGTTAAACGTAACACCATGGATAACGGCGCGACGGTGCTGGACATCCTGGGCGGCGATAACTTTATTGGCCTCGGACGCAGCAGCCTGTCCGGGGACTCGTTGTCCACCGTGTTCCTGAACATGAAAGAGAAAGTGCTGGCCTGGAAGCCGGACGTGATCCGCCTGTGGAATTTCCCGCGTGAAATTAAAGACTTCACCATCGATCAGGAAAAACAGACCATCGCGTTTTCCGGTTCGAACTTCCGCCTGCCGCTGCTGCTGCGGGTATCGGATAAAAAAGTCGAACCGCTGCCGGAAAGCGAATACTCCGCGCCGCTGCGCTATCAGCTGGCGGATTTCGCTCCGCGCGATAACTTTATCTGGATCGATCGCTGCTACAAAATGGCTCGCCTGTGGTCTTCACAGTGGGCGTTGTCCACCGACTGGTGCGTGTCGCAAGGCCAGCTAGGCGGCGAGCAGAAAATCAGCCATGTCGATAAACCGAAGTGGCAAGGCAAAGCGGCGTTTCGCGATACGGTAATCGATACCCTGCGCTACCAGGGTAACGTCGACATGCTGAAAACCGTGGATAACGACATTCGCTACAAAGCCGACAGCTTTGTGTTCAACGTCGCTGGCGCGCCGGAAGAGGTGAAAAGCTTCAGCGGAATTTCCCGCCCGGAATCCTGGGGGCGCTGGTCCAACGCACAACTAGATAAAGAAGTGAAGATTGAATACTACCAGCCGCTGCCGGAGAAATTCGAGCTGGTGATCACCGCCAAAGCCTTTGGGCCGAACGCTAACCAGCCGATCCCAGTGCGGGTCGGCAACAGCGAACAGACTCTGACGCTGGGCAATGACGTCACCACCACCACCCTGCATTTCGATAACCCGTCACGCAGCAATACGCTGGTGATTGTGCCCCCTGCCCCGCAGGAAACCAACGAAGGCAATATTCTCGGCCATTCGCCGCGTAAGCTGGGCATCGGGATGGTGGACATTAAGGTAGTGAAATCCGAAGGCTGACGGGTAAGATGGGCTCAATAACGACAAGGAACCCTCATGCCTGCGCCAACTGTTCCGCAACTGGTCAGCCGCTTTCCGCTGCTGAACGATCTTATCGCCTTGCGCGAAACCCAGTGGTTTAATCCTGCCGTCACTTCGCTGGCGGAAGGATTGCCCTGGGTTGGTTTAACCCATCACGATGTGCAAGACGCTGAAGCCCGTCTGCAACGCTTTGCGCCCTGGATAGCCCACGTTTTCCCGGAAACCGCTGCCAGCGGCGGGATTATTGAATCTCCCTGTGTTGCTATCCCCGCGATGCAAAACGCGCTCGAAGCGCACTATGCGCAGCCGCTGCCTGGCCAACTGTGGCTCAAAAAAGACAGCCATCTGCCGGTCTCTGGATCGATTAAAGCGCGTGGCGGGATCTACGAAGTGCTATTTCATGCCGAGAAACTGGCGCTTGAGGCGGGTCTGCTTCAGCTTACCGATAATTACCGCAAACTGGCGGACCTGCCGTTTCGCCAATTCTTCAGCCAGCATCGTATCGCGGTCGGCTCCACCGGTAATCTGGGGCTGTCTATCGGCATTGCTTCCGCAAGGCTGGGTTTTCAGGTGAGCGTGCATATGTCGGCAGACGCGCGGGAATGGAAGAAAGCGCTGCTGCGCGCCAACGGCGTCACGGTGGTGGAATACGCGGATGACTACAGCGTCGCCGTGGAACAGGGCCGCCGTGAGGCGGAACAGGATCCGCGCTGTTTCTTTATTGATGATGAAAACTCCCACAATTTGTTTCTGGGTTACGCGGTGGCGGGCGGCAGGCTAAAACGCCAGTTCGCAGACGCGGGAATTACGGTGGATGCCGACCATCCGCTGTTTGTTTATTTACCCTGCGGCGTCGGCGGCGGCCCAGGCGGCGTGGCGTTCGGCCTGAAGCTGGCGTTTGGTGATGATGTGCATTGTCTCTTCGCTGAGCCGACCCACTCGCCCTGTATGTTGCTCGGCGTCCACACTGGCCTGCATGACGCTATTTCGGTGCAGGAATTGGGGATTGATAACCAGACCGCCGCCGACGGTCTGGCGGTGGGCCGCGCCTCCGGTTTTGTGGGCCGTGCGATGGCGCGCTTAATCGACGGCTATTACACCCTGAGCGATGACACGCTGTTCACCCTGCTGGGTATGTTGAACCAGCAGGAACATATCGCGTTGGAGCCCTCCGCGCTGGCCGGTATGCCCGGCCCGTGGCGCTGGGATGACGCCTATCGCCGCCGCTTTAGCGAGCAGGCGCGACGCAACGCCACCCATCTGGTCTGGGCCACTGGCGGCGGCATGGTGCCCGCCGACGAGATGGCGAAATACCTCGCCCGCAGCCGCTAAGCGTATAAACGGCAGGCTCGCCTGCCGTTATTCACTGCGTTCTTTGAATCCCATCACAATCACCGATTGCGCTTTTTCCATTCCTTGTCAGGACAGCTAAATTAGAAACTCATCCGACCACATAACAATAATTTTACATTGGAAGAGACTATGAGCTACCCGTCGCTGTTCGCCCCGCTGGATTTAGGGTTCACCACGCTAAAAAACCGTGTCCTGATGGGCTCAATGCATACCGGCCTTGAAGAGCGCCCGGATGGCCCGGAACGGCTGGCGGCGTTTTATGCCGAACGCGCGCGGCACGGCGTGGCGCTGATTGTGACGGGAGGGATAGCACCCGCGCCTTCTGGCGTTGCGGTAGCTGGCGGCGCGATGCTGAACGACCGCAGCCATCTGGATCATCATCGGCGGGTAACCGACGCGGTACACCGTGAAGGCGGCAAAATCGCGCTGCAAATCCTCCATACCGGGCGCTACAGCTATCAGCCCCATCCGGTTGCGCCGTCGGCTATTCAGGCGCCGATCAACCGTTTCGCGCCCCATGCCCTGACCCACGATGAAATCCTGTCGCTGATTAATAACTTCGCGACCTGCGCCCAACTGGCGCGGGAAGCGGGTTACGACGGCGTGGAAATTATGGGCTCCGAAGGCTATCTGATTAACCAGTTCCTGGCGGCGCGTACCAATACCCGCGAGGATGAATGGGGCGGTGATTACTCACGCCGGATGCGCTTCGCCACGGAAGTGGTGCGCACGGTGCGCGGACGGGTGGGCGACGATTTTATTATTATCTACCGCCTGTCGATGCTCGATTTAGTGGAAGGCGGCGGAACCTTTGACGAAACCGTGATGCTGGCGAAGGCCATCGAAGCGGCGGGTGCGACAATCATCAATACCGGCATCGGCTGGCACGAAGCGCGTATTCCCACCATCGCCACCCCGGTGCCGCGCGGCGCGTTCAGTTGGGTAACCCGCAAGCTCAAAGGCCAGGTGGCGATCCCGCTGGTAACCACTAACCGGATAAACGATCCGGCGGTGGCTGATGCGATCCTCGCCTCGGGTGATGCCGATATGGTCTCAATGGCGCGTCCTTTCCTGGCGGATGCCGAGTTGCTCAGCAAAGCGCAAAGCGGACGCGAGGATGAAATCAATACCTGCATCGGCTGTAACCAGGCGTGTCTCGACCAGATCTTTGTCGGTAAAGTCACCTCCTGCCTGGTGAACCCGCGCGCCTGCCATGAAACGACAATGCCCATCCTCCCGGCGGCGGTGGCAAAAAATCTCGCCGTGGTTGGCGCGGGGCCTGCCGGGCTGGCGTTTGCGGTTAACGCTGCACTGCGCGGTCATCGGGTGACGCTGTTCGACGCCGCCCCGGAAATCGGCGGGCAGTTCAACATCGCCAAACAGATCCCCGGTAAAGAGGAGTTTTACGAAACTCTGCGCTACTACCGCCGGATGCTGGAGATTACCGGCGTGGACGTCCGGTTAAATACACCGGTCAACCCGGCGATGCTCGCGGAAGCTGACGAGGTGATCCTGGCCTGCGGCATTGAGCCGCGCATTCCGCTGATTGACGGTATCGATCATCCCCGTGTGCTGAACTATCTGGACGTGCTACGGGATAAAAAACCGGTGGGCGAACGCGTGGCGATTATCGGCTGCGGCGGAATTGGCTTCGATACCGCAATGTATCTGAGCCAGCGGGGCGAGCCCACCAGCCAGAATATCGCTGAATTCTGCGCCGAATGGGGTATCGACACCAGTCTGGAACAGGTGGGCGGATTGCGCCCTGAAGGGCCGCAACTGCCGCAAAGCCCGCGCAAAATCGTGATGCTGCAACGTAAAGCCAGCAAACCTGGCGAAGGGCTTGGCAAAACCACCGGCTGGATCCACCGCACCACCCTGCTATCACGCGGCGTGAAGATGATCCCCGGTGTCAGCTATCAGCGTATCGACGATGAAGGTTTGCACATCACGATTAACGGCGAGCCGCAAATCCTGGCGGTGGATAATGTCATTCTGTGCGCCGGGCAGGAGCCGCGCCGCGAACTGGCAGAACCGCTGCGTGAAGCCGGCAAAACCGTGCATTTGATTGGCGGGTGCGACGTGGCGCTGGAGCTGGACGCCCGGCGCGCGATTGCGCAGGGCACCCGGCTGGCGCTGGAGATTTAGCGGCTTTTACGCAGCTTCACCGCCTTCAGCACTACAAATTTATTGTTGGTGGCGACGGTGGTGCAGTTGCCGAAAATTTTCTTCAGCTTGCGGTAATAATCGAGGTGGCGGTTGCCGACGACGCGCAGCTCGCCGCCGTACTTCAGGCAACGCCGCGCATCGTTAAACATCTGCCAGGCGATATGATCGGTGATGGCGTGTTGCTGGTGGAACGGCGGATTGCACAGCACCGCGTGAAAACGGTCCGGCTCTATGCCTGCCAGCGCATTGTTCACTACAAACTCGCTGCGCGCCAGCGCGTCCGGCAGATTGTGCTCGACGTTTAACCGGCTCGACGCCAGCGCCATAAACGACTCATCGATAAACACCACCCGGCCCTGCGGGTTTTGCGCCAGTAGCGTTAAGCCAATCACGCCGTTACCGCAGCCCAAATCCACCATCTCCCCTTCCACGTTTTCCGGCAGATGCTCCATAAAGAAACGCGCGCCGATATCCAGCCCAGTACGGGAGAACACGTTGGCATGGTTGTGGAGGGTCCAGGACGTCTCGTCGAGTTTCCAGTTTATGGTCGCGGGCGCAGCATTCAGCGCAGGCAGCGTCACGCTGCCGTAAATCAGCCGTGCCTTTTTCCACGCCAGCGAGGTGGTGGTCGGCCCGAGGATTTTTTCAAACAGCGCCAGGGTGGAATTATGAATATCCCGCGCTTTAGCGCCGGCGATAATGCGGGTTTCCGGCGTGACCACCGCGCGTAAGGCGCGTAGCTGCTGTTCCAGCAAGGCCAGCTGTTTAGGGATCTTAATCAGCACCAGCGCCGGAGCCGCAGGCAGCGGCGCGAGGGAGTCCTGGAATACGATGCTGTCTGAATCAATCTGATTCAGCCGCAGGTTGTGCCGCGCGGCCTGCTGGGCGATAAACGAATCGCTGATATTCCACGGGCGGCGAGCCGCCAGCGCGCAGGTTAATGCGCCGAACGCATCGTTAAAAATCAGCGTCGGGCCGTCGGTTTGCGGCAAGTCCTGCAACAAATATTCATCGGCGGCATCCCACGCCTGTAACGGGGCCTCTTCCGGCATGGGCGGATAGCGCTCAAGCGTTAATTCGCATGCATTTAACTCAACCTGGCTCATCGGCCCTCCACGGTGCTAAAATTCGCGCGATTTATCCCTTAATTACGCATCTGAGTAAACCTTTTTTTCTCTCGCTGAGGCATCCATGAGCGCACTGCTGTATCTCCAGGGCTACCCCGAATCCTTGTTAAGCCAGGTGAACAGCCTGATCGAGCAGGGGCGGCTGGGTGATGTGCTGAACAAGCGTTACCCGCAACTGCATGATATCGCGACCGATAAAGCGTTATGGAACTACGTGCAGGAGATCAAAAACCGCCATCTGCGCAGCAGTCCGCCGTTAAGTAAAGTGGCCTGGGACAACAAGATCCACGTACTGAAACACGCGCTGGGTTTGCACACCGCCGTGTCGCGGGTGCAGGGCAATAAGCTGAAGGCAAAGGCGGAAATTCGCGTGGCGACGGTATTCCGCCAGGCTCCGGAACCGTTTTTGCGCATGATCGTGGTACATGAGCTGGCGCACCTGAAAGAGAAAGAACACAACAAAGCGTTTTATCAACTGTGCTGCCATATGGAGCCGGACTACCACCAGTTGGAATTCGATACCCGCCTGTGGCTGACCCATCAGGCATTGCTCAGTTCTGCGTAACAGGCCACGTGATTTCCTGCGATCGCATGCTACTCTGACGGGTACATTCCACTGCGGAGTTAAGTCCCCGATATGATACGTTTCGCTGTTATTGGCACCAACTGGATCACCCGCCAGTTCGTCGATGCCGCCCATGAGACCGGCAAATTAAAACTCACGGCGGTCTATTCACGTACCCTTGAACAGGCTCAGATGTTCGCCAACGACTATCCCGTCGAGCATCTGTTTACTTCGCTGGAGTCTCTGGCGCAGAGCGACGATATTGACGCGGTGTATATCGCCAGCCCCAACTCCCTGCACTTCTCGCAATCCTGCCTGTTTCTGAGCCATAAGAAACATGTGATTTGCGAGAAACCGTTAGCCTCGAACCTGCGTGAAGTGGAAGCGGCTATCGCCATAGCACGCGAAAACCAGGTGGTGTTTTTCGAAGCGTTCAAAACCGCCAGCCTGCCCAATTTTATCGCCCTGAGCCAGGCGCTGCCAAAAGTCGGCAAGCTGCGTAAAGCACTGCTCAACTATTGCCAGTATTCGTCACGCTACCAGCGCTATCTGGACGGCGAGAACCCAAACACCTTTAATCCGGCCTATTCCAACGGCTCGATTATGGATATCGGTTTTTACTGCCTGGCGAGCGCCGTGGCGCTGTGGGGCGAACCTGCGTCGGTCACCGCATCAGCCAGCCTGCTGGACAGCGGCGTCGATGCCCACGGCACGGTGGTGATGCACTATGGCGATGCCGACGTCACCCTGCTGCATTCCAAAGTCAGCGACTCTGGCCTGCATAGCGAAATCCAGGGCGAGGCCGGTACGCTGGTGATCGAGAAGATCTCCGAGTGCCAGCGCATCACCTTTATTCCGCGCGGCGGCAAAGCCCAGGATCTCTCTCTGCCCCAGCATATCAATACCATGCTGTATGAGGCTGAAACCTTTGCCCGGCTGGTAGAAACTCACGAAGTGAACCATCCGGGACTGACGGTCAGCCGCACTACGGCGAAACTGCTCACCGAGATCCGCGCCCAGACCGGCGTCAAGTTTCCGGCGGATGATGTCAACGAACCGCTAACCGCGTAAAGCTCAGTAAATCCCCCAGCAGCGTCGTTGACGAGATCATTGACGCTGCATACTTTTTATCTGCAAAGGGGAGTAACTTCCTTGCCGACGGATCGTCAATACGGTGCTGTGCACCCGGTCGTCGGGCAACTCGAAAATGCGTATCAGGCATCGTCAACGACGCTGGTGAACACGGGTATTTCGCGTTGTAAGTGAGACCTTGCCGGAAGGTGAGATCCATTTGCAGCTCAGGCAAAGCGGCTAACGTCTTCCGACGTTGGCCGTTTTTCATTTTTAAGGAATGATGCTTATGAATACCGTGGGAACTCCCCTGCTGTGGGGCGGCTTTGCTGTCATTGTGTTGATTATGCTGGCCATCGACCTGTTGCTTCAGGGACGGCGCGGCGCGCATACCATGACCATGAAGCAGGCAGCGGTCTGGTCGCTGATTTGGGTCGGGCTGTCATTGCTGTTTAATTTAGGCTTCTGGTGGTATCTCACCGGCACCGAGGGCCGCGCGGTGGCAGACGCCCAGGCACTCGCCTTCCTCACCGGTTATTTAATCGAGAAAGCGCTGGCGGTGGATAACGTCTTCGTCTGGTTGATGCTGTTCAGCTACTTCGCCGTTCCTCCAGCATTGCAGCGTCGCGTACTGATTTACGGCGTACTCGGCGCGATCGTGTTGCGTACCATTATGATTTTCGCAGGTAGCTGGCTGATTTCGCAGTTTGAATGGCTGTTGTACGTGTTCGGCGCGTTCCTGCTGTTTACCGGCGTGAAAATGGCGCTCGCCAAAGAAGACGAAGCCGGCATCGGCGAGAAACCGATCGTGCGCTGGCTGCGCGGCCATTTGCGCATGACCGATAAAATCGAAAACGAGAAATTCTTCGTGCGCCACAACGGCCTGCTGTACGTCACTCCGCTGTTCCTGGTGCTGATCCTGGTGGAAATCAGCGACGTGATTTTCGCGGTAGACAGTATTCCGGCAATCTTCGCGGTCACCACCGATCCATTTATCGTGCTGACCTCTAACCTGTTCGCGATCCTCGGCCTGCGCGCCATGTACTTCCTGCTGGCGGGCGTCGCGGAACGTTTCACTATGCTGAAATACGGCCTGTCGGTGATCCTGGTGTTTATCGGCGTTAAGATGCTGATTGTCGATTTCTACCATATCCCAATCGCTATCTCGCTTGGCGTGGTAGGCGGGATTCTGGTGGTGACGCTGCTGATTAACGCCTGGGTGAATCACCGTAACGACAGGCGCAAATCGTTGTCATAACGGCCGGGCGTCTCAACGCGGCAACACTGCGTTGAGACGCCTCATCACAATGTCTTACCCCTACCCGCTCATTCACGCTTTCGTATCATCCGGCTTGTTTCCGCACCTTTTATAATCACACCATAGTGACCCTGACCGGCCATGCCTTTAATGGTGGGTAAGAAAATGAGCAAACTGTTTAAACCCGCGCTGGGCCCGATTATCGGGCATACCACCGATACTGCCTGCCGCCTGTGGATTGCCGCTTACCCCAACCACGATGAAAACGACATCGCGAATAATATTCGCACCGTCGGGGTGATTGGCGTGGCGGGCGCGAATGGAAAAGTGGCAGCGGAGAATATCTGGTACTTCCGCTTGCGCCGCCAGTATCACCGTACCGGCGTTTATACGCTGGGCAAGGATGTGAATTTATGGGCCAATGAGGACGAGCAGAAAAAACTCAAGCCTTTTGTGTTGAAACCCGCTACGCGCTATCGGGTTCGCTTGGCGTATCTGGAAATCAGCCTGCCGTCGGAGGAAATGGACGGCGACGCCAGTGAAGAAGTGGTTAAAACGCTTCCCCCGGCGCGAGTCTGGGCAGATCAATTAAATGATGAAACACTTAATGCGCAATATGTGACCGCCGACTTTACCACGCAGCCCAAACCAACCGCCGCGCAGCCGATTAAATTTCTGTTTGGCTCCTGTCGCAATAACTGGTTTAACGGGGTGCCTTTTTACAAGAAAAAGGAATCTGACCTTATTTTCAAAGCCATGTATGAACAACATGCTGACGCTAATTTTGTCTTAATGGTTGGCGATCAGATTTATGCCGACTCGGCATCGGTTTATGTCCCGGCATTTAAAGCAGACACGTATAAAGAGTTTGAAGAGGCCTATCACGAAAACTATAAAAGCCTGAATTTCCGCCGTTTAACCTCACATATCCCTACTTATATGATCCTTGACGATCATGAAATAGAAGATAACTGGACTCAGGATCGGGTGAACAAAACCCATTATCTACCCGGCTTCTTCAGCAATAGTTGCGATTTATTCAACTGCGCCATTAGCGCTTATATGAGTTATCAGTGGATCCACGGTCCGCGCTTTCCGGACAGCTATATTCATCAGCGCAAAGATAAGCTCATCGGCAGTGAAAAATATCTGGCCGAGATGGATGTGCCGCGTTTGTTCTACGATTTCAACTGCGGCGGTTACCCTTTCTTTGTACTGGATACGCGCACCACGCGTTACAAAAACGACGCCAACCAGCGCGACGACAACAATATTAACAACAACCATCTGTTGGGATTGCCCTCAAAACATCCAACGGAACCCAGCCAGTTGGACAGGCTATGTGCATGGTTGATTCATATGCAGAAGGATTATGGTAACCGCCCTAAATTTATCGTCTCTTCCGGCGTATTTGTCCCTAACGAAATCGCTACCGCCGGGGATGATTTCCGGGCGCGCAGGAATAAAGATAACAGCGATACCTGGACCGCCTTTCCACAAACGCGCAATCAGGTGTTAAAGACCCTTCTTAAGCATCAGATTGAAAATGTTATTTTTCTCTCTGGCGATATTCATTGCACTAACCTGTGCGAAATTGAAATTAACGGCATCGCCGGAGAAAAAATTCATGCCTGGTCGATTACCTCTTCGCCGTTTTACTGGCCTTATACGTTTATTAACGGCGAAACGGCAAAATATGTTCGTGATTCCATAGTGGAAAATGACAGCTTCGATATTTATGAGACGCTGTTAAGTAACCCTCAGCCGGGAACGGCATTGGGCACCATGAATTATCAATCCTGGGGCTATACCCAAAATAATAATTTTGCCCGAATCGATATTGATGCGGACAAACAGCAAATGAAAGTGCAGTTTTTCGACACGGGCGGAAACCCGATCCCCGTGGCGAAACGGAACGGCGATAAAAATAGCCGCCCTGAAATCATTACACTCACGCCCTGGCCGTAAGAGTTGGCTATGCGCTACCTGTGGCTGGTTTTGGCGCTACTACTGTGCGGCTGTTTATCTAAGCCGCAGGTGGGCGCGCATCAGCTCTGGTCGGGCAAAGACGCCGCCGAGCCGGCGTTACACTATCTCGGTGTCGGTGGCTGGTTGCTCCCCTGGCATGGCGAAGGCGTACTTTTTGCGCCGTCATTCACCAATCCGGCGCTGGCGGGCATAACCGGGCTCCCGCCGGTTAAGGTGAAAAGCGATCCGGTGAAAATTCAGCAAATGATGCCGGACGCCCGTTTTGTCTCGATGCTGCTGGTGGGCCATGCCCATTACGATCACTTACTGGATGTGTCTGACGTGATAAAGAACCAGGCGCCCAACGCAAAGATTTATGGTTCGGAAACGGTGGTGAATATCCTGCAATATCAGTTCCGTGACGATCCGCAACGCCTGTCGCGTTTACATAATGTGTTAGCACAGATTGCCTCTGTACCCGATATGTCGCGCCCTGGCGATAGCGGAAAATGGATTTACTCTGACAGCGGCTATATTCGTGCAAAACCCATCCGCAGCATGCATGCCGGGCATATTTTCGGGGTGGATTTGCTGCCCGGTATTTATGAATCGCCCCCTACTGAACCGCTGAATAACGTCCGGGACTGGCGGCTTGGCACGCCTGTGGCGTGGCTGGTAGACCTGCTGGATGACCAGAAAAAACCGGTGTACCGCATTCACTATCAGGATTCCGCCGCCACGCCACCATGGGGGTTCCCACCCCGGGAGCCAGACGGTAAACGCATCGACGTGGAGATACTGTGCGCCGGTTCCTGGCATCAGGTTTATCACTATCCCGCGGCCCTGCTGGATTTCACGAAACCCCGCATGGTGCTGATTGGCCACTGGGAGAATTTCTTCGGCAACAAGCCTGATGATGTGCGGATCATTCCAGGGCTCGATCTCAAAGGGATGGTAGACATCGTTCGCCGCCACGTAGCGCCAAAAACGCCTGTGTATACGCCGTTACCCTTCACGAAAATTCCGCTACCTGCGCCACAGGCAAGTCACCTGTAACGCGTCACCGCCAAACGCCAGAACGTCACGCTATAGCCAGCCATTTTGGCTTTGCAATATCACCTGAATCAGAAGTGCTATTAATGTCACATGATTGTTATTTTAAAGTTAAAAAACTGGAGCGATTCGGAAAAAACAGCACTATCCCCTTCCTCTCGCACGGCAAATCCCTATACTCATCCATGCAAACATCTGTTACATCCGGTCACAAAGCTTTTAATAATATTGACGCGGGATGGAACCACATCACATCTGAAGGAATATCTATGAGCACGCAATCTCAACCAGGGTTGTTGCGCCGTCTTGCGGGCGGCAGTCTGGTTAAACAAATCCTTGTCGGCTTAGTTCTCGGCATTCTGCTGGCGTTAGTTTCAAAAGACGCGGCAATAGCGGCAGGTCTGCTGGGGACGTTATTCGTCGGCGCGTTAAAAGCCGTTGCGCCGGTGCTGGTACTGGTTCTGGTGATGGCGTCTATCGCCAACCACCGCCAGGGTCAAAAAACCAATATTCGCCCTATTCTGTTTTTGTATCTGATCGGGACGTTCGCCGCAGCCCTGACGGCAGTGCTGTTCAGCTTCGCCTTCCCGTCAACGCTGCACCTCACCACCGGCGCGACGGAAATCACGCCGCCTTCCGGCATTGTGGAAGTGATGCGTGGCCTGCTGATGAGCATGGTATCCAACCCAATTGACGCGCTGCTTAACGCCAACTATATCGGCATCCTGGTCTGGGCTGTGGGCCTCGGCTTCGCATTGCGTCACGGTAACGACACCACCAAAAACCTGCTCAACGACGTGTCCGACGCGGTGACCTTTATGGTAACGCTGGTGATTCGCTTCGCGCCGATTGGTATTTTTGGCCTGGTGGCGTCCACTCTGGCGGAAACCGGCTTCGCAACCCTGTGGGGCTATGCGCAGCTGCTGGTGGTACTGATTGGCTGTATGTTCCTGGTGGCGTTTGTCATCAACCCGCTGATCGTTTGGTACAAAATCCGCCGCAATCCCTATCCGCTGGTGCTGGCTTGCCTGCGTGAAAGCGGCGTTACCGCCTTTTTCACCCGCAGCTCTGCCGCCAACATTCCGGTGAACATGGCGATGTGCGAGAAGATGAACCTGGACCGCGATACCTATTCGGTGTCGATCCCGCTGGGTGCAACCATCAACATGGCGGGCGCGGCTATCACCATTACCGTGCTGACCCTGGCGGCGGTGAATACGCTGGGTATTGCAATGGACATCCCGACCGCATTGCTGCTGAGCGTGGTGGCATCGCTGTGCGCCTGCGGTGCATCCGGCGTGGCGGGCGGCTCACTGCTACTGATCCCGCTGGCCTGTAATATGTTTGGTATCCCGAACGAAATCGCCATGCAGGTGGTCGCGGTCGGCTTTATCATCGGCGTATTGCAGGATTCCTGCGAAACCGCGCTAAACTCCTCAACAGATGTTATCTTCACCGCCGCAGTCTGCCAGGCGGAAGACCAACGTTTAGCGGATAACGCAATCCGCAGTTAATCCTCAGCGGCGGGCCTTGCGCCCGCCCTTTACTCCTTCTGCATACGCTCTTTTTCGATTTTAAACGGATCGATACCGCGCTTTTGCATCCGCCAGAAGCGAATGATATTCAGGCCGTTCATTACCAAAAAACTCCCTTCAATCAGCGAGCCGCCAATTGAGCCCAGCCAGATATTGTGGCTGACCCAGCAGGCCGTGGAGCACCACATCACGCAACGCACGGTTAAACCTTTGCAGCGAAACAGCGCCCAGGTACTGGCGACGGTGCCGACAATCGGCAGCAGCTCCATCGGGTGGTGAAGTTTGGCAAGGCCAAGAGACAACGTCAGAACGATAAAAATCGACATCACCCACAGACTGCGGGTGCGCAGCGAAACCACGGTGCGAAAGGCGTTTAGCACTGCGCTCATCCCGGCTGGTGCCGCGCCCATCAGGAAGAAATGGCAGCCGATAATAAAGCTGTACAGCGAGAGTTGCAGTTTGAAGCGTTTTTCATCGCGATTAATAAACGTCGTTATACCAATCGCAAAAGCCAGGACGCCAACGCCCTGGGCCAGCCAATACGCGGTCATTCTCTGTCCTTAAAATCATAAAAAAAACGGCGCTCGTTAACGGAGCGCCGGGGGTAAATGAACTCAGGAGTCCACAGATTATAATGTCACGCCACTCTTAAAGATTGCCAGTTCTCTGAAATCATTACGTTCATTGCAGGTCTGCTTGCCGTTAGCAAACTCGACAATGGTGTCGATAAATTGGTTCAACAGTTGCGGCATGGTCTGTCCATGCAGAAGTTGCCCGGCGTCGAAGTCAATCCAGTGCGGTTTTTTCTTCGCCAGTTCGCTGTTGGTCGCAATTTTTACCGTCGGCACAAAACCGCCGTAAGGCGTACCGCGCCCGGTGCTGAACAGCACCATATGGCAACCGGCACCGGCCAGCGCGCTGGTAGCGACGGCATCGTTGCCCGGCGCGCTCAGCAGGTTCAGGCCATGCTGGGTCAGACGTTCGCCGTAGCGCAGCACGTCCACCACCTGGCTTTCCCCCGCTTTCTGGGTACAGCCCAGCGATTTCTCTTCCAGAGTGGTGATCCCGCCCGCTTTGTTGCCCGGCGACGGATTTTCGTAAATCGGCTGATTGTGGGCGATAAAGTACTGTTTGAAGTCGTTCACCATGGTGACGGTTTTTTCAAACGTCGCTTCATCGCGGCAATGGCTCATCAGCAGTTGTTCAGCGCCAAACATTTCCGGCACTTCAGTCAGCACCGTGGTGCCGCCGTTGGCGATCATATAGTCGGAGAAACGGCCCAGCATCGGGTTAGCGGTAATACCGGACAAGCCGTCAGAACCGCCGCACTCCAGACCAAACTTCAGTTCGCTCAGTTTGCCCGGCTGGCGCTGGTCGTGGCGCATCACTTCATACAGCGCATGCAGATGCTCCAGACCGGCTTCCACTTCGTCATCCTGATGCTGGCAAACCATGAAATGCACCCGCTCAGGATCGAAGTCGCCCAGGGTTTCGCGGAACGCATCAACCTGGTTGTTTTCGCAGCCCAGGCCAATCACCAGCACCGCACCCGCGTTGGGGTGGCGCACCATGTTCTGCAACATGGTGCGGGTATTGACGTGATCGTCGCCCAGCTGTGAGCAGCCGTAGGTATGGCTGAACAGGAATACGCCGTCGGTGCCTTCGGCATCGTGGGTTTCTTTCAGGAAACGGCTCTGGATCTGACGGGCAATCCCGTTTACGCAGCCTACGGTCGGCAGGATCCACAACTCATTGCGGACCCCAACCTCGCCGTTGGCGCGGCGGTAGATATTAACGTCGCGATCCGCGGCCTGCTGTTCCAGCGTTTGCAGATCCGGTTGATAGCGATAGGTATCCAGATCGCTCAGATTGGTGCGCGCGTTATGGGAATGGATGTGCTCGCCTGGCGCAACATCGCTCAGAGCATGGCCAATCGGCAATCCATATTTAATAACGTTCTCACCTTTCGCAATCGGGCTGATGGCGAACTTATGTCCACGCGCTACCGCCTGTGGAAGCGTTAGCGTAACCCCTTCAAGGGTGACGATGCTGCCTTCTGCCAGGTCGGTCAGCGCAACCGCGACGTTATCTTGCGAATGGATCCTGATGTATTGCATATCAACCTCAAACGGCCTTAATTAGTTCAGTTCAATGGCGAAGTAGTCACGCGCATTGTTAAAGCAGATGTTTTTCACCATCTCGCCCAGCAGTTCGATATCCGCCGGCGCTTCGCCTGCCTGCACCCAGCGGCCAATCATCTGGCACAGAATGCGGCGGAAATACTCGTGACGGGTATAAGACAGGAAGCTGCGGCTGTCGGTCAGCATGCCTACAAAGCGGCTCAGCAAACCGAGCTGCGCCAGTTGGGTCATCTGACGTTCCATACCGTCTTTCTGATCGTTAAACCACCAGCCGGAACCGAACTGCATCTTGCCCGGCATCCCTTCGCCCTGGAAGTTACCAATCATGGTGCCCAGCACTTCGTTATCGCGCGGGTTCAGGCAGTACAGGATGGTTTTCGGCAGCAGGTTTTCTTCGTTCTGCTTGCTGAGCAGTTTGGACAGCTCTTCCGCCATCGGACGATCGTTGATGGAGTCAAAACCGACGTCCGGCCCCAACAGTTTGAATTGACGCAGGTTGTTATTGCGCAGCGCGCCGATGTGGTACTGCTGTACCCAACCGCGACGGGCATATTCCGCACCCAGCCAGACCAGCACGGCAGTTTTAAACTGCGCGACTTCATGTTCAGACAGGCTTTCACCCGCCAGGCGGCGAGCCAGAATGCTGTCGAGTTCGCTTTCGTTAGATTCTGCGAACAGCACCACATCCAGCGCGTGGTCGGAGACTTTACAGCCGTGCGCGGCGAAGTGGTCCAGACGTTTGGTCAGCGCGGTTTGCAGATCGGCAAAGCGGCGGATATCGGTATCAGAGACTTCGGCCAGTTTGGCCATGTAATCGTTAAAGGTGGCCTGCTCAATGTTGAAGGCTTTATCCGGGCGCCAGCTCGGCAGCACTTTAACGCTGAAGCTGCTGTCTTTCGCCACGGTAGCGTGGTGTTCCAGCGAATCCACCGGATCGTCAGTGGTGCCGACCATTTTCACATTCATCTGCTGCATGATGCCGCGTGCGGAGAATTGATCCTGCGCCAGCAGTTCATTGCACTGGTTCCAGATCTCATCGGCAGTTTTCGGCGATAGTAGTTTACCTGTTACACCAAATGGACGGCGCAGTTCCAGATGGGTCCAGTGGTACAGCGGGTTGCCGATGGTGTGAGGAACCGTGGCCGCCCATGCGTCGAATTTCTCGCGATCGCTGGCATCGCCGGTACACAGGCGTTCAGCCACGCCGTTGGTGCGCATCGCACGCCATTTGTAGTGGTCGCCTTTCAACCAGATGTCATACAGGTTTTTAAAGCGGTAGTTTTCGGCGATTTGCTGCGGCGGGAGGTGGCAGTGATAGTCGAAAATCGGCTCGTCTTTGGCGTAATCATGATACAGACGGCGGGCGAATTCAGTGTCTAACAAGAAATCTTCGGTCATGAACGGGGTCATTGTGAGCTTCCTCTGAGCGAGTGAACCAGATGCGTCCAACTATGCTGACAAAGTTATCACACCAATTTCTAGTCACAGAGAATTATTTAGTGAGCAAGATCAATAAACGCTAACAAAAAGTCCACCACTTTAGGAGTAAATCCCGGGTAAAGCCGCGCCAGCACTGGCCTTCCAGGGCCTTGTTAATAACCCTATAGAGAAAAGCACTTTTGTGATGGCTCTCAACTTTTAAAGCTGTATGACAAGTTATCTTTGCAGCCGTCGCAAAAACAGCCTCAAGGTGAAACGCGACTTTACCGGTACGGATACCGAATTGCCCCACAAACACTTTCTATGGCAAGGAACGGAACGTTTCAGCTAGACCCTGATAACGCCGCCGTTTCAGTTTTCGACACCTGCCGTAATTGGTCTGGCAGGTGACCGTGTAGATACGGTGGATTTCAAAACAATGAGGTTTTCACATGCGTAAAATCAAAGGGCTACGTTGGTACATGATCGCCCTGGTCACCTTAGGCACCATACTGGGTTACCTGACTCGTAACACCGTGGCGGCGGCTGCGCCGACGCTGATGGAAGAGTTACATATTTCCACCCAGCAGTATTCTTATATTATCGCTGCGTATTCCGCGGCTTACACCATCATGCAGCCGGTCGCAGGCTACGTCCTTGACGTACTGGGCACCAAAGTCGGCTACGCGATGTTTGCGGTCCTGTGGGCTGTTTTCTGTGGCGCAACCGCGCTGGCAGGCAGCTGGGGCGGCCTGGCGCTGGCCCGTGGCGCAGTAGGCGCAGCAGAAGCCGCGATGATCCCGGCTGGCCTGAAAGCTGCCTCTGAGTGGTTCCCGGCTAAAGAACGTTCTATCGCCGTTGGTTACTTCAACGTCGGTTCTTCGATTGGTGCGATGATTGCGCCGCCGCTGGTGGTCTGGGCAATCGTGATGCACAGCTGGCAGATGGCGTTCATTATCTCCGGCGTCCTGAGCTTCGCCTGGGCGATGGCCTGGCTGATTTTCTACAAACACCCGCGCGATCAGAAAAAACTAACGGAAGAAGAACGCGACTACATCATTGGCGGCCAGGAAGCACAGCACCAGAAAGACAACGGCAAGAAGATGTCTCCGTGGCAGATCATTCGTAACCGTCAGTTCTGGGGTATCGCGCTACCGCGTTTCCTGGCAGAACCGGCCTGGGGTACGTTTAACGCCTGGATCCCGCTGTTCATGTTTAAAGTCTACGGCTTTAACCTAAAAGAAATCGCGATGTTCGCCTGGATGCCAATGCTGTTCGCTGACCTCGGTTGCATCGTGGGGGGTTATCTGCCGCCGCTGTTCCAGCGCTGGTTTGGCGTTAACCTGATCGTCTCCCGTAAAATGGTCGTAACCATGGGCGCCGTGCTGATGATTGGCCCAGGTATGATCGGCCTGTTCACCAGCCCGTATGTGGCCATTGCGCTGCTGTGCGTCGGTGGTTTCGCTCACCAGTCTCTGTCTGGCGCGCTGATTACCCTGTCTTCAGACGTATTCGGTCGTAACGAAGTGGCAACCGCAAACGGCCTGACCGGTATGGCGGCCTGGACCGCGAGCACCATGTTTGCTCTGGTTGTGGGCGCGCTGGCTGACACCCTCGGCTTCAGCCCGCTGTTCGCGGTACTGGCGATATTCGACCTGTTAGGCGCGGTCGCTATCTGGACGCTGTTGCAAAACAAACCGATGGCGGAATTGCAAAAGCAGGCTCCCGACCCTAAACCCGCCGCGCAACATTAACCGGCGTCACTAAATTGACTCACAGCCGCCCTCCAGGGCGGCTTTTTTGATCCCGCAAGTGGAGCGTTTGCCGTAAAAGTGGTATAACAAATCAATGTTGTCCCGCAGTTCATTTCGGAGTTGCATATGGAAATCACAGAATCTCGCCGACTTTATCAGCAGCTCGCGGCTGAGCTGAAAAGCCGTATCGAGCAAGGCGTTTATCTGGTGGGTGATAAATTACCTGCCGAGCGCTTTATTGCTGATGAAAAAAACGTGAGCCGCACTGTGGTTCGTGAAGCCATTATCATGCTTGAAGTGGAAGGCTACGTTGAGGTCCGCAAAGGTTCGGGCATTCACGTGATTTCTAATCAGGCCAAATACCATACGATGCCGGATGAACAGCAGTTTGAGTTCGCCAGTTATGGTCCGTTTGAGCTGTTGCAGGCGCGCCAGCTGATCGAAAGTAATATTGCTGAATTCGCGGCGACGCAGGTGACCAAGCAAGACATCATGAAATTGATGGAAATCCAGGATAAAGCGCGCAACGAGAAATGCTTCCGCGATTCCGAATGGGATTTGCAATTTCACGTTCAGGTTGCTCTGGCAACCCAGAACAGCGCCCTGGCGGCGATTGTCGAAAAGATGTGGACCCAGCGCGTCTATAACCCGTACTGGAAGAAACTGCACGAGCATATCGACGCCCGCACCGTAGATAACTGGTGCGACGACCATGACAAAATCCTAAAAGCACTGATTCGTAAAGACTCCCACGCGGCGAAATTAGCCATGTGGCAGCACCTCGAAAACACCAAACAAATGTTGTTTAACGAAACCAGTGATGACTTTGAATTTAATGCCGATCGCTATCTATTCGCTGAAAATCCTGTGGTTCATCTGGACACTGCCGCCAATAGCGTAAAATAATCTCTATTCTCCCGGTGAGGGTAAGCAAACCATGTATAGTGTCAGCGTTTGTAAATACCCTCGCCAGCGCCTCCCCCAGTCAGCAAAATCAATCGTCAACAACGCGCAAATTTTCTGACGCAATGCGCTGCGCTTTGTTACAATTAGACGCAATTCTTGGCTACAGTGTAAGTACCCACTCACTTTGCCAACCTGACAGGGAATAGTGCAGGTGCGATGAATGCATAGCTTGATGTGGCCACCCAATTAATAATCACAACGTCCACGATGCTGTTTCCTTTATAAAACCTTTGGCTTTAACCGATGTGCCAGGAAAATTGAATGGAACTGTTTACCCAACTGTTAAACGCGCTGTGGAGCCAGGACTTCGAGACGCTGTCCAACCCCTCCATGGTGGGTATGTTGTACTTTGTGCTGTTTATGATTCTGTTTCTGGAAAATGGCTTGTTACCTGCCGCGTTCCTGCCGGGAGACAGTTTACTTGTGCTGGTGGGCGTGCTGATTGCCAAAGGGACGATGGGCTTTCCGCAAACCATTTTGCTCCTTACCGCGGCGGCAAGCCTCGGATGTTGGCTCAGCTATATTCAGGGGCGATGGCTTGGCAATACGCGGATTGTGCAAAACTGGCTTTCCCATTTGCCCGCGCATTATCACCAGCGCGCCCATCACCTGTTTCATAAGCACGGTTTATCCGCGCTGCTGATTGGTCGTTTTATCGCGTTTGTGCGCACGCTGCTGCCCACCATCGCCGGGCTTTCCGGGCTGAATAACGCGCGCTTCCAGTTCTTCAACTGGATGAGCGGGTTGTTGTGGGTGTTGATTCTCACCACGCTTGGCTACCTGCTGGGCAAAACGCCGGTGTTTTTAAAGTATGAGGACGCGCTGATGAGCTGTCTGATGCTGCTGCCGGTGGTACTGCTGGTATTTGGTCTGGTGGGATCGTTAGTGGTGTTATGGAAGAAAAAATACGGAAATCGAGGTTAAAAGGATGCGACAAAAACGGTGGACCAGGCTCACCTTTGCTACAGGTGGAGTCCTGGCGCTGATCTCACTCTGCGTGGCGCTTTCCGCGCTGCGTAATACCGAGTCGACGCTGGAAATCCGCGCCACGGCGCAGGGCGTCGCCATTCCAGACGGCTTTTCCGTCTGGCACCATCTTGATGCCAACGGCATCCGCTTCAAAAGCATTACGCCCCAGGACGATATCCTGTTGATTAAATTCGATTCCAGCGCGCAGAGCGAAGCCGCCAAAGAGGTGCTTTACCGCTCGCTGCCGCATGGCTTTAGCATCGCACAACAGGAAGAAGACAACCTGGCTTCCAGCTGGTTATCCCGTCTTCGTAGCGAATCCCGCCACTTAGGTTAAGACTTCCAGGATTCTGAATCTTTTCAGTTTCTTTGGGGTTTGCGTCATTACTTACTATGCTTAGTAAGCGCAATCCACTTCACCCGCGCCGTTAATAATCTGGAACATGCAGCGTTTTGCTGCATCACAATGGAAGGTTTATCAATGAAATACCGCACTATCCTGGCATGTATCCTTTTCTCAACGACCGCTGCGCAAGCCGCCTCGTTATGCCAGGAGAAGGAACAGGAAATCCTTCGAGAAATTAGCTATGCCGAAAAGCATAACAATCAAAATCGCATCAAGGGTCTGAACAAAGCGTTAAGTGAGGTTCGCGCTAACTGTTCCGACAGCGATTTACGCGCTAAGCATCAGCAGAAAATTTCCGAACAACAAGCTGAGATTTCTGAACGTCGCGCTGAATTACATGAAGCGCAGCAAAGCGGCGACCGAGAAAAGATTTCTAAACGCGAGCGGAAACTGAAAGAAGCTGAACAGGATTTAAAGGCTTTGAAGGCTCGCGATTACTGAGCGTTAACCTCACTCACTGGAGAGAAGAACTATGTCAAAAGATAATACCGATCATTTGCGCGCAGAGTTGAAATCGCTGGCTGATACGCTTGAAGAAGTGTTGAGCTCATCCAGCGACAAATCGAAAGAAGAGTTGAGCAAATTACGTGGCAAAGCCGAACGCGCGCTGAAAGAGAGCCGTTATCGCCTGGGCGAAACCGGCGACGCCATTGCAGAACAAACCCGCGTAGCGGCGGCACGTGCCGACGATTACGTTCGTGACAATCCATGGACTGGCGTAGGTATTGGTGCGGCAGTCGGTGTCGTACTGGGCGTACTTCTGTCGCGTCGTTAATATGGCAGAGTATCGTCAACCTCAAGGGCCGGGTAAAGGCGTTCTCGGCATCGGACAGCGCATTATCACCATTATTGTCGAAATGGTGGAAACGCGTGTGCGCCTGGCGGTCGTCGAGCTGGAAGAAGAAAAAGCGAACCTGGTTCAAATTCTTCTGATGCTCGGCATGACCATGCTGTTCGCGGCATTTGGGTTGATGAGCCTGATGGTACTGATTATCTGGGCTATCGATCCGCAATACCGTCTGAACGCCATGATTGCGACAACCGCTGTGTTACTGGTGCTGGCGCTGATCGGGGGATTGATGACGTTGCGAAAAGCGCGTAAATCCACCCTGCTGCGCCACACACGCAAAGAGCTGGCGAACGATCGTGATTTACTGGAGGAGGATAAGTCATGAACAAGGCTGAACGCGAATTGCGCAAAGCCATGTTGATAACCCAGGTCCACCAGCAGCGGCTCGACCTCGCGTCGAGCCGACGCGACTGGCTTGAGGTCACCGGCTCCTACGATCGCGGCTGGCATACGTTATTAGGCCTGCGTTCATGGTTACTGGTCGGCAGTAGTGTTGGCGCAATCTGGACCATCAAAAACCCGAATTTCCTGCTGCGCTGGGGGAAACGTGGGTTTGCCGCATGGAGCGCGTGGAAGCTGTTGAAGAATACGGTGAAGGATCAGGCGCGTTAGATTAGAAATGTTATTAACGGAGCAGATGACTTTACTCATCTGCTCCGTGTACTTATTTAAATATAAACAAGAGCAATCGTGGCGGAACCATCAAAGCTAGCCTGGTCGGTAATTGCCAGTGTATCGGTACCTTGTATTGCTGCAATTATCCATAATGGATATACAGTCACTTTTGCCGCTAAAGGAGTATCCTGCCCTACAGCTGCGGTAGCAAGAATGCGCTGATCTGCGGGATTAAATAAACCCGTCGTATAATTCTCAAAGGGCTCACCATAATCGCTTCTCAACAAATCAACTTTAACGCCATCACTTTTTAAATTGGCTACATCTACTGACAAAGTATATGTACCGATATTTACCCCCTCTGAAGTCTTACCTAATCCCAGACCATCACGGGTTATCGTTAAATCATACCCGGCAGGATTGGTATCATTGATCACAATACCTTCTATAGCGGAGTCAGAGCGGTTATCAGTAATACTAATACCTACCGCAATGGGATTATCACACGTCACCGTTAAATTTTGCGTCTTATGTCCTAACTGATTTGTTTCTGTTTTACTTAAATTACCAAGAGGAATATGACCAAAATCAACGATACCGCCATTTTCTAACGTCGGCACGCATGAGCCGCTGCTAAGTTTCCCGGTAACTTTTAAATCAACAGAGTTGGCCGCATTGGCGACGCTCGTTAACGCACATAAAACTAATATACTTAACAAATGAATTTTCATCTTCTTTCCTCGAGTTAAGGTAACATGAGCCAGTTGCTGTCAATGCAGTGACTACTCTGTTTCCACATTAAAATGCAGATCGCTTTCTGTTTTTGTTTTGTCACTGACTTGCGTATCACGCTCACTGAGCGCCGGACGCACGGTGAGCATCACGGAAAATTGCTGGCCTTCCAGGATTTGCTCACCGCTGACTGGTACCAGCCCTTCGTTGTCCTGTAACAGCTTTTTATCGCTGGCGGCGCCATTAAGCGTAAAAGACCCATGGCTAATGGTTTTGCCAAGCATTACCGGCTTCCCGTCCAGCGTGGCGTTGGAGGCGGTCACCAGCATTATGCTGTCAGCGCCAAAACGAAAACCGTCATCCTGTGTGCCGCCCTGGGCAAAAATCGCCATTTTTACCTGGCCGTCACACATCGCGGTCATTTGCACATTTCGGTCGTTCAGGATCTTCCAGCGTTTATGCTGCCCGCTATAGTCGCTGTCGTGCACTTTGCCGTAGTTAATTTCCGCGCGTGACAGTGATAACTGGCATTGCGCCTGTGCGAGGCCGCTAAACAGCAGCATCAAAGCCAGGCCGGTACGATATCGTTTCACTGACATACCCCTTTGGTTTGTTCGTAGAGTTCGTTGACGTCACGTTTTTCCACCAGCTGGTAGTCGATGCGGCACTGGCGCTGGCCTTCATCGTTCGCCATATATAGCGCCTTGACCTGCTCTACGTCGTTAAGGAACACCAGACCATCATCTACCGCTGTCGTAATGTAGTTGCCTTCTTCATCAAGCAGCGCAGTGTTTTTCGGCAATGGACTGCCGTTCGCCATCGTGACGTTGAGCATTACACGGCGTACTTTGAGCACACTAAAACTCACGTTACTCACGGAACCATGTCCTGCCGCCATAACGGAAATGCCGTTATCAACGTCAATGTTTTTAGGCAATGTATCGGTGTTCATTTCAACGCGCGCCGCTTTGTAAGCAGGCAGTGACGGTACAACCGCCTGGCCCCAGTGGTCGGTCCATACCAGGCCATCCGGCGTGGAAATTTCTACGCCGCTCACGTGATCGCCAAGGTTGGCGATGGCGTAGGTGTCCTGTACCGCATAGGGTGAGAAGGTCACGCCGTTGTTATGCGCCACTACGCCGCCATTCAGCGTTACGCTGTTGTTGCGACTGTCTGCTCCCTGAACCCCGGCGCTCAGCCCCAGTTGCGTATAATGCAGATTGCTACTGATCGCACCATCGAAGCTATTTTGGTTGTCCTGGTTATCATGCTCGGTCGAGACGGTGTAATAGGTGTTACGCCCGATGTTCCCGGAAGTACTTAACCCACTGTGGGTTTCGTTGCCGGTTTTACGGGTATAACCCGTCAAACGCTGGTTCCCTAAAGGCACCGATACGTTGACATACAGCATGTCGCCATAATTCGTGTTGTTTCGGTAATCGCTGTTATCAGACGGATTAAGAAGACGTTGCCAGTTCACCGATACCGAGGCCCAATGGAACGACTTGCCCCATGAGGCGGTCATGTAACGAGAATCATCGCTCCCTTGATCCCCCTGGTTCAGGCTATAACCCAGTGAAAACGCCCCCACTGTTGAATTGCCCCAGGAGGCATTTGCGCTGTATTGCCCGGTGTACTGCGTGAAATCATCGTCAAGCGTATCAGTGAGTTCACGGTACCCCGCAGAGTAGCGGGTGGCGGAGACGGAAAACGCCAGATTTTTCGCTGCACTGACGCTGAGATTAATGTTGCCGCTATAACCCTGATTACCGCCGTACGCATCGCGAGAGCCGCGTAGGACGGCAGAGAGAACGGTGTTGCTGAAGGGCTGAATATCCGCCTGGGTGGCAACTGCCTCATAGTCGTCAGCCATCATCGCGCCTGCGCTCAGATTCAACTCAGGACGTAATCGCCAGCCGTCAGAAAAGGTAGCTAACCTGGGTTGCCTGCCATCATCGCCCTTATCTTGAGTACGACCTATCGCCACAGACAACCCTTGCGGTGCGGAAAGATGATTTTTTCTCAACGCATCTGCCGGAATGGTGTAGCGGCTTTGCGAGCCGTCGGTCTCGATGACTGTCACATCCAGCGCAAGACTAAGACTGGAGACCGGTACATTCTCCAGGGTAAAAGGTCCGGCAGGCACCAGGGTGGAATAAACCAGACGCCCAGCCTGTTTCACTTCGACACGCGCCTGAGGCGAACTGGCGATACCCGTGACGGTAACGCCACTGCCGCCGCTATCTACCAGGCCACTTTCCGGAAAAAACTGCACACCGTTAATTGCCGCACCGGAAAAAAGCGTATTGCTGACGTTAATCTGCCCCGCCTGCATCTGCGACTTTATGCCTTCAAAGGTATGCTGCACGTAAGTGTAGAGCGCGTCGCTATTGGCCTCGCCATCCATACGCGTCATCATCTGACTGCTGCGCAGCAACCAGTCACGGATGTTGATGCCATCTTCCAGAGACAGCTGATCGTAGCGGCTTGTCGACCCGCCATAACTGGACTGCGACGAGATTAATGAATAGTTGAGCAGCCCGGCAGTACCGCCATGCGTGACGTCTGCCGGAAAGATGACATCATTTGTTAGGGCTTCTTGCGGCACAACGAGAGAAAGCTTCTCCTCTCCAGGCAGTGCGTTTACCGTTGTAGTAGGGTAATTCTTTTTATAGTCGTAGCACTCGGTTTCATCCGGTTTCTCAACACGCAGTGAAAAAGGAACCTGTAATCCCGCTCGTTGCAAAAATGCCTGGTCCACGCACAGCTCGCCTTCTTTACCGAAGCGCGCCGTCACCTGTCCCTTTTCATTGCCATTGACAATTAAGGACACGGGCTGGCGGCCAGGCATAAATTTAGAAGCATCTGCAAAATAATCGCCAAGCGAAGCGTCCAGCCCGCGAGTTTTTAAAATATCCATATCAAATTGCGCATCCTGGCTAAACGCCGGGAAGCTGTATAGCGCCACCGGAGCCAGGCAAAGACAAATCAGTATGGAGATCCGCTTAATGCGATTATTCATTTTTATAGGAGAAATCAAATATTACTGAGCTGTTAACGATGCGGTATAGCTATCCACCTGAATCCCGTAGCGGCTGGCTGGAGTAAATTTAATTTGGGTATTTCCTGAAGCTCCTTTCGCGACTTGTGCAGTTAACGTTTCGCCCGGCAGAATATATGTTTTAGACAGCTCAGCGCCAGCATGGGATGGCAGCAATTCAACCTGCGGAGCCAGACGAACCACGTATGGGCTGGGATTTTTAACGGTAATTTGCTTACCCGAGGCACTCCAGCTCAGTAATGTCCAGGCGTCTTTCACCACCGGTAAATTTGCCGGATGAATTAGTACTGGAATATCCTGGCGAATATTAAAACCAACTTTATTTTTACCCGGCGTTTTCTGCGGTATTCCTTCAAATGTCACGCGCTTGAGGTGTTCAACAGTTAATGGCGCATCGCTTTTCATAATAAAACGTAAGTGCTGGGTCTGGCTGCCTTCAACACGCACTACCGGCTGCGTTACCATCAAATGAATGCCTTTATCATCGGCAAGATCGACGACATTGGTATAAAGCAGGGCGGCTTTCGGATCGGTGTTTTTTATATTGATGCTGCCACCTTCGTCCGACTCATTAATAATCAATAAAGATGTTTCCGGGACCATCCCTGCCGCCAGTGAAACACTGCCATGGCTAAACCCAATAACCGTGATCGCCAATAACAATGCATTTTTTTTCAGTTTCATAATTTACCTATCCAATAATGTTAGCTAAGCGCCAATTCTGGCATGCGCCTATAGTTATTTAATAGAATGGCAGACACTATCACCCGTTACTGAATGATTTATTTAGCAAATTTATACATCACAGACACCATTGAGGTTGGATTATTTACCATGTGTGTATTTTACAGGTAAACCAATGAAATCGTTGTGGAACCATCCAGCGATGTAGTATCGCTTAGGTTTAACGTATGAGCGCTCTGAACGGCTGCTGTCACCTTTAAAGGCCAAGTAAAGGTTTTAGCGGCAACGGGTACATAAGCGTCCGATACCAATATAGAGGCGGTTATTGTAAAGGTTGGATCATCTTTGATTTCACCAGCACCTGAGTCGTACCAATTACCACCTCCATAACGACTCACCACGTTAACTTTAATGCCATCCGCCATGACATTATTTATATCAGTATAAATTGCGTATGCACCTAACTTGACCCCAGCAGCAGTTTTACCGAGCCCAAACTCATAACTCGCATCGTTAAGATCTTCATTGTTATATTTCGGCGCTTTAATAGTTAATGCCTGGAGACTTTCTTTTTTATTATCCGTTACTGTCCAACCAACCGGCATCATTTGTGTACACGCGATGGTGAGTGTTAAAAAGCGTGAACCCAGTTGGTTTTCTTGCGTTTTACTTAATGTGCCAAATGGTATGTCTCCAAAGTTAGCTTCGCCTCCGTTACTTAAGGAAGGCGTACAGGCTCCGCTTTCAAAAAGCGCAGAGATTTTTAAATCTACGCTATCGCTGGAAAAGGCACTGCCAGCCATCATTAAAAAGCCTAAAAGACATGTCGCGGATTTTTTAAACATATTTTCACCTGCTCTTAACGGCGGAACGCAAAGGCGTAAAAACAGATGCCTCACTTAATTACATATAAACCAAAAATAGTAGCTAACCCATCAAAATTGGTATTATCAGTAATTGCCAACGTATCATTACCCAAAAAAGATGCGGTAACTCACAGAAGATAAAAATAATTTTTCGGGAAGCGGAGCAATTTTATCCTTTTAATCGGCAGTAAAATTGCGGGGATTTCCATCTAATTTATTACTTGCCACATCAATAGCAGATACCACCCAACGTGCCGTGCATGCCCAATTACCTACTTTTCCGTTGAATTTTAAGCAGTTAAGTTTGCTGCCTGCGCACCGTTTGCCAACGCCAACAGGCAACCACTTTATAAGCAAACCTATTTTCTGATGTTAATGCTGAGAGGCTAAATACAACGCCGACTTGCAATAAAATAACAGACTTCCGATGGTCAGCCCAAAATAAGCAGTCGCTACCTCTGGCCGCAACGTTATTTCATTACTAACGAGCAAATTTAGATATAGCTCAGAGAAATCGTCGCCAGACCATCCAGATTGGTATCTTCGGTAATTTTCAGGGTATCGGTGTCCTGTACTGCAGCGGTGACTTTCAGCGGGAATACACCTACTTTAAAGGCTTTCGGCGCAGTCTCACCGGTAACGCTAGCGGTAAAGGTACGAATGCCCGGCTTGGTTACGCCTTTCGTGCTTTTCGTCCACAGGGTGGTATTGCCATGGCCCACGTTATCAACTTCCAACAGGTCTCCCGCTGTTCCGTCATAGGTTACGCCTGTCGTTTTCGCTACGATAGAATAAGAACCTAATTTCACTTCGCCCGCTTTACCCAGGCCGTATTCTGTAGTGGCCTCACTTACGTCGCTATCATCAGCAGCTGCTTTGGTTAACGTTAGAGGCTGAAGGGAGTCAGCATGGCCATCCAATGTGGTCCAGCCCATTACCATTGTGTTATCACAAGTAATAGTCAGAATGACGTCTTTTGAGCCCAGTTGGTTAGTATTTGTTTTGTCCAAGTTACCCACCGGAATGTTACCAAAGTTAACTTCATTCTTGTCGAGGGATGGCGAGCACGCAGCGTTGATCAGTACGCCTTTTACCGTCAAATCGGCAGTGCCAGCTGCCATCGCATTACCCGTCACACCAGCCAGAACCAAGGCTAAAAATGCCTTTTTCATTTACTTATCTCCAGTTAAAAGAAATATCTTATTAACGTCATATTTACCGTTAATAACATTCATAAAAAAGATAAAAGTTAACTAAACGTTAGACAATGAATGACGAGTTTAACATTCAGATGATTCATCTATTTGAATAACCATTAACGATTGATAGTGATAATCTAACATCACTGTTCCTATCGAATGAGGCTACGATTCGCGTCCAAATATAAACAATATTTCGCTCTTCATCGACACATCAATAAGCAAAAAGAGTTTAGCTATTCTTATATTAAAAAGTCTTAATATCTGAATTCATCCTCTATGCATGCAGGATTTAAAATAACTTACACTTAAATTTATTCTTATTTCTTATTATTCTGTAAAATATCAATTACTCATAACAATCAGAGTGAATGATTTTATAGTTATATCCTATCGGTGCAAATGGCAAAAACTGCCTTTTTTTACACACTATTCATATAAAGCATCTATTTAGTTGTTAAGTAATCTTTTTATTGTTCACCATTATATATTCCATAAATTAATTAATAAAATTAATATATGTAAATGATGGTTTAAGTTTTTAAAAAATCATCTTCGCTATTCATTTCGCCTGCCCCCGCTCATCAAAAAATTTGAACATTTATGGCAGATATTCTCGCTAACAATTCTTTCCTGCCACGCTTACTATCCTCTCTATCAGTTTCGAATCCCACTAACCAGTGGAAAAATCAAAATAATTACGGCTTAACGCCAGCTAACCGCACACTAAAAATTCGGAGAATAAAATGAAAAAATTTGAAGATAGTGGAATTTTAATCGCACGCATCCTGATGCCAATCCTGTTTATCACCGCTGGCTGGGGCAAAATCTCCGGGTACGCTGGGACTCAGCAATACATGGAAGCGATGGGCGTTCCGGGCTTTATGCTGCCGCTGGTGATCCTGCTTGAGTTTGGCGGCGGTCTGGCAATTCTGTTTGGCTTCCTGACCCGTACCACCGCAATTATCACCGCTGTCTTTACGCTGCTGACGGCTTTCCTGTTCCACAGCAACTTTGCCGAAGGCGTGAATTCGCTGATGTTTATGAAAAACCTAACCATTGCTGGCGGCTTCCTGCTGCTAACCATCACAGGTCCTGGCGCTATCAGCATCGACCGAGTGCTGAATAAAAAGTGGTAAGCCAACTATACTGAATTAAAAAAAAGCGAGGTTGTTCCTCGCTTTTTCCATTCCGAGGAGGAGTAAAATGGGACAACTGGTTGACGGCGTCTGGCACGATACCTGGTATGACACAGCCTCAACGGGCGGACGTTTTAAACGTTCAGAATCCGCGTTCCGCAATTGGCTGACCGCTGATGGCGCGCCGGGCCCCAACGGCAAGGGTGGTTTCGCCGCAGAGAAAGATCGTTACCATCTTTATGTTTCCCTTGCCTGCCCCTGGGCGCACCGCACGCTTCTCATGCGCAGTTTAAAAGGGCTGGAGTCGTTTATTTCCGTCTCCGTTGTGCATCCGCTGATGCTGGAAAACGGCTGGACGTTTGGAAAAGACTTCCCGGATGCGACGGGCGACACGCTCTACGATCATCAATTTTTATACCAGCTTTATCTCCATGCCGATCCACACTACTCAGGCCGCGTGACGGTGCCGGTGTTGTGGGATAAGAAAAATGAAACCATCGTCAGCAACGAGTCGGCGGAGATTATCCGCATGCTGAACAGCGCCTTCGACGCTCACGGTGCACGTGCCGGCGATTACTATCCGCCAGAACTGCGCGAGAAAATCGATGAGCTGAACGGCTGGATTTACGACAACGTGAATAACGGCGTGTATAAAGCCGGGTTCGCCACCAGCCAGCAGGCCTACGATGAAGCAGTGGAGAATGTCTTTAGCCATCTGGAACGGCTGGAGCAGATTTTAGGCCGCCATCGTTACCTGACCGGCAACCAGCTCACCGAAGCCGATATTCGCTTGTGGACCACGTTAGTGCGCTTCGATCCGGTGTATGTGACCCACTTTAAATGCGATAAATACCGCATCAGCGATTACCTGAACCTGTACGGATTCCTGCGCGATATTTACCAGATGCCAGGCATCGCTGAAACGGTCAATTTGGCCCATATCCGCAATCATTACTACCGCAGCCATAAGACGATTAACCCCACCGGGATCATTTCTATCGGGCCGGAGCAGGACTTAAGCGAGCCCCACGGGCGCGATGAGCGCTTCCGCTAAAACTTCAGGGCATCCTTCGGGATGCCTTTCTATTGACTCGGAGAATATTTACCACTCATTCATTCACGTCTATTCTTGAAGTGATCGCTTACAAAACAAGTGATTATTGCTGAAAGAGGCGCAGAACAAATGGATTGGTATTTTAAAGTTATTCGTAACTATGTGGGTTTTGGTGGCCGCGCGCGTCGCAAGGAATACTGGATGTTCGTGCTGGTCAACGTCATTTTAACAACCGTATTGAGCATTGTGGACAGTATTCTCGGTTGGCAAACGGCCAGCGGCCAGGGATATCTGGCGGGTATTTACGGGCTGTTGGTGTTCCTGCCCTGGTGGGCGGTGCAGTTCCGCCGCTTGCACGACACCGACCGCTCCGCATGGTGGTTACTGCTGCTGTTAATTCCGGTTATTGGCTGGGTCGTGATTTTCATCTTCAACTGCCAGCGCGGCACGCCGGGTGAAAACCGTTTCGGTCCCGATCCGATTCGCGAAATCTAATGGCCGCAGTGCGGCCATCTTCTTCAGTTAGTTACGCAGGTGGGCGAACAGTTTGGGGATCTCGCGCAGACACCAGGCTTTCGCCTCCCCCATACTGTCGCGCCGCCAGGCCATAATGATGTCGATTTCATGGGTCGATTCCGGGCTTACTACGCGCAATCGCCCTTCCGCGATATCTTTTTCAACCAGCGGATACGGCATGGTCGCCACGCCCATTCCCGCCAGCAGCGCGTTTCTTTTATCTTCGATAGAACTGACTGTCAAACGCGGCTGCTTATCCAATAGTTGCACCGTTAACACCGGGCGCTCGCGGGCGGTATCCGCTACCGCCACGCCGCGGTATTTCACACGTGTCACTTCAGAAAGCGGCTCCGGCTCCTGATGAATCGGGTGATCCGGCGCGGCGACGTAAACGTTCATCAGGCTGTAGAGCTTGCGGGAGTTGATTTCAGAGGACGAACGGAAGTGCATATCCGGCGCGATAACGATATCAGCCCGCCCTTGCTCCAGCCGCTCCCAGGCACCCGCCAGAACTTCAGTAATAATGGAAAGCTGGGTATTAGCTTTATCTGCCAGTTTATCCACTAACGGAAACAGCGCGGAGGTGGGCACCAGCGCCTCGGTGACGAGGGTGAGATGGGTTTCCCACCCACGCGCCAGCGCTTCGGCATCGGTGGTGAGCTTATCGGCGGCTTCCAGTAGTACGCGCCCGCGCTCCAGCAACATACGCCCCACATTGGTGAATTTGGTGCGGTGCCCGGAGCGGTCAAAAAGCACCACGTCCAGCTCCTCTTCCAGCTTCTGCATGGTGTAGCTGAGCGCGGATGGAACTCGCCCCAGTTCATCCGCTGCGGCGGCAAAGCTGCCGCGCCGGTCGATTGCGTCCATGACGCGTAACGCTTCAAGCGTCAGTGCTCTTTCTTTAGCCATCGGGTGCTCATTCAGGAAATTTGAACATACCCAGCAGATTAACTGGCTAACAATGCAGCGTCCAGAGCCTTAACATAAAAGCTGGTAAAGAGAGGTCAAGAATTATGATTACGACGAGAACAGCCAAACAGTGCGGGCAAGCTGACTATGGTTGGCTGCAAGCTCGCTACACCTTCTCCTTTGGGCACTACTTCGATCCAAAATTACTGGGTTATGCCTCCCTGCGGGTGCTTAACCAGGAGGTTCTGGCACCGGGCGCGTCCTTCCAGCCGCGTACTTTCCCGAAGGTCGATATTCTGAATATCATTCTGGAAGGCGAGGCGGAATACCGTGACAGCGAGGGCAACCACGTTCGCGCCTCCACCGGAGAAGCGCTGCTGCTGTCCACCCAGCCGGGCGTCAGCTATAGCGAGCACAACCTCAGCAAAGACCAGCCACTGACGCGGATGCAGCTCTGGCTGGACGCCTGCCCGGAACGGGAAAACCCGCTGATCCAAAAAGTGGAAATCCTGCCCCAGGCAACCCAACTGTTAGCGACGCCGGATGGTAGCGACAACAGTTTGCAGTTGCGCCAGCAGGTCTGGCTACACCATATCGAACTCTGTGAGGGTGAGCGCCTGTCGTTCCAGCTTCATGGGCCACGCGCCTATCTGCAATCGATCCACGGCACCGTACATGCGGTGTCCCATAACGATGAGAAACAGACCCTCACCTGTGGCGATGGCGCGTTTATTCGTGACGAAGCTAACGTAACGCTGGTTGCAGATTCACCGCTGCGGGCATTACTGATAGATTTGCCGGTGTGAGGACTGTCCGGGAAGGATGATATGAAAAAAAACAAAGGAAAAGCGAAGCAATCCGCTGCGCTAAAAGAGCAGGCTGCGACCGCTGCGCCTTCAACACCTCAGGAATGGGGCTATGAAGAAATGCTGACCGAACTTGAAGCGATTGTCAGCGATGCCGAACAGCGGCTTGAGCATGAAGAACTGTAAAATTCGAAACCCCGCCAAGGCGCTGGGGAATCCCCAGTAATGTGCGGGTAAAAAAGGACGGGCATAGAGTTTTG
>NZ_DAMBQK010000033.1:0-42884 GCF_032062175.1 Atlantibacter sp.
TCCCTGCGGGGCTGACCTGGCTCGTCAATTGCGCCTCGGCGATTTTGATGCCGGATGAAAACCCCCTGCTTTGACTCCGCTGGTGTGAGGGGAGTTAACTTACTGCGTATTCCTTTGCTAATCGGCTGATGCCGAGGCCGTTTATCTTTTTCACTTTGATTTGTACCGGGATGCGTTCTTTCATGGCTTCGACGTGGCTGATGACGCCGATGGTTTTGCCGCTGGCGTTCAGGGCGTCCAGCGCGTCGAGGGCGATGTCCAAAGTTTCGGCGTCGAGGGTGCCGAAGCCTTCATCGAGGAACAGCGAGTCGATGCGGGTTTTGTGGCTCACCAGATCCGAGAGCGCCAGTGCAAGAGCCAGGCTGACCAGGAAGCTTTCGCCGCCGGAGAGGGTGCGGGTGTCGCGTACCGCATCCGCCTGCCAGGTATCCACCACTTCCAGCTCCAGCTCTTCGCTCAGTTTACGCTTCAGCAGGTAGCGCCCGTGCAGCCGGTTAAGTTGCTGGTTCGCCAGCCAGACCAGGTTGTCGAGGGTTAAACCCTGGGCGAACTTGCGGAATTTATCGCCTTTTTGCGAGCCGATTAAATGGTTGAGATGCGCCCAGGTCACCAGATGGGCGCTGGCGTTATCTATCTGCTGTTGCAGCCCTTCGAGCCGCTCGCGGTTGTCCGTATCCTGTTTGAGTTGCTGGTTGAGTTCGCCCTGGCGGGTGGCGTTTTCGCGCAGCGTCTGGCTAAGTTGCGCCAGTGTCGCCTGTAAGGCATCCAGATCTACTGCCCTATCAATCTCAGCAGGCATGGCTTGCAGATGCGCGTTCAGCGCCTGTTCCGCCTGAGCCAGCCGGGTTTGCTGTTCGTGAAGCTGGCGCTCGGTTTGGATTTTTAACGCGCTGAGGCGCTCCAGTTCCTGCGGCTCCAGCACCGCGGCAAGAAATGCGGTTTCATCGGCAAAGCGGCTTTGCGCCAGGGCTTGCTCAAATTTTTGTGACAGCTGCGCTTCTCGTGCCTGCTCCTGTTGGCACTGTTCGCTGAGCGTTGCCCACTGTACTTCCAGCGTCAGGCACTGATTGTGACACGGCTGCCAGCTCTCCAGCGGTTCGCCGTTCAAGGGGGCGAGCTGCGCGTCTTCTTCCGGGAGCACTGCCAGGATTTCATCACAGCGGGTAAGCAAGTTTTGTAGGGCAAGCTGGCGGGTTTGCTGCTGTTGCCACTGTTGTGCTTCTTGCTCGCGCGCCCGCAGCCAGTCGGCTTCCTGGATCTCATCCGGCAGCGTCAGATCCAGCGCGGCAAATTGTTCGCTGAGCGTCTGGTAGCGCGCTGCCGTTTCTGCTTCGTATTGCGTGATAGCCTGCTGCCTGGCGCGGGCGTCATCCGCCAGGAGTTGGTGCTGTTGCAGCAGGTAAAGCTGCTGTTCGTACTGGGTTTGGGCGTCCAGCCAGGGCTCCAGCGGTTGGCTGGCGTCCAGCGTCGCGCCCAGCGCCTGGCACAGCGTATTCCAGTCTGCGTTCAGCGCCTGCGCTTTCTGGGTAATGCCTGCTGCTTCGGCGTCCAGCTCCATTAACTGCTTTTGCAGCGAGTTTTGCTGGCCGCGCAGCGTCGCGCCCTGTTCGCCCAGCGCCGATTTTTCCTTCTCGAGCTGTTGGTAGCGCGCCTCGCTGTCATTCGGCTGGATAGCGTTATACGCTTCGATGGCCGGATGATGGGTAGAGCCGCACAGCGGGCAGGGCGCTTCAGGCTGGAGCCGCGCCCGCTCCGCCATCAGACCCGCGATGGTTTTTTCCAGTTCCCACACCTGGAAAGCCTTCGCCGCCTCTTCCTGTTTCTCTTTATACGCCGCGCGCTTCTCACCCAACTGACGTTCCAGATCGGCTAACTGACGGGTAATGCCCTGGCGCTGCTGGTCGAGCTGCCCGGCGCGCTGGCGTTGGGCGGCAATATCCCGGTGCAGCACAGCCAGTTTCTGGCGTTGCCCGCGTTGGGCGGCGGCGCGTTGTAGCTGGCTGCTCAGTTCTTCAGGCGTCAGCGTCAGCGTGACGGGGGCTAGCAGCGCCTGTTTTTTCTTTACCTGATCCAACGCGGCACGCAGTTCGCCGAGCCGGCTTCCGTCGCGGCGGCGCTCAGCGAAGGCGAATTTCCAGCCAGCCAGTTCGTTTTGCCACTGGCCCCAGCGGTGGTGGGTTTGCATCAGCGCGGTTATCTGCTCCAGTTCTGACCGTGAATCAGCAGCGCGTTGGGCGATGGCGGCGCGGATCTGCTGGCGGCGCTGCTTCTCATTAAGTAAGCGAGCATTTACTTCATCGCGCTGGGTTTGCGTCCGTTTCAGCGCCTGGCGCTGGTCGCGGCGCTGCTGCCACAGCGGGCGCAGTTTCTCGGCGGGCAGGGCTTGTTCCAGCCTGGCGATATCGGCCTGTGCCGCGAGCTGAGCCTGTTGCGCCTGCGCCAGATCGGTTTGCGCCTGCTGGCAATGGCGCTCGTGCTGCGCTTTGTGGCTTAACCACTGGTGGTGATGCTGGTTGCGCTGGTGCTGCGCCTGCAACGCGTGCTCTTCTGAAGTAAGCGCCTGCAAACTTTCCGCAAGCAGCTGGCGCTGCTCATCATTGAGCAACATTACGCCCTGCGCCTGGGATTGCAGTTTTTCCAGATCGATACGCGCCTGCTTATGCTGCTCAAAAACCCGCGCGGAAATCACGCCGTAAATCTCGGTGCCGGTCAGTTCTTCGAGAAGCTCTGCGCGCTCCTGGGCTTTGGCGTTCAGGAATGCGGCAAACTGCCCCTGCGAGAGCATCATCGAGCGGGTAAAACGGTCATAATCCAGCCCGGTTAATGTGGCAACGGCATCGAGCTTGTCATTCACTTTATCCGCCAGAATTTTCCCGTCGGCGCTACGGGCCAGTTCCACGCGGGGTGGCTGTAGTTTGCCGTCCGGCAGATAGCGGGCGCGATACTGGCTCCAGAACGCGCGATAGGCCACGCCTTTAACTTCAAATTCCACTTCCGCCAGACACTCGGCGGTGTCGCGGGTCATCAAATCATTCTGCGACTGGGAGATGGTGTTGAGGCGCGGCGTCTTGTGATACAGCGCCAGGCAAACGGCATCAAGCAGGGTGGTTTTCCCCGCGCCGGTTGGCCCGGTGATAGCAAACAGTCCATTGCTGGAAAACGGCTCCTGGGTAAAGTCGATTTTCCATTCACCCTTCAGGGAGTTGAGGTTCTTAAGACGCAGGCTCAAAATCTTCATGCGTTTTCCTCCTGCTGCATCGTCTCCAGGGTTTGGGCGAACAGCGTCCTCAACCTGGCGGCTTCATCCTCTTCCAGCGCTTCGCTTTGCAGGCGGCGCTCAAACACTTCCTCTACACTGAGTTCGCTCAGGGTTTCGGTTTCCAGCCGGGCGATAGCCTGTTCCCGCTGCTCGCGGTTACGGCGCAGTAAGATCACTTCCACCGGCAGATTTTCGGTCATGGCAACGATCTGGCGCTGCATATCGTGCAGGAAATCATCGCTGACAATTTCGATATTCAGCCAGGTTTTCGGCTCGGCGGGCGCGTCGCGCCACTGCTCAAGCTGCTGCTCGATTTGCGCCAGCGTGCCTTTGATCATCGCCAGCGGCTGGGTAACCGGTACTGCCAGCGGGGTGATTTTCGCCAGCGATGCGCCGGAAAACTCCACCAGATTCACTACTTTTTCACTGCCGGTTTCATCAAAACTTAACGGGATCGGCGAGCCGCAATAGCGGATATGTTCGCTCTTTGCCACCGCCTGGGCGCGATGAATATGGCCCAGGGCGATGTAATCCGCCGCCGGGAAATGGCTGGCGGGGAACGCGTCGAGGGTGCCGATGTAAATATCGCGTACCGCGTCGGTTTTAGTGACGCCCAGCGCGGTTAAATGGCCGGTTGCGATAACCGGCAGCGCGCGTTCGCCGCGCAACTGGCAGGCGGCTTCAAAGCACTCCTGGTAATGATGGGTAATGGCGTCCAGCAGTTGCAGTTGTTTATCGCTGCCCGATTCGCCGGCGCGGCTTTTGGTGATGTCGCGCGGGCGTAAAAACGGGACAGGGCACAGTACCGCGCCCGGCTCGCCATTCCGTTTATTGATAATCAATGCCTGGCCTTCAGGATCACGCTGCGCGCTGGCGACCACCCGGGTATTCAGGCAGGCCAGCAGTTCGCGGGATTCGTTGAGCGTCGCAACCGAATCATGATTGCCCGCCAGGACGATTAACTCACAGCCGGTCGGCTGGAGATCCACCACGAAGCGGTTATACAGTTCACGGGCGTAGCTCGGCGGCGAACCGGTATCAAAGATATCCCCGGCGACGATAATGGCATCCACCTGCTGCTCCGCCGCCGTCTGGCGCAGCCACGTCAGGAAGGCCTGGTGCTCCGCCGCGCGGCTTTTGGTATAAAAATTTTGACCGAGATGCCAGTCTGAGGTGTGGAGGATGCGCATCGTCATTCCCTGTGGCGTAAAAGCGAAAGGGGGATTATAACCCTCCTTATACTTCACTGTCCTGAGGTCAGATTTATACAGCAAACTGATGGGTCATAAGACCGTCATCTTTTTCATAAATCTGTCATAAAACTGACGCATAATGGCGCCGCATTCAGAAAATTCGACTTAATTTGACAGGGCTAATCATGGCGAGACGTATCCTGGTCGTTGAAGATGAAGCGCCAATCCGTGAGATGGTGTGCTTCGTACTCGAACAAAATGGCTTCCAGCCGGTTGAAGCGGAAGATTATGACACCGCGGTGAATCAGCTTAACGAACCCTGGCCCGACCTTATCCTGCTGGACTGGATGTTGCCGGGCGGTTCCGGGCTTCAGTTTATTAAACATCTCAAACGCGAAGCGCTGACCCGCGATATCCCGGTCATGATGCTGACCGCGCGCGGTGAAGAAGAAGACCGGGTGCGCGGGCTGGAAACCGGCGCGGACGATTACATCACCAAGCCGTTCTCCCCGAAAGAGCTGGTGGCGCGGATCAAAGCCGTGATGCGCCGCATCTCCCCGATGGCGGTGGAGGAGGTGATCGAAATGCAGGGGCTGAGCCTCGACCCCAGCTCCCACCGCGTGATGACTGGCGAAAACCCTCTCGATATGGGCCCCACCGAATTCAAACTGTTACACTTCTTTATGACCCACCCGGAGCGGGTTTACAGCCGCGAGCAATTGCTTAATCACGTCTGGGGCACCAACGTGTATGTGGAAGACCGAACCGTGGACGTGCATATCCGCCGCCTGCGTAAAGCGCTGGAGCTGAGCGGGCACGATCGTATGGTGCAAACGGTTCGCGGAACCGGCTACCGCTTCTCAAGTCGTTTTTAATCACGATAACCGGAGAGTGACGCGTGCTGGAACGGCTGTCATGGAAAAGGCTGGCCCTTGAGCTGGTGCTGTGTTGTATCCCGGCCCTGATTCTGGGGGCCATTTTTGGTTACTGGGCGTGGTTTCTGCTGCTGGCGGTCACCAGCCTGCTGGTCTGGCATTTCTGGAATTTGATGCGCCTTTCCTGGTGGATTTGGGTCGATCGCAGCATGACGCCGCCGCCGGGGCGGGGGAGCTGGGACCCGCTGCTGTACGGCCTGCATCAAATGCAGTTGCGGAACAAAAAGCGCCGCCGCGAGCTGGGCAGCCTGATCAAACGCTTTCGCAGCGGCGCGGAATCCTTGCCGGATGCGGTGATCCTCACCACCGAAGAGGGCAATATCTTCTGGTGTAACGGCCTGGCTCAGCAACTGCTGGGGCTGCGCTGGCCGGACGATAACGGTCAAAACATCCTTAACCTGCTGCGCTACCCCGAATTCACCAACTGGCTAAAGGGGCGGCAGTTTACTCGCCCGCTGAATCTGGTGCTGAATAACGGCCGCCACCTGGAATTCCGCGTTATGCCTTACAGCGAAGAACAGCTATTAATGGTGGCGCGCGACGTGACGCAAATGCACCAGTTGGAAGGCGCACGGCGTAATTTCTTCGCTAACGTCAGTCACGAATTGCGTACACCGCTGACGGTGCTCCAGGGCTATCTGGAAATGATGGACGATAAACCGCTCGAAGGCCCGCTGCGCGAGAAAGCCATCCATACCATGCGCGAGCAAACCCACCGGATGGAAGGCCTGGTCAAGCAACTGCTGACCCTGTCGAAAATCGAGGCCGCGCCCGCGCTGGTGCTGAATGAGCAAATTGACGTGCCGATGATGTTGCGGGTGGTGGAGCGCGAGGCGCAAACCTTAAGCCATAAAAGACATACGCTTACATTTGACGTCGACAGTCATTTAAAAGTGCTGGGCAATGATGAACAACTGCGCAGTGCGATATCCAACCTGGTGTATAACGCGGTTAACCATACCCCGGAAGGCACGGCGATTACCGTAACCTGGCAGCGCACACCGCAGGGAGCAAAGTTTTCGGTACAGGATAACGGACCGGGAATTTCAGCGGAGCATATTCCGCGTCTCACCGAGCGTTTTTACCGGGTGGATAAAGCCCGTTCCCGCCAGACTGGCGGCAGCGGACTGGGGCTGGCGATTGTTAAGCACGCCCTCAGCCACCACGATGCGCGGCTTGAAATCGAGAGCCAGCCTGCTAAAGGCACCACCTTTAGTTTTGTGCTGCCGGAACGGCTTATCGCAAATCCTGCCCCGGTGCGGCAAATCAGCTAAACCCGCTGTAAAACTTAGTTTCCATGGGCCAGTAAACTGGCCCTTTTGCCGTTTGGTTTCCTGAATAACTGTCTTATTTTTGACGGTTGTTTGTTTTTTGTTCGCATTAAAAGCCATAACATTTTTAAGATTCTGGTATGAATATCTAACTCATTTCACGATTGTGGAATAATCTACTGGTTTTTAGATCCCTTATTGCCTTCAAACGTTATAAGCGTTTAAATTGCGCACCTGATGTTGCCAGACTCACTGTAATTTCGTGGTAATCCAAAAAACTATTCTCCGCCACGGCATCAGGTAAGTGTTTTTCGCTGATTTATAACGAAACGACGCTATTTCGCTCAGCGCTGGCAACCTAAACGTCATTCTTTTCAACACCACATCCACAGGCAGTTAGACTTTATGACCCATCAACTGAAATCGCGTGACATCATCGCACTGGGCTTTATGACCTTTGCGCTGTTTGTAGGCGCCGGCAACATCATCTTTCCCCCTATGGTTGGCCTGCAGGCAGGTGAACACGTCTGGACGGCGGCGATTGGTTTTCTGATCACGGCGGTCGGCCTGCCTGTACTGACCGTGGTCGCGCTGGCGAAAGTCGGCGGCGGCGTGGACAGCCTGAGCACGCCGATTGGCCGTGGCGCGGGCATCCTGCTGGCGACCGTGTGCTACCTGGCCGTGGGGCCGCTGTTCGCCACCCCGCGTACCGCCACCGTTTCGTTTGAAATGGGAATTGCGCCGCTGACGGGCGCAGGCCCGATGCCGCTGTTTATCTACAGCCTGATCTATTTCGCACTGGTGATCCTGGTTTCCCTGTATCCGGGCAAACTGCTCGACACCGTGGGCAACTTCCTCGCGCCGCTGAAAATTATCGCGCTGACCATCCTGGCGGTTGCCGCTCTGCTGTGGCCGGCAGGTGATATCAGCGTAGCCACTGACGCTTACCAGCATGCGGCGTTTTCTAACGGTTTCGTTAACGGCTATCTGACCATGGATACCCTGGGCGCAATGGTATTCGGTATTGTTATCGTCAATGCGGCGCGTTCACGCGGCGTCACCGAAGCACGTCTGTTGACACGTTATACCGTCTGGGCTGGCCTGATGGCGGGCGTGGGCTTGACCCTGCTGTACCTGGCTCTGTTCCGCCTGGGTTCAGACAGTGCGAGCCTGGTCGATCAGTCTGCTAACGGCGCGGCAATCCTTCACGCTTACGTGCAGCACACCTTTGGCGGCGCAGGCAGCTTCCTGCTGGCCGCGTTGATTTTCATCGCCTGTATGGTGACGGCGGTTGGCCTGACCTGTGCCTGCGCTGAGTTCTTCGCGCAGTATCTGCCGCTCTCGTACCGCGCGCTGGTGTTTATTCTCGGCGGCTTCTCGATGCTGGTCTCGAATTTGGGCCTGAGCCACCTGATCCAGATTTCTATTCCGGTGCTGACGGCCATTTATCCGCCGTGCATCGTGCTGGTAGTGTTGAGCTTTACCCGCGGTTGGTGGCACAATTCCACCCGCGTTATCGCACCGGCAATGTTAATCAGCCTGCTGTTGGGCCTGATTGACGGCGTGAAGGCTTCAGCGCTGGGCGACATGTTGCCTGCCTGGACGCAGAAAATGCCGCTGGCCGATCAAGGGCTGGCCTGGCTGATGCCGACGGTAGCGATGGTGGTGATTGCCGCTATTTGGGATCGCGCTGCGGGGCGTCAAGTGACCTCCACCGCGCACTAAATAAAGCCGGACAGATTTTAACCACGGAGCCCCCTCCGTGGTTTTTTTATTGTGTAACCAGGTACTTAACAACATGGATAACGGGACTACGCTCAAACGCGGTTTGAGTACACGACATATTCGCTTTATGGCGCTCGGCTCGGCGATTGGCACCGGGCTTTTTTACGGCTCAGCCGACGCCATTAAAATGGCCGGTCCGAGCGTGCTGCTGGCGTATATCATTGGCGGCGTGGCGGCATACATTATTATGCGCGCGCTGGGTGAAATGTCGGTACATAACCCTGCGGCCAGCTCGTTCTCCCGTTATGCCCAGGAAAACTTAGGCCCGCTGGCGGGCTACATCACTGGCTGGACCTACTGCTTCGAAATCCTGATTGTCGCCATCGCCGACGTCACCGCCTTCGGCATTTACATGGGCGTCTGGTTTCCCACCGTGCCGCACTGGGTGTGGGTGCTGAGCGTGGTGCTGATTATCTGCGCCATCAACCTGATGAGCGTCAAAGTGTTTGGCGAGATGGAGTTCTGGTTCTCATTCTTTAAAGTCGCCACCATTATCATCATGATTGCCGCCGGTATCGGCATCATTATCTGGGGCATCGGCAACGGCGGCCAGCCTACCGGCATCAGTAATTTGTGGAGCCACGGCGGTTTCTTCGCCAATGGCTGGATTGGCACCGTGATGGCGTTGCAGATGGTGATGTTCGCCTACGGTGGCATCGAAATTATTGGTATCACCGCAGGCGAAGCCAAAGATCCAGAGAAGTCGATTCCGCGCGCCATCAACTCGGTTCCGCTGCGTATTCTGGTGTTCTACGTGGGTACGCTGTTTGTGATTATGTCTATTTATCCGTGGAACCAGGTCGGCACCAACGGCAGCCCGTTCGTTCTGACCTTCCAGCATATGGGCATCACCTTTGCTGCCGGTATTCTTAACTTTGTGGTGATCACCGCTTCGCTGTCGGCGATTAACAGCGACGTGTTTGGCGTTGGCCGTATGCTGCACGGCATGGCGGACCAGGGCAGCGCGCCGAAAGTCTTCGCCAAAACCTCGCGTAACGGCGTGCCGTGGGTGACCGTGATGGTGATGACCGCCGCGCTGCTGCTGGCGGTGTATCTCAACTACATCATGCCGGAAAACGTGTTCCTGGTGATTGCCTCGCTGGCGACCTTCGCCACGGTGTGGGTGTGGATCATGATTTTGCTGTCGCAGATCGGGTTCCGCCGCCGCTTATCCCCCGAAGAGATCAAGGCGCTGAAATTTAAAGTACCGGGCGGCGTCGCCACCACGATTGTTGGCTTGATCTTCCTGGTGTTTATTATCGGCCTGATTGGCTATCACCCGGATACCCGCATCTCGCTCTATGTCGGTTTCGCGTGGATTGTCCTGCTGCTGGTGGGTTGGGTGTTTAAACGCCGCCACGACGCGCGCACCCGTATTACCGCATAATGCCTACCATCCCCGCCGCCTGGCGGGGATGCTGTTTTCGCTCTACGCTCAGTCTCTCCACCTGTTAACTCCTCCCCCAAATAAAAGCAAAATGAGGAAGGCGGCTTGCCGCTGATATGGCATGGTGGCGTCAAAAATTGACCGAGGGGAAATACGATGTTGCAAGCCTGGCACCTTCCGGTGGCGCCTTTTATCAAGCAGAACGCGCAGCGGCTGACCATCACGCTGTGGCTTTCCGGGGACGATTTGCCGCAGCGGGTGACGCTGCGCGCGGAACGCGATAACGAAGAGACTTCCATTCCCATGACGCGCGTGCGCAAAGCGCCGCAGGAAGGCGTGACCGCCTGGCGGGCGACTATTGCGCTGGACGAAGGGCAGCCGCGCCGCCGCTACAGTTTTAAGCTACTGTGGCCCAGCCGCCAGCGCTGGTTTACGCCCCAGGGGTTTAACGATTTTCCGCCCGCGCGCCTTGAGCAGTTCGCGGTGGATGCGCCGGATAATGGGCCTAACTGGGTGGCGGACCAGATTTTTTATCAAATCTTCCCTGACCGTTTCGCCCGTAGCCTGCCGCGTGAGGCCGGGCAGGATAATGTTTACTATCACCATGCTGCTCACCGCGACATCATTCTGCGCGACTGGGACGAACCGGTGACTGCCGAGGCGGGCGGCTCGACGTTTTACGGCGGGGATCTGGACGGCATCAGCGGAAAATTGCCGTGGCTGCAAAAGCTTGGCGTCACGGCACTGTATCTCAACCCGGTGTTTACCGCGCCCAGCGTCCATAAATATGACACCCAGGACTACCGCCACGTCGACCCGCAGTTCGGCGGCGACCAGGCGCTGCTGCGCCTGCGCGATAACACCCGCCGTGCCGGGATGCGGCTTGTGCTGGACGGCGTATTTAACCACAGCGGCGACTCCCATCCGTGGTTCGACCGCCATAACGCCGCCACCGGCGGGGCGTGTCATAACCCGGAATCTGCTTATCGCGACTGGTACAGCTTTTCTGAGGATGGACAGGCGCTGGACTGGCTGGGCTACCCGAGCCTGCCGAAACTCGATTATCAGTCCTCGACACTTATCGACGAAATCTACCACGGTGAAGACAGCGTGGTGCGCCACTGGCTGCGCGAGCCCTGGGGCATGGACGGCTGGCGGCTGGACGTGGTGCATATGCTGGGCGAAGCGGGCGGGGCGCAGAATAACCTCCAGCACGTGCGCGGCATTACTCAGGCGGCGAAAGAGGTCAACCCCGAGGCCTACATCGTGGGCGAACATTTTGGCGATGCCCGCCAGTGGTTGCAGGCCGATGCGGAAGATGCGGCGATGAACTACCGCGGCTTCACGATACCGCTGTGGGGATTTTTAGCGAATACCGATATCTCTTACGATCCGCAGCACATTGACGCCGAAATCTGCATTCGCTGGATGGAGCAGTACCGCGCCGGGCTTTCCCATCAGCAGCAGTTACGGATGTTTAACCAGCTCGACAGCCACGATACCGCGCGTTTCAAAACGCTACTGGGTAAGGACGTCGCCCGCCTGCCGCTGGGCGTGGTGTGGCTGTTTTGCTGGCCCGGCGTTCCCTGCATCTATTACGGCGATGAAGTGGGGCTGGACGGCAATAACGATCCGTTTTGCCGTAAACCCTATCCGTGGGACGCCGAAAAGCAGGATCGCGACCTGTTCGCGCTGTATCAGCGCCTGGCGCGGCTGCGTAAACAGCTTCGCGCATTACGCTACGGCGGCTGCAATGTGCTATACGCTAAAGGGGATGTGGTGGTGTTTATGCGCCTGTGGCAGCAGCAAAAAGTGCTGGTTGCCATTAACCGGGGCGATGACACGCGTGTCGAGTTACCCTGGTCGCCGTTAATGGCGGAAACCGAGTGGCGGCTGGAGGAAGGAAAGGCGCAAATAGCGGGACAATCGCTCTTGATGCCAGCCATTTCCTGCGGCGTATGGCGAAACGGCTAAATCCTAATTCAGAAACGCCTGCCTAGCCTTGAGATGCGCCATTTGAAACAATACGCCGTAATCGCGTGAGCCGATTGAAAGGAAAACTACATGGATGGATTGTTGTTCTGGGCTGGGCTAATACTCTTTTTCGTCGTTATTGTTATTCCCATTATGGCAGTAGCGGCGTGGCGAAAAAGTACTGCCGCGCTGGATGAATTAATGCATCTGCGCCAACGGGTCACCGTGCTGGAGACGAGGCTTGCCGATCAAGCCTCGCCTGCGCCAGAGACGCCGGAAGTGCGCAGGGAAACGGAAGTGCAGGCGGCGCATGCATTTGAGGACGACCTCATCGCACGTATTGAGCGCCACCGGCAGAAACCCATGGCGGAAAATGCTCCGCCTGCACCGGTGGACGAAACGCCGCTTCCCTGGAATGGCGGATCGAAGGCAGCCTCAGTTGTTGCGTCGCCAACGGTTCCTTTACCCGTTCCCTCAGCATCTACCTCTGAACCCATTCAGGATATCCCCCCTTCGCAGTTCAGCGGCATGTTCAGTTCGCTGGTGCGCTGGTTTATGCAGGGCAATCCGCTGGCGAAACTGGGGGTATTGCTGCTGTTTCTCGGCCTGGCCTATCTGTTCCGCTATACCGTCGAGCGCGACATGTTCCCATTGGAACTGCGCCTGATGGCGGCAGCGGCGGGCTCGATGGGTCTGCTATTCTTCGGCTTTAAATTGCGCCACAAACAGCCTCTGTACGGCCTGATATTGCAGGGTGGGGCGACTGGCGCACTGTATCTCACCGTCTTCGGCGCTTTCCGGCTGTGGCAAATGCTGCCGATGACCCTGGCGTTTGGTCTGCTGCTGTTGATTTGCGCAGCCAGCGTTGGGCTGGCGGTGCTGCAAAAGGCGCTCAGCCTGGCGATGCTCGCCAGCATCGGCGGTTACCTCGCGCCAATCCTGCTTTCTACCGGTTCCGGCAATCACATCGCGCTGTTTTCGTTTTATCTGCTGCTCTCGGTGGGCATTCTGGCGATTAGCTGGTGGCAGCACTGGCGGGTGCTCAATCTGCTGGGTATGGCGTTTACCTTTGGTGTCGCCGGGCTGTGGGGGATGAACGGCTATCGACCGGAAATTTATCTCAGCAGCCAGTTCTTCTTGACCGCCAATATTCTGCTATTTGGCGTGCTGTGCGTGGGGTTGTCGCTGCGTGCGCAGGAGAGTAAAGAAAAAATTATCGACGGCGTGTTGCTGTTCGCCCCGCCGCTGCTCGGTTTTGGCATGCAGTACGCCATCGCCCGCCATTTCGAATACGGCCCGGCGCTGTCGGCGCTGGGCTTTGGGCTGGTCTATCTGGTGCTGGGCTGGTTGGTGCTACGCCGTTATCCGGGGCAGGGGAAAATCCTGGTGCTGGCCGCGCTGGCGCTGGGCGGCGCGTTCACTACCCTGGCGATCCCGCTGGCGCTGTCAGCGCGCTGGACATCCATGGCCTGGGCGCTGGAAGGGTTGGGCATTCTGTGGCTTGGCCTTCAGCAGCGTCAGTTACGGATGAGTTACAGCGGTGCTGGATTGCTGGTTTTGGCGTTATTCAGCGCTATTTTTGCAGCGTCGCTGAATATGCCGCCGCTGACCGGCATACTGGTTTTTGGTGTGTTGTGTGCGACCTGGTTTGCCGCTGCTATGCTATGGCGTCCGGTAGATACCCATCTCAGCACTGGTTTCCTGTATGGATCGATAGGCCTGTGGGTAATCGCTTTCGCCTGTGTGTATGAACTGGTATTACGCCCGTACGTCAACTTGCCCGTCGGTGCGCTGTTACTCGCATGTATTTCAGCAGGATGCTGGCGGTTCGCCAGTCAACGCCTGTCATGGCGCGAGCTGGGCTATACGCAATGGCTGCTCTGGCCCACATTGATCGTTACCATTTTTATCCAGGCTGCCCAGGAGCAGGCGTTACTCAGCGCTGGATGGCAAGGTTTGATTTGGCCTGTTGCTATAGTTTGTGCGCTGGCGTTGCTCTACAAAGACGATGACCCTTCCCAGGCCTATTTTTCGCAGGCACTCCATTTATCTTTATTCTGGATGGTCCTGAGCATCGTCGGCCTGGAGATCCACTGGTTTATCGAAGACCTGCCATGGGGATCGGATGAGTGGCAGGCGGGCATTATCATGGCCAGTGCCGGGAGCATTATCATGCTGGCGCATGGCGCTATCCGCCGCAATCTGTGGCCGGTACGCGTCTGGCCAGCCCTGTATGCCAATATTGGGCTATTGCCATTGATTGCGCTGCTCTTTGGTACGGTGATATTCAGTAACCTGCTCGACGGCGTCATGGCTGGCTGGCCGTGGTTCCCGTTGATGAATCCGCTGGAAATCGGTGCGGGTTATGGCCTGGTTGCGCTGTGGGTTGCTGCACGATTTATCAATGCGCATCGGCCTGTGGCCTATGATTCGGTTTCACAATTTGTACCGCTAATCCTTGCCGGGCTGGCATTCTGGTGGGCGAACGGCATGCTGATGCGAATACTCGCTAACTACGGCGGTGTTGCCTGGCAATTTGACTCGCTGTGGGCCTCGCGCCTGATCCAAACCACCTTTGCACTGTTCTGGATGCTCATTGCGCTGGGAGTCATGGTTAAAGCGACCCATTCTGCCAGCCGTAAAAACTGGATGGCGGGCGCTGCGTTGCTCGGCGTGGTGATTGCGAAGTTAATCTTAGTAGACAGCGCACGGGGCGGCGGCCTGGCACGCGCCATCGCGTTTATCGGCGTGGCGGTGTTGGTATTGATCGTCGGGTATTTTTCACCGCTGCCACCGAAAGCGGACGTTAATAAGGCGGAGTCGGAATGAAGGGAATAGCAAAAATTATCGCGATGGCAGCGCTCTGGATGGCGCTTCCTGGGTTCGCAGAGGACGCTGCGCCAGACGTGCCGCAGGATTATGCCTGGGGGATGCATCTGAAAAGCGAAGGGGCATCTCCTTTCTGGCAAATCGCGTTGCCAACCCAGGTGTATGAGCAGTCCGTCTGGCCCGATTTTCGCGACGTTCGGGTGTTTAACAGTAAAGGCGAAGCCGTGCCGTTCGCGCTGACGCTCCATCAGCAGCGGCCAAAGCCCGCACCTGAACCGGTGGCACTGAACGTCTTCCCGCTGGATATTAAGCACGTTAAATACGAAGGGCAAAACAGCCTGACGGTAAAAATGCCGGGCGGGGCGGAAGTCCATCTTGATGGTGACGATACCAGTCGTATTAGCCAAAGTTTTCTGATGACGTTGCCGGATGAGCAGAAAAGTTCGCTGGCGGTGGCGCAGTTGCGTCTGGGTTGGGTGAAACTGGCGCAAAACTGGCAGGCAAAAGTCGATCTTTATTCCAGCGCCGATCTAAAAAAGTGGCAGTTGCTGGTTGAGGATGCGCCGTTAATGGATCTCACGTCCGGTAGCAGCCAGCTCAGGCATGATACGCTTCAGGCTGGCGTCACGCTCTCTGACGAGGGGCCGCGCTATTTACTGATGACGGTATTTGACGCGCCTGAAAATATCAACGTGCAAAGCGTGGAAGCCATCGCATCAGCCGCTGATTTAAGCAATGCCAACATTTATTTGTCGGCCCACAAAGAAAGCGCCGAGGCTAGCGTGGCGATATACAGCTGGGTTAATCCACAGCCGCTAACGGCGCTGGCGATCAATCCGGGTAAAGAAAACGAGGTATTACCGGTAGAAATTGACTATCGCCGCCGCGCTGATGATCTCTGGCTACCGCTACAAAAAACGGTGCTTTACCGGGTGAGTGAGATGCAATCTGAACCTGTAACGCTCAATGGGGAGATGGTTCAGGCCATCAGGATTAAAGGCATCAATGCCAGTTGGGGCGATACGCCGCCGGAAGTGCAGGGATTACGCGCCAGCCAGGCGCTGGTGTTTATTCCTCAGGGGACGGGGCCGTTTATGCTGACGTGGGGAAACAAGGCCGCTAAACCGCAGGCGATGGCGCTGGATATGGTGATCCCCGAAAAACTGCGCGGGCAATACACGCTGGATTCACTACCGGTTGCCACGGAAGCCGATACCGTCACGCTGGGCGGCGAGGCGCGGTTAACGGCGGTCGATCCGGCAGAGCGCCGCAGCCAGTGGATGACGATGCTGATTTGGGGCGTGCTGGTGATTGGCGTGCTGGGGTTGCTGGGCGTTGCGTACCGGCTGTGGCGGGAAGTGAAAAACAAACCCTGATGCCATAAAAAAAGGCCCGCAATCGGGCCTTTTCTTTGAAGTCGTTATTACAGCTTAGCGACGTTCTCGCTCAGGTATTTCGCCACGCCGTCCGGAGACGCGTTCATACCTTCTTTGCCTTTTTCCCACTGAGCCGGGCACACATCGCCGTGCTCTTCGTGGAACTGCAGCGCGTCAACCATACGCAGCATTTCATCAATGTTACGGCCCAGCGGCAGATCGTTAACCACCTGGTGGCGAACCACGCCGTTTTTGTCGATCAGGAAGGAGCCACGCAGCGCAACGCCTGCATCCGGGTGCTCGATGCCGTAAGCCTGCTGGATTTCACGTTTGATGTCGGCAACCATCGCGTACTGAACCGGGCCAATACCGCCTTTATCAACCGGCGTGTTACGCCATGCGTTGTGAACGAATTCAGAGTCGAAAGAAACGCCAACCACTTCTACGCCGCGTTTCTGGAATTCTGCGTAACGTTTGTCGAATGCGATCAGTTCAGACGGGCATACGAAGGTGAAGTCCATCGGCCAGAAGAACAGTACGGTTGCTTTACCGTCGATGTGTTTTTTAAAGTTGAAGTTTTCAACGATTTCGCCACTTCCCAGAACGGCTGCAGCGGTAAAATCCGGCGCCTGACGAGTTACCAGTACCATGAGGACTCCTTGGTGTTATTTAAGGTGAGTAGAACGCAACGCGGGCCAGTATAGAGAGCTCACGCAGGTTCACAAAGATGAATAAACCGATTATTCAGATAGGTTTTATCTATCAATAATTAAAGTTACTGTGTGCAGCCCACAAGAATAGCCCTTTTTTGAAAAAGGGCAATATTTACCTTAAGAGGTTGTGAGGACTATAAGGTTTTCTGTTGCGCCATGCTCATCATGCGCGGATAGAACTGCCAGAACCGCTGTTCCAGTTCATCATACCTGGCGTCCAGGTCGACCCAGCTCTGTTGCAGCGCGGAAAGTTTTGGTCTACGGCTTGCCATGCCGTTCAGCACATTGCCAATAAACGCCATATCGCTGTAGCGCTCAAGCCAGCGTTCAGACCACAGGTACTGGTTAAGGTTGATAAAACGCGGCGGCGTAAGCGGCAGATGCTGGCCGATTTCGCGCTGGGCCTGGGCCACGAAGCACGGGAGTTCGAGCTCGGGGGAGAGCCTGTCCCAGTGGCGTGAGACAAAATGATCCCACATAACATCCAGCGCAATGGGCGCGACGCGGCGAGTTTCCGGACGAAACCAGGTTTTTGCTTCCAGTACTTCCGGCAGGCTATCCGTCAACACATCCACCCGGCGGTGCATATAAATCCCGGCCACCACGTCGGCGGCGTAGTCGCCCGAGGGATCGCCGCGCACAAAGTCGGCCAGCAAATTGCCCAGCAGCGAGCTTTCCGAGAGCCGGGCGAGATGAAGATGGGCGAGAAAATTCATGTATTGTCCCAATAGAAGCGTTAACAAGGTGAACGGGTTGCAGCTAAAGCGCCCCGGCACTAGACTATAGCGCCTGTTTTTTCGAGCTGGATTAACAGACCATTTTACTTGCTGGTGAGCGAAAGCGCCTGTTAACGCGCAAAACTCGCCGAGCTTTGACAAAAACTCCTGTTAAGCAGGCTCTACGTTTTAGTGTGAATTGCCATGCGCGTTGCCGATTTTTCCTTTGAATTACCTGAATCCCTGATTGCTCATTATCCGCTGCCAGGCCGGAGTTCCTGCCGTTTGCTGTCGCTCGACGGTCCAAGCGGTGCGCTGACGCATGGCACTTTCACCGATCTGCTGGAAAAGCTCAACCCGGGCGACCTGCTGGTATTCAACAATACCCGGGTGATCCCGGCGCGGATGTTTGGCCGTAAAGCCAGCGGCGGCAAGATTGAAGTGCTGGTGGAGCGCATGCTGGATGACAAGCGCGTGCTGGCCCACGTGCGCGCCTCGAAAGCGCCGAAGCCGGGCGCGGAACTGCTGCTGGGCGAGGACGAAAGCGTTAAAGCTACCATGACGGCGCGCCACGATGCGCTGTTCGAAATTGAATTTGATGATTCACGCGCTGTGCTGGATATCCTCAACGACATCGGCCACATGCCGCTGCCGCCGTATATCGACCGCCCGGATGAAGAGTCCGACCGTGAACTGTACCAGACGGTTTACAGCGCCAAACCGGGCGCGGTGGCGGCGCCTACCGCCGGGCTGCATTTTGATGAGCCGCTACTGGAAAAACTGCGCCAGAAGGGCGTGGAGATGGCGTTTGTCACGCTGCACGTCGGCGCAGGGACGTTCCAGCCGGTGAGGGTCGACAGCATTGAAGACCACATCATGCATTCTGAATATGCCGAAGTGCCGCAGGATGTGGTCGACGCGGTACTGGCCTGTAAAGCGCGTGGCAACCGGGTGATCGCGGTAGGCACCACCTCGGTGCGTTCGCTGGAAAGCGCAGCCCAGGCAGCGAAAAACGATCTGATCGAACCGTTCTTTGATGATACCCAAATCTTTATCTATCCGGGCTACCAGTACAAAGTCATCGACGCGCTGGTGACCAATTTCCACCTGCCAGAATCGACGCTGATTATGCTGGTGTCGGCTTTTGCCGGGTATCGCCACACCATGAATGCTTACCAGCAGGCGGTAAATGCGCAATATCGCTTTTTTAGTTACGGGGATGCGATGTTTATCACGTACAATCCGTCGGCTATCACCGAGCAAATCGGGCAAGACCAATAATCTATTACCAAATAACGCCTTAACCGGGCGTTATTGATTTTCAGCGTGGAGCGAACTCCACGCTGTTAGCACAATCATCAGACTGTCTCTCTGATGCAGGAGAAAACATGAACTTTGAATTACAGACCACCGATGGTCGCGCCCGTCGCGGTCGGCTGGTGTTTGAACGCGGCGTGGTTGAAACGCCCGCGTTTATGCCCGTCGGCACCTACGGCACCGTAAAAGGCATGACGCCGGAAGAAGTTGAAGCCACCGGCGCGCAGATTATTCTGGGTAACACCTTCCACCTGTGGCTGCGTCCCGGCCAGGAAATCATGAAGCTGCACGGCGATCTGCATGATTTTATGCAGTGGAAAGGCCCGATCCTTACCGATTCCGGAGGATTCCAGGTCTTTAGCCTTGGTGATATTCGCAAAATCACCGAACAGGGTGTGCACTTCCGCAACCCGATTAACGGCGATCCGATTTTCCTCGACCCGGAAAAATCCATGGAAATTCAGTACGATCTCGGTTCCGACATCGTAATGATTTTCGATGAGTGCACGCCGTATCCTGCCGACTGGGATTACGCCAAACGCTCGATGGAAATGTCGCTGCGCTGGGCGAAACGCAGCCGCGATCGCTTTGATTCTCTGGGTAATAAAAACGCGCTGTTCGGGATTATCCAGGGCAGCGTTTACGAAGATTTACGTGATATCTCCGTCAAAGGGCTAGTCGAGATTGGCTTTGATGGCTACGCTGTCGGCGGTTTGGCTGTGGGCGAACCGAAAGAGGACATGCATCGCATCCTCGAACACGTTTGCCCGCAGATCCCGGCAGATAAACCACGATACCTGATGGGCGTAGGTAAACCGGAAGATCTGGTGGAAGGGGTGCGTCGCGGTATCGATATGTTCGATTGCGTTATGCCAACGCGTAACGCCCGTAACGGTCACCTTTTCGTCACCAATGGCGTGGTGAAGATCCGTAATGCGAAGTACAAAAGCGACACATCACCGCTGGATGAAGAGTGCGATTGCTACACCTGTCGCAATTATTCACGTGCTTACTTGCATCATCTCGATCGTTGCAACGAAATACTGGGTGCGCGTCTCAATACCATTCATAATCTTCGCTACTATCAGCGCCTAATGGCTGGTTTACGCAAGGCTATCGAAGAGGGTAAATTAGAGCACTTCGTTGCAGATTTTTACCAACGCCAGGATAGACCGGTTCCACCTTTGAATGTTGATTAATTAAATAATGAGGGAATTTTAATGAGCTTTTTCATTTCTGATGCGGTAGCGGCAACAGGTGCTCCGGCGCAGGGCAGCCCGATGTCACTGATTCTGATGCTGGTGGTGTTTGGTCTGATTTTCTATTTCATGATCCTGCGCCCGCAGCAAAAGCGCACCAAAGAACATAAAAACCTGATGAACTCCATCGCGAAAGGCGATGAAGTGCTGACTAACGGCGGTCTGGTTGGTCGTGTGACCAAAGTAGCGGAAAGCGGCTATATCGCTATCGCTCTGAACGACACCACTGAAGTAGTTATTAAGCGTGACTTCGTCGCAGCCGTCCTGCCGAAAGGCACCATGAAGGCGCTGTAATCTTTCGTTTTCCCAAAGGGAACTGCCGTGTTAAACCGTTATCCTTTGTGGAAGTACATCATGCTGGTCGTCGTTATTGTCGTCGGCCTGCTTTATGCCCTTCCCAACCTGTATGGTGAGGATCCGGCTGTTCAGATCACTGGCGCGCGCGGCGTCGCCGCCAGTGAGCAAACGCTGAATCAGGTCCAGAACACCTTAAATCAACAAAAAATCACCGCGAAGTCTGTGGCGCTGGAGCAAGGCAGTATTCTTGCCCGCTTTGATTCCACCGATACCCAATTACGCGCGCGCGAAGCGCTGATGGACGTATTGGGCGATAACTACGTGGTGGCCCTTAACCTCGCGCCGGCAACGCCGCGCTGGTTAACGTCTATTAATGCTGAGCCGATGAAGCTGGGTCTCGACCTGCGCGGCGGCGTTCACTTCCTGATGGAAGTGGATATGGATACTGCACTGGGCAAGCTCCAGGAGCAGAACATGGACAGCCTGCGTAGCGATCTGCGCGAAAAAGGCATCGCGTACACCAACGTGCGTAAAGCCGATAACTACGGTTTGAATATCGTCTTTCGCGACAGCAATGCGCGTAACGAAGCGATTTCTTATCTCTCGCCGCGCCATCGCGATCTGGTGATTTCCAGCCAGGGTGATAATACGCTGCGTGCCGTGATGACCGACGAACGTCTGAAAGAAGCGCGTGAATATGCGGTACAGCAGAACATCAACATTCTGCGTAACCGTGTAAACCAACTGGGTGTGGCGGAACCGCTGGTTCAACGCCAGGGCGCTGACCGTATCGTGGTCGAGCTGCCGGGTATCCAGGACACCGCGCGCGCCAAAGAAATTCTGGGTGCGACGGCAACGCTGGAATTCCGTCTGGTTAATACCAACGTCGATCCCGCCGCTGTGTCGGCAGGCCGCGTTCCGGGCGATTCCGAAGTCAAACAGACCCGTGAAGGGCAGCCGGTTGTGCTGTTCAAACGCGTGATCTTAACCGGCGACCATATCACCGACTCGACGTCCAGTACCGATGAATACAACCAGCCTCAGGTGAATATTTCACTGGATAGCGCGGGCGGTAACATCATGTCGAATTTCACCAAGGACAACATCGGCAAGCCGATGGCGACCCTGTTTGTGGAATACAAAGACAGCGGTAAAAAAGACGCGAATGGCCGTGCGATTCTGGCTAAGCAGGAAGAAGTGATCAACGTGGCGAACATTCAGTCGCGTCTGGGCAACAGCTTCCGCATCACCGGTATCAACAACCCGAACGAAGCGCGTCAGCTTTCGCTGCTGCTGCGTGCCGGTGCACTGATTGCGCCGATTCAGATTGTTGAAGAGCGCACCATCGGCCCGACGCTGGGTATGCAGAACATCACCCAGGGTCTGGAAGCGTGTCTGGCGGGCCTGGCGGTCTCCATCCTGTTCATGATCATCTTCTATAAGAAGTTTGGCCTGATCGCCACCACGGCGCTGATTGCCAACCTGGTGCTGATCGTCGGGATTATGTCCCTGCTGCCAGGGGCGACGCTCACCATGCCGGGTATTGCGGGTATCGTGTTAACCCTTGCGGTCGCGGTGGACGCCAACGTACTGATCAACGAACGTATCAAGGAAGAGTTGAGCAACGGGCGTTCAGTCCAGCAGGCGATCGACGAAGGCTACAAAGGCGCGTTCAGTTCCATCTTCGATGCGAACGTGACCACGCTGATTAAAGTGTTGATCCTGTACGCAGTGGGTACCGGGGCGATTAAGGGCTTTGCAATTACCACCGGCATTGGCGTGGCGACTTCGATGTTTACCGCAATCGTCGGTACTCGTGCCATCGTGAACCTGCTGTACGGCGGCAAACGCATCAAGAAGCTGTCTATTTGAGGAGTGCGTTGTGGCACAGGATTATACTGTTGAACAATTGAACCACGGCCGTAGAGTCTATGACTTTATGCGCTGGGATTACTGGGCCTTCGGCATCTCTGGTCTGCTGCTTATCGCGTCGATTATTATCATTGGCGTGAAGGGCTTTAACTGGGGTCTCGATTTCACCGGCGGTACGGTCATTGAAATTTCGCTGGAAAAACCGGCGGATATGGATCTGATGCGTGAATCGCTGGTGAAAGCGGGCTTTGAAGATCCGCTGCTGCAAAACTTCGGCAGCAGCCGTGACATCATGGTGCGTATGCCGCCTGCGGAAGGCGCAACCGGCGGCCAGGTTCTGGGTAGCAAAGTGGTCAGCGTGATTAACGACGCTACCAGCCAGAACGCCGTGGTGAAGCGTATTGAGTTCGTCGGCCCGAGCGTGGGCGCGGAACTGGCGCAAACTGGCGCGATGGCGCTGCTGGTCGCGCTGCTCTCCATTCTCGTTTACGTCGGGTTCCGCTTTGAGTGGCGTCTGGCGGCGGGCGTGGTTATCGCGCTGGCGCACGACGTGGTGATCACCATGGGCGTGCTGTCGTTGTTCCATATTGAAGTGGACCTGACGATTGTTGCGTCGCTGATGTCGGTTATCGGCTACTCGCTGAACGACAGCATCGTGGTATCTGACCGTATTCGTGAAAACTTCCGCAAGATCCGTCGCGGTACGCCTTACGAAATCTTTAACGTGTCATTGACCCAGACGCTGCACCGTACCTTGATCACCTCCGGTACTACATTGGTGGTGATCCTGATGCTATACCTGTTTGGCGGCACCATGCTGCAGGGCTTCTCCCTGACTATGCTGATCGGTGTGTCTATCGGTACTGCGTCGTCTATCTACGTGGCGTCCGCGCTGGCGTTGAAACTGGGTATGAAGCGCGAGCATCTGATCCAGCAGAAAGTGGAGAAAGAGGGCGCCGACCAGCCTTCGATTCTGCCTTAATGCGTACAGCGTGAATAAAATCCCGGCCAACTGGCCGGGATTTTTTTTGCCTGTTTGCAGCGCTTTGTTTACTGTGGATCGGCCAGAATTATAAGACCTGATTACACGGAGCGCTTTGCAATGACCGAACCACGCCGCATCGTTGTCAAAAATATCCCCCAGCCGGAATGCTGGCAGGCCGTACCGTCCGTTACCCTGACGGATGCCACGCTGAAATTACGTAAAGCCAGGGTGCTTGAACGCATGGCGCAACTTTCGCTGGACACGCTGGTTGTCTATGCCGATAAAGAGCACGGCGCGAATTTCGAATACCTGACCGGGTTTATCCCGCGCTTTGAAGAGGCGCTGCTGGTGTTGCATCAGGATGGCGAAGCGGTACTGGTGCTGGGCAATGAAAACCTCAAGCTGGCCGCCCACGCCCGGCTGGCAAACCGCGTGGTGCCTGCGCCGTGGTTCTCGTTGCCCAACCAGCCGATGACCAACACGACGCCGCTGCCGGAAACCCTGCGTTTAGCGGGCCTGGCAGAGAAAAAACGCATCGGCGTGGCGGGCTGGAAACTGTTTACCAGCGAGTATGATGACAATACTCAACTCTTCGATTTACCGTCGTTTATTGTTGATTCGCTGCGCGCAGCGGTAACGCCCGATGGCATTCTGACCAACGCCACCGGCGTGTTTATCTCCCCGGCCAACGGGGCTCGCATCGTGAACAACGCCAATGAACTCGCGCACTACGAATACGGCGCTAACCTCGCCTCAACGGCAATTCTTAGCGCGCTTAATGCCATCGAGCCGGGTAAGACCGAAAAGCAGATCGGCGCGCTGCTGGCGGCGGAAGGGCAGGCCAACAACGTAATTATGATTGCCGCGACCGGGGACCGCTTTGACAGCGCCAACCTTTACCCCAGTGACAAAGTGATTCAGCGTGGTGATAAATTTTCCCTAACCACCAGCTACAAAGGGGGGCTAAGCAGCCGCGCCGCCTATGTGGTCGCGAATCAAACCGAGCTGACACCTGCGGTTGCAGACTATCTTGACATGGTGGCAATCCCTTATTATCGCGCGGTAGTAGGCTGGCTTGAGCGGATGCGCGTCGGGGTTACCGGCGGGGAAATTTACCAGCTAATCGAAAAATTGTTGCCGAAAAGCGATTATCACTGGCACCTGAATCCCGGTCATTTAGTGGCGGATGAAGAGTGGATGTGTTCACCGATTACGCCTGATTCAACCATCGCGTTAGCCAGCGGTATGCTGTTACAGATTGACATTATCCCGTCGCGGGCAGGGTACGCGGGAGCCAGCATTGAAGATACCGTGGCGCTTGCCGATGCGGCGCTACGTGAAGAGTTGGCAAGGGATTACCCGGCGGTGTGGGCACGCATTATCGCACGGCGCGATTACATACAGCGTTATCTGGGGATTCCACTTTCTGCGGATGTGTTGCCGTTATCCAATACAGTCGGGTATTTGCGCCCGTGGCTGCTGGATAAAACCTTAGCGTTAAGCTGCGCGGAGTGAAGAAACGCCGGTCATAGTATGACCGGCGTAACAATTTAGAAGTTGTAACCCACAACCAGATAGCCACCCCAACCGGTGGATTTCACGTTGAACGGACCGTTGCCGAAGTTCAGCTCAGCGTCATCCGCCCACTGGCCGCCGTTGTGCCAGTAACGCGCTACGACCGCATAGTGGAAGTGATCGTAGTTCAGCGACAGGATGTGGCTGGACGCAATCGAGTTGTTGGTACGGGCTTTGTTGCCGTTCAGGTCGCGGAAATCTTTGTCGCCCAGTTCGGAACCCCAGTCAAAGTTGGTGAAGCCGATATAGTTCAGGTTGCCGCCCCACAGCGGGGTGATCGGCACAAAGTATTTCACTTTGAAACGGTAGCCATCCCACTCGTTTTCGTTCGCTGCGCCGTAGTTCTGCCACTGGTATTTGGCATACACGTTCATGGACAGGCTCATCGGCAGGCCGGTTTCGATATCGGTACCTAAACCCATATACCACGTGCTCTGGCGGCCAGAGGCGTTGCGGCCCATGTCGTAGATATAGTTGTTAGCGAAATACCACTCTTTAAACGGACCAAACGCCAGGCTGGTGTCGGTCAGTTTGTCGATAGAAAAGCGCGGTTCGATTTCCATAAACAGCGGAGAACCGTGGTTCCAGATACCGCGCGCATTGCTGTCGCCACCGAAGAAGCGCGGCGCATCCACATAGCCGTAGAAATCGAACCAGTCTTTTTTGGCGAACGCTTCGTATTCCAGATAGGTGTCGTTACGCAGCTGCGGTCCGAAACGGGTGTGATAACTGCCCACCACATTGACGCTCTGATGCCACCAGTCAGACAGGTATTCAGGTTTATTGGTTTCTTCCGCGCTGGAAGAGAAAGAAGCGGAAAGCGCCAGTGCCGCACCGGCAGCTAAAACAATTTTTTTCATGGTTATTGCCACTTTTAGATGAAATCCCCAACGGGAGATAAGGTATGTCGTACTCTCCCACCAGCCTGAACGGGAGATGTTATTCTGGTCACTATTATAGAAATCATTGCTCACAAAAATATGTGTTGTTTCACATTCCTGTCTTAAGCGTAAACGATTGCGTTCACGTTTATACACATTCGGCAATAGGATTCTATCCGAACATAGAAGTGGTGAATAATAAAAAGCGGTTTTAGATGTGAAAAAAGTAACAAGGCCGGGGCGATCCGGCCTGAGGGGTATTACATAGCGGGCGCTTGCAGCGGCTGGATGTCGTGAATACGGACAAAGCCTAACTGGTCGGGCGTAATGCCGTTAAGTTTGACGGGAACGGAGACATCGCTGGGGGCCAGGATGCTGGCCGGCGCGCTGAACTGCTGATTCTGCACGTTCACTTCCTGGTAGCTTTCGGTGGTGCCCTGCAACTGGCCCCATTCGATAGTGCCGGTAAACGCCGGAAACGGGGTGCTGGATTCGCCCTCGATGCGCAGCGTGGCAACCGTACCGCTGGCATCCGCCGCGACATTCGCCAGCGACATTTTCATCATCCCCAACTGGCTGTTTAACCGTGCCGGGGTATTTGCGCCAGGCAGTAAGTAAACGCCGCTTTGCGAACGGGCGTTAAGGGCGTTTTGCTGGGTGATCTTAATGGTCTCCTGCTGCAGCTTGCCCATTTCTTTATTAAGTGTGCTGACGCTATTGTGCATCTGACGGACTTCACTTTGCGGTGCGCAGGCGGCGAGCAATAATGGCGTAACGAGGAACAAAGATGTGTAAGCGGTTCTCATAGTGACGATCCTGTGTGTTTTTAATGCATTAATGCTAGCGCGCGCGCATAAAAATTCCTTCATCCCTTGTCTCAAAAGCGCTTCATCTTTGTTGTGGTGCCAGTTCAGGTTACACTAACCCTCAGTTAAATTATCTGTCAGGACGCGCTATGCATTGCCCATTCTGTTTCGCTGTGGATACCAAAGTCATTGACTCTCGCCTGGTTGGAGAAGGTTCGTCGGTGCGCCGTCGCCGTCAGTGCCTGGTGTGCCATGAACGCTTCACGACCTTTGAAGTGGCGGAACTGGTGATGCCCCGCGTGATCAAAAGCAATGACGTCCGCGAGCCGTTTAACGAAGACAAACTGAGAAGCGGCTTTCAAAAGGCGCTGGAGAAGCGTCCGGTCAGCGCCGATGACGTCGAAATGGCGGTTAACCATATCAAATCGCAGTTGCGCGCCACCGGGGAGCGTGAAATCCCCAGCAAAATGATTGGCAACCTGGTAATGGAACAGCTGAAAAAGCTTGATAAGGTCGCCTACATTCGCTTCGCCTCTGTATACCGCAGTTTCGAAGATATCCGTGAATTCGGCGAAGAGATCGCCCGCTTGCAGGATTAAGCCCAATGCAGGATGAGATTTTCATGGCGCGGGCGCTGAAACTGGCGCAGCGTGGTCGTTTTACCACTTCTCCTAATCCCAACGTCGGCTGCGTGATTGTGCGCGACGGCGAAATCGTGGGTGAAGGTTTTCACTATCGCGCCGGAGAGCCGCACGCCGAAGTGCATGCGCTGCGGATGGCGGGCGAAAAAGCCCGTGGCGCGACCGCCTATGTCACCCTTGAGCCCTGTAGCCACCATGGCCGCACGCCGCCGTGCTGTGACGCGTTGATCGCCGCAGGCGTGGCCCGCGTGGTTGCCGCAATGCAGGACCCGAATCCGCAGGTCGCCGGGCGCGGGCTGTATCGCCTGCAGCAAGAGGGCATCGAGGTCAGCCACGGCCTGATGATGAATGAAGCCGAAGCCCTGAATAAAGGCTTCCTGAAGCGGATGCGCACCGGCTTCCCGTTTGTACAACTGAAGCTGGGCGCGTCGTTAGACGGACGCACCGCGATGGCGAGCGGCGAAAGCCAGTGGATCACCTCCGCCGAATCGCGGCGCGATGTGCAACGCTTCCGGGCGCAAAGTAGCGCTATCCTTACCAGTAGCGCCACGGTGCTGGCGGATAACCCGTCGCTGACCGTGCGCTGGAATGAGTTAGACGCGGATACCCAGGCGCTGTACCCCGAAGACCAACTGCGGATGCCGACCCGCATCGTCATCGACTCGCAGAACCGGGTGACGCCCGAGCATAAAATTATTCACCAGCCGGGGGAAACCTGGCTGGCGCGTACTCAGCCCGACGATGCCCGCTGGCCGGAAGGCGTCACTCAACTGCCGGTGCCGGAGCACAACGGGCACCTCGATTTAGTGGTGCTGATGATGCTGTTGGGCAAACGGCAGGTAAATACGATTTGGGTGGAGGCGGGGGCCGAACTGTCTGGCGCGCTGCTACAGGCGGGCGTGGTGGACGAGATTGTGCTGTATATCGCGCCGAAGCTGTTAGGCAGCGATGCGCGCGGTTTATTCGCCCTTCCTGGCCTTGAAAAGCTGGCGGATGCGCCCGCATTGACATTCAGCGAGATACGTCCGGTTGGTCCGGATTTGTGTCTCCGGCTTACGCTGCAATAACGCCGAGTTTTAAAACGTAAGCAGCCCATAAAAAAACATGATAGAATCCGCCCCCCTGCGGGGCCACAAATGAACCCGTTAAGGAAGAGTATGAACGTTATCGAAGCTACTGTTGCTACCCCGGACGCTCGCGTCGCCATCACCATCGCGCGTTTTAACAACTTCATCAACGACAGCCTGCTGAATGGCGCTATCGACGCGCTTAAACGTATCGGCCAGGTTAAAGATGAAAACATCACCGTGGTTTGGGTTCCTGGCGCATATGAACTGCCGCTGGCAGCCGGCGCTCTGGCGAAAACCGGTAAATACGATGCGGTGATCGCGCTGGGTACCGTGATCCGTGGCGGCACTGCACACTTCGAATACGTTGCCGGCGGTGCCAGCAACGGCCTGGCGCATGTTGCTCAGGAAAGCGAAATCCCGGTAGCGTTCGGCGTACTCACCACTGAAAGTATTGAACAAGCCATCGAACGCGCTGGTACAAAAGCCGGTAACAAAGGTGCTGAAGCAGCCCTTACCGCGCTTGAAATGATTAATGTATTGAAAGCCATCAAGGCCTGATTTTAAGGGGAATTCCGTGAAACCTGCTGCTCGTCGCCGCGCCCGTGAATGTGCCGTCCAGGCACTTTACTCCTGGCAGTTGTCCAAAAACGACATCGCTGATGTTGAATACCAGTTCCTGGCGGAACAGGACGTTAAAGACGTGGACGTTCTGTACTTTCGTGAACTGCTGTCCGGAGTGGCGACCAACAGCGCGTATCTCGATGGCCTGATGCAACCTTACCTGTCCCGTCTGCTCGATGAGCTGGGCCAGGTAGAAAGAGCGGTTCTGCGCATCGCGCTGTACGAACTCGCTAAGCGTCAGGATGTGCCTTATAAAGTTGCCATCAACGAAGCGATTGAGCTGGCGAAAACCTTCGGTGCTGAAGACAGTCACAAGTTCGTCAACGGCGTGCTGGACAAAGCCGCTCCGCAAATCCGCCCCAATCGCAAGTAAGCCAATCCTCTGGCCGGACATGTCTCCGGCCATTCTCTTTTTCTGCGAGGCATAACGCATGGCATGCGGCGAGTTTTCCCTTATTGCCCGTTATTTTGATCGCGTGAGAAGCTCTCGACGTGATGTGGAAACCGGAATCGGTGACGATTGCGCACTGCTGACGGTTCCGGAAAAACAAACGCTGGCAATAAGCACCGACACGCTGGTTAGCGGCATCCATTTTTTGCCGGATATCGATCCGCGCGATTTGGGTTACAAAGCGCTGGCGGTTAACCTCAGTGATTTAGCCGCGATGGGCGCTGACCCCGCGTGGTTGACGCTGGCATTAACCCTACCTGACGTCGACGAAGCGTGGCTGGAAGCCTTTAGCGACAGTCTGTTCGAGCTTTTGAATTATTACGATATGCAGCTGATTGGCGGCGACACCACCCGTGGTCCGCTCTCCATGACGCTGGGTATTCACGGCTTCGTGCCGAATGGCCGCGCGCTGAAGCGCTCGGGCGCGAAACCGGGCGACTGGATCTACGTCACCGGTACGCCTGGCGACAGCGCGGCAGGGCTGGCGATATTGCAAAACCGCTTAACGGTGAGCAACACCACCCAGGCGGATTATCTGTTACAGCGCCATTTACGCCCCACGCCGCGGATATTGCAGGGCCAGGCGCTGCGCGATATCGCCAGCAGCGCTATCGATCTCTCCGATGGGCTGATCTCCGATCTGGCGCATATTCTGAAGGCCAGCGACTGCGGCGCGAAAGTGGCGCTGGACGCCTTGCCGTTCTCGGATGTGCTGCGTGAAAACGTCAGCCCTGAACAGGCCGAGCTTTTCGCGCTGACCGGCGGTGAGGATTACGAACTGTGCTTTACCGTGCCGGAACTCAATCGCGGCGTGATTGACGTGGCGCTGGGCAGGCTGGGCGTACCTTTTACCTGCATTGGGCAGATCACCGCCGACGTTGAAGGGTTACACTTTACGCGTGACGGCGAGCCGGTAAACATCACCGGCAAAGGGCACGACCACTTTATTACCGGTTAAGCCGTTGATTCCCTCTCCTTAATGCAAGGAGAGGGGATGTTGTTACTTAAATCCCACCACCGGATGCGGCTGATAAGGCGTTTCCAGCTCGGCGATTTCCACATCGTTCAGCGTTAAATCCACTGCGCCCAGCAGATCATTCAGTTGTTCTTCACGGGATGCGCCAATAATCGGCGCGGCAATGGCGGGTTTACTCAGCACCCATGCCAGCGCCACCTGCGCCCGCGACACGCCTTTATCTTCGGCGATGGCGGCGACGCGCTCGGCGATTCTGGCGTCGTTCTCTTCGGTTTGCTGATACAGCGTTTTGCCGAATTCATCGGAAACCAGCCGCGCGGTGGTTTCGCCCCACGGGCGTGTCAAACGGCCACGCGCCAGCGGGCTCCACGGGATCACCGCCACGCCTTCCTGCAGGCACAGCGGCAGCATGCCTTGCTCTTCTTCGCGGTTAATCAGGTTGTAGTGATCCTGCATGGTGACGAAACGCGCCCAGCCGTGTTGATCCTGGAGCGCCAGCGCCTGAGCGAACTGCTCGCTGTGCATTGAGGACGCGCCGATATAGCGCGCTTTGCCGGATTTCACCACGTCATTTAGCGCGTCGAGGGTTTCTTCAATGGGCGTGTTGTAGTCCCAGCGGTGGATTTGCAGCAGGTCGACATACTCCATGCCCAGACGATGCAGGCTATCGTCGATAGAGCGCAGGATTTGCGCCCGCGACAGGCCCTCTGGCAAATCGCCGACCTGATGGAATACTTTGGTGGCGACGACCACCTCGTCACGACGGGCGAAGTCTTTCAGCGCGCGGCCAAGGATCTCTTCACTGCTGCCATCGGAATAGCTATTGGCGGTGTCAAAAAAGTTAATGCCTTTCTCTACGGCGTGCTTAATGATCAGGCGGCTGCTCTCTTCCGGTAGCGTCCAGGCGTGCTTGCCCCGGTCCGGTTCGCCAAACGTCATACAGCCCAGGCAAAGACGGGATACCCTGAGATCGGTTTTTCCTAAATTATTGTATTGCATGCTTCCTCTCCTGCTTGCGGGTAACAAAGGTGATCCTTTAAGCATAGCAGGAGAGGAAAGGGGAGGGGGTGGCGCTTATCCCAGCCAGGCGCGGATTTTCGCTTCCATGCCGGCGGCATTAAGGCCGATTTCGCCACGGGCTTCATCCTGAGTGCCCTGGGGGATAAAGAAGTCCGGCAGGCCGAGATTAAGGACTGGTACTACCTTACGGTGCGCCATCAGCACTTCATTCACGCCGCTGCCTGCGCCGCCCATAATGGCGTTCTCTTCGACAGTGACCAGCGAGTCGTGGCTGGCGGCCAGTTCCAGGATTAGCGCTTCATCCAGCGGTTTCACAAAACGCATATCCACCAGCGTGGCGTTAAGGGATTCCGCCACGGCGGCGGCATCCGGCATCAGGGTGCCGAAGTTCAGAATAGCGATTTTTTCGCCCTGGCGTTTTACCACGCTTTTGCCAATCGGCAGCATCTCCAGCGGGGTTAACTCTACGCCCACCGCGTTGCCGCGCGGGTAACGCACTGCCGTCGGGCCATCGCTATAGTGATAACCGGTATACAGCATCTGGCGGCATTCGTTTTCATCGCTCGGCGTCATAATCACTATATCCGGGATGCAGCGCAGGAACGACAGATCGAACGCGCCCTGGTGAGTTTGCCCGTCTGCGCCCACAATGCCGGCACGGTCGATGGCGAACATCACCGGCAGCTTCTGGATGGCGACGTCGTGGATCACCTGGTCGTAAGCGCGTTGCAGGAAGGTCGAGTAAATCGCCACAATCGGCTTATAGCCACCAATCGCCAGCCCCGCCGCCAGCGTCACCGCGTGCTGCTCGGCGATCGCCACGTCGAAATAGCGGTCCGGGAATTTACGCGAGAACTCCACCATGCCGGAGCCTTCGCGCATCGCCGGAGTGATCGCCATCAGCTTGCTGTCTTTGGCGGCGGTTTCGCACAGCCAGTCGCCAAAGATTTTCGAATAGCTCGGCAAACCGCCGCTGCTTTTCGGCAGGCAGCCGCTTTGCGGATCGAATTTCGGCACCGCGTGGAAGGTGATCGGATCTTTTTCCGCCGGTTCGTAACCCCGGCCTTTCTTGGTCATGATGTGCAGGAACTGCGGGCCTTTCAGGTCGCGCATGTTTTTCAGGGTGTGCACCAGGCCCAGCACATCGTGACCGTCCACCGGCCCGATATAGTTAAAGCCCAGTTCTTCAAACAGCGTTCCCGGCACCACCATGCCTTTAATGTGTTCTTCGGTGCGCTTGATCAGCTCTTTGATCGGCGGCACGCCGGACAGCACTTTTTTGCCGCCTTCGCGCAGCGTTGAATAGAGCTTCCCGGAAAGCAATTGCGCTAGATGGTTATTCAGCGCGCCGACGTTTTCCGAGATCGACATTTCGTTGTCGTTAAGGATCACCAGCATATCGGGTTTGATATCGCCCGCGTGGTTCATGGCTTCGAAAGACATCCCGGCGGTGATCGCGCCGTCGCCAATCACGCACACGGTGCGGCGGCCTTTATTCTCTTTCGCCGCAGCCACGGCAACGCCGATCCCGGCGCTGATGGAGGTTGACGAATGGCCGACGCTTAACACGTCATACTCGCTCTCGCCGCGCCACGGGAACGGATGCAGCCCGCCTTTCTGACGAATGGTGCCGATTTTGTCGCGCCGTCCGGTAAGGATCTTATGCGGATAAGCCTGATGGCCCACGTCCCAGATCAGTCTGTCGAATGGCGTGTTATAGACGTAATGCAGCGCGACCGTTAACTCAACGGCTCCCAGCCCCGAGGCAAAATGCCCGCTGGAGCGGCTCACGCTATCAAGCAGATAACGACGCAGTTCGTCGCACAGCTTCGGCAGATTCTCTTTCGGCAACAGGCGCAACTCTTGGGTCGAGTCCACCAGCGCCAGGGTTGGGTACTTTGAGATATCAAAACTCATCAGAGGCTCGTGGTAATTATGTTATTTGTCACGTTGGATGATGTAAGTCGCTAACGCTTCCAGTGTGCGAGTATCCATCTGTTTTGACGACAGTTCCCGAAGTGCGGCAAGGGCATCCTCGCACAGCGCCTGCGCTTTTTCACGGGCTTGCTCAAGGCCCAGCAACGCAGGATAGGTGCTTTTCCCCAGGTGCTGATCGGCGCCCTGGCGTTTACCCAGCGTGGCAGTATCCCCCACCACATCCAGAATGTCATCCTGAACCTGGAACGCCAGACCGATACTTTCTGCGTAGCGGTCGAGGATCGGCAGCACATCGCGCCCCGGTTCACCGGCACACAGCGCGCCCATACGTACGGCAGCGCGAATTAATGCGCCGGTTTTGTGGCGGTGAATGCGCTCCAGCGCCTCCAGCGATATCTGTTTGCCTTCGGCTTCCAGATCCAGCGCCTGGCCACCGCACATCCCCGCTACGCCGCTGGCGATCGCCAGTTCAGACACCAGGCTGAGCCGGTCGGCTAAAGCCACGCCGGGCATGGGTGCATCACTCAGTATAGAGAACGCCAGCGTTTGCAGGGCGTCTCCGGCCAAAATAGCGCTCGCTTCGCCATATTTAATGTGGCAGGTCGGATGGCCGCGACGTAAATCGTCGTCATCCATCGCCGGGAGATCGTCATGCATCAGTGAATAGGCGTGAATACATTCGATGGCCGCAGCGGGCGCGTCCAGCGCCTGCGGGGCGACGCCAAACATCTCGCCGGTGGCATACACCAGAAACGGGCGTAACCGCTTACCGCCTAATAGTGTGCCGTAGTGCATGGTCTCAACCAGCGGAGTGTTCTGAAACGGCAGCGCGCTGATAAACTGCCGCAGCGCGTTGGTGGCCCGTTCCGCCTGGGCCTTCATGGTGGCGTGAAAATCCATTTATTCCGCATCCGGTTTGAAAGGAGAGAGCGGGGCGTCTTCGCTTTCAGACAGCAGGATCTGCACACGCTGTTCAGCCTGTTGCAGTTTGACCTGCCCCTGGCGCGCCAGCTGCACGCCCCGTTCGAATTCGTTAAGCGCCTCTTCAAGCGGCAATGCGCCACTTTCCAGACGGCTGACAATCTGCTCAAGCTCCTGCAACGCCGTCTCAAAGCTGGCGGGGAGTTCGTTTTTCTTTGGCATAGTGAATGTCTGACTCTATCGTTATGGAATCATTTCCATGGTAGCGGACTCAAAATGATTAGCAAATAACGCTGAATGGGTTGGTTATGTGCGCAGTCTCACAGCGATGGTGATATACTCTCGCGCTCACGATGCAAGCGCGATTGTTGCCTTGCGGTACTTCTCTCAATGCCCTCGGGGCTTGCCAACGAACCATTGCCGCCATGAAGTTTATCATTAAATTGTTCCCGGAAATCACAATTAAAAGCCAATCTGTGCGTTTGCGCTTTATTAAAATCCTGACCGGAAACATCCGTAACGTACTCAAACATTACGACGAAAACCTCGCCGTTGTCCGCCACTGGGACCATATCGTGGTCCGCGCCAAAGATGAAAACCAGCGTATTGAAATCCGCGACGCGTTAACCCGCATCCCCGGTATCCACCATATTCTGGAAGTCGAAGACGTGCCGTTCACCAGTTTGCACGATATTTTCGAGCAAACCCTGGCGGCATGGCGCGACCAACTGGAAGGCAAAACGTTTTGCGTGCGCGTAAAACGTCGCGGCAAGCACGAGTTTAGCTCCATTGAAGTCGAGCGCTACGTCGGCGGCGGGCTGAACCAGCATGTCGAATCCGCGAAAGTGAAGCTGACCCACCCGGACATTACGGTGAACCTGGAAATCGAAGATGACCGTCTGCTGCTGGTTAAAGGCCGCTACGAAGGCCAGGGCGGTTTCCCGATTGGCACCCAGGAAGATGTGCTGTCACTGATTTCCGGCGGTTTCGACTCCGGCGTCTCCAGCTATATGCTGATGCGTCGCGGCTGTCGCGTGCACTACTGCTTCTTTAACCTCGGCGGCGCGGCCCATGAAATCGGCGTCCGCCAGGTCGCGCATTACCTGTGGAACCGCTTCGGCAGCTCACACCGCGTGCGTTTTGTGGCGATCAACTTCGAACCGGTCGTCGGCGAAATCCTTGAGAAAGTCGATGACGGGCAGATGGGCGTGGTGCTCAAGCGCATGATGATCCGCGCGGCCTCCCGCGTTGCAGAGCGTTACGGCGTCCAGGCGCTGGTGACCGGCGAAGCGCTGGGCCAGGTGTCCAGCCAGACCCTGACCAACCTGCGTTTGATCGACAACGTTTCCGATACCCTGGTGCTGCGCCCCCTGATTGCCCATGACAAAGAGCACATCATCGATCTGGCGCGTAAAATCGGCACCGAAGACTTCGCCCGCACCATGCCGGAATACTGCGGCGTGATCTCGAAAAGCCCGACCGTGAAAGCGGTGAAAGCAAAGATCGAAGCGGAAGAAGCTAACTTTGACTTTGCGATCCTCGACCAGGTAGTCGAAGCGGCGACCAACGTGGATATCCGCGACATCGCCACCCAAACCCAGCAGGTGGTGGTGGAAGTAGAAACCGTCACCGGGTTTGGCCCGAATGACGTGATTCTGGATATCCGCTCAGTTGATGAGCAGGACGACAAGCCGCTGAAGGTAGAAGGTGTTGATGTGGTGTCACTGCCGTTCTACAAACTGAGCACCAAATTCGGCGACCTGGACCAGAACAAAACCTGGCTGCTGTGGTGCGAGCGCGGCGTGATGAGCCGCCTGCAGGCGCTGTATCTGCGCGAGCAGGGCTTCAACAACGTGAAAGTGTATCGCCCGTAATCCCGCCTCCATAAAAAATGCCGGTCATCAGGACCGGCATTTTTTTATCTCTCGCGGAACGCCTCGGCGCGAGCGCGCAGAATCGGCTTCATCAGGTATTCAAGAATGGTTTTCTTACCGGTGATGATATCCACCGACGCCACCATGCCCGGAATAATCAGCAGCGGTTTTTCATTGCTGCCCAGATGATTTTTATCGGTGCGCAGGCGGATCACGTAGAAGCTGTTGCCCTCTTTATCGGTCACCGTATCCGGGCTGATTTGCTCCAGCTTGCCCTTCAGCCCGCCGTAGATGGTGTAGTCATAGGCGGAAAACTTCACCACCGCTTCCTGGCCCGGATGCAAAAACGCGATATCTTTAGGACGGATTTTCGCTTCTACCAGCAGGCTGTCATCCAGCGGGACGATTTCCACCAGGTCGTTGCCCGGCTGGATCACGCCGCCGATGGTATTCACCAGCATCTGCTGCACAATGCCGCGCACCGGCGACGTCACCAGGGTACGGTTGACCCGGTCTTCAATCGCCTTGCCCGACGCTTCCAGTTTGCTGAGGTCGGTACGCGCTTCGTTTAGCTGTGCCAGCGCTTCGCTGCGGTAGCGCCCACGGGTTTCCGCGATCTTGCTTTCAATCTCGTTGATTGCCGCCTGGGCGCGCGGAATGGCTAACGCCACCGAATCCAGTTGACCACGGGTTTCGACTTCTGAACGCCGCAGCCGCAGCACTTCGACTTTAGAAATCGCCCCTTTGGCCACCAGCGGTTCGGACATATTGATTTCCTGCTGGAGCAGGCCAAGGCTGTTACGGTACTGCACTTTCTTGGCTTCGAAATCCAGCAGCTCTTGTTTCTTCTGAATCAATTGCTCATCCAGACCGGCGATTTCGCTCTGGATGCGCTTTTTCATGCTGGCGAACAGTTCCAGTTCGCCCTGGGCGATATCCGGTGCGCCTTTCAGGATCTCGTCGGAAATCGTCAGGCTTTCAGCATCGTTAAGCTGAGCGGTCAGCCGCTGGATGCGGGCTTCCAGCGCCATGCGGTCGGCTTCAGTTTCGCCGGCGTTGGATTTAAAGCGCGTATCGTCCAGACGCAGCAGCGGCGCGCCCGCCTGCACCACTTCGCCTTCGCGGGCATACACTTCCGCCACAATCCCGCCTTCCAGGTTCTGGATTTTTTGCAGGCGGGACGAGGGAATGGCTTTGCCTTCGCCGCGCGTGACTTCATCGATATCCGCCAGCGACGCCCAGGTAATGGCGGCGATAAAAAACGCCAGGATCGCCCACAGCGTCAAGCGCACCACGCGCGGCGTGTCGTCCAGCAGCGCTTTGTTGACTTCACTGGTGGTGAACTGATTGCTGTTTTTATCGCCCAGCAGCCAGCGGTTCAGGCGGCGCAATCCCTCAGCGATTCGCATGGATCTGCCCCTTTTTCAACGCATTCATCACGGTCTCTTTCGGGCCATCGGCAATGATTTTGCCGTTATCGAGAATAATTAATCGGTCCACCAGCGTGAGCATCGAGGCGCGGTGGGTCACCAGCAACACGGTTTTATCGCTGACGATGGGGACAAGCGCCTTCTTAATCAGATCTTCGCTGGTGTTATCCATCGAGCTGGTGGGTTCGTCCAGCAGCAACACGGGCGGATCGAGCAGCAGCGAGCGGGCAAGGGTGATCGCCTGGCGCTGGCCACCGGAAAGATTCATCCCGCGTTCGCCAACCTGCATGTTGTAGCCGGAAGGGTGGCGGCGGGCGAACTCATGAACGCCGGTCGCTTCGGCAACCCGCAACATGGTTTCGTCATCCACATAGCTGGCGCCGCACAGCAGGTTGTCGCGCAGCGTCCCGTTGAACAGGTGGATGTCCTGCGGGGCATAGCCGATGTTATGGCGTAAATCGTGTACATCAATTTGGCGCGCGTCGATACCGTCGATCAGCACGCTGCCATCGTCCGGCTGATAAAAACCCACCAGCAGCTTCGCCAGTGAACTTTTGCCGGAGCCACTGCGCCCGATAATGCCGATTTTTTCCCCTGGCGTGACGGTCAGTGAAATAGTGTTCAGCGACGTCTGTTGGCTGCCGGGGTAGCGGAACGTCACGTTGCGGAACTCAATCGCGCCGGTCAGGGTTTCGCGCTTGAGCGGCACGTCGTCCTGCTGCACTTCTTGTTCAAGATCCATCATGCCGTCGATAGTGTGTTTGGTCATTTTGGCGCGCTGGTAACGGGTGATCAGGCTGCACAGCTGGCCGATAGGCAGCATGGCGCGGCGGTTAAGCAGGTAGCAGGCAATCAGCCCACCCATGCTCAGATGGCCGTCGATAATCAGGTACACGCCGCCGACGATCATCATCACGCTACAGGCCTGTTGCAGCCAGTGGGTGAAATTCACCGCCACCCAGGAGAGGGATTTTACCCGCAACTCCAGCTTGCTGAGGCTGCTGATGATCTGTTCCCACTGGTACTGGCGCTCGCTCTGGGCATTGTTCAGCTTGATGGCGTCCAGCCCGCTCAGGGTTTCTACCAGCATCGCCTGGCGCTCGCTGGATAACTTAAACGTTTTCTGGATGGTGGCGATCAGCGGGCGCTGGATAAGCCAGTTCACCAGCATCGCGACCGGGTAAGCCAGCAGCGGGATAAACACCAGCGGCCCGCCGATAACCCCCACCACCGCCAGGATCAGCAGAGTGAACGGGAAGTCGATCAGCGCGGTCAGCGTCAGCGATGACAGAAAATCGCGCAGCGACTGGTAGTCCTGGAAATTCTGCGCGAAGCTGCCGACGCGCGGCGGGCGCAGTTTCATTTTCATGCCCAGCAGCCGCTCAAACAGCGCCGCCGAGACAATCAGATCGGTTTTCTTACCGGCGATATCCAGGCAGATGCTGCGCAATATTTTCAGAATCAGATCGAACACGTAGGCGATAGTGATGCCAATCGCCAGCACCCACAGCGTGGCGGTAGCCTGATTGGGCACTACGCGGTCATAGACGTTCATGACGAACAGCGGCGAGCACAGGGCGATCAGGTTGATCAGAAAACTCGCCACCACCGCGTCAAGATACAGGAATTTCGACAGCTTCAGCGTATCCTGGAACCAGGCTTTGGTGCGCGGGATCAGCGCCGTCGGCTGGCTGTCGTATTCGTGTATCGGCTGAATAAAAATGGCTTTGCCGGCATAGAGTTTTTCCAGCTCGGCAACGTCCAGTGTCATCGCGCCGCCTTCGGTTTCGCCGGGCATCAGCCGGGCTTTTTCACCGTCCAGCGCGGTCAGCACGGCCGCCTGGCCGTTATGCATCACCAGGATGGCGGGCAGCGACAGCGCCGTTATTTTGGTCACTGGTCGCTGGATCACCCGCGCTTTTAACCCGGCACGCTGTGCGGCGCGTGGCACGGTGCTGAGCGTCAGGCGGTTGGACTGCAACGGCAGACCGGCGGTCAGCACATTGCGGCTGGTGATAATACCGTGCAATTTGCAAACCACCATCAGGCAATCCAGCAGCGGATCGTCATGATTAAGTCTTGGGTCGTGGCGGATCGTCTCGTTGTACGAGCGATCCTGAATATCAGTGATGTCGTTGATCAGTGCCATAATCTGCCGTACCTGATGCCAGGCAAAGTAAGAAGCGTTATTTCACCCATAACAGATAAAATAACGCCTGGTTCAATGGGTTACCGGTTCGTCTTACTGAAGATCGGGTAAGTCCGTCTGGGTGGTTTGTTGGACGTCCAGCGGTTGTGCGGCAGTCGGCAGTTGAATCGACATGGCTTTCAACAGTTCGCCCATCCGCGCGTTGATGCGGTAGGTCGAAAACATTTCAACAAACTGCAATTCTACATATCGGCGCTGGGCGCTGAAAACTTCATTTTCACTGTCGAGCATGTCCAGCAGCGAGCGATCGCCGAGGCTGAACTGTTCCTGGTAAGCGGTGCGCACCGTCATACTGCGATCGGCGTACTCTTTGGCGATCGGCACCTGCTGTTCCGCATTGCGCAGGGCGTTCCACGACAGGCGCAGCTCTTCATTTAACTGGCGCAGCGCATTGCGCTTCACGTCCTGGGCTTCTTTAGTGCGGTAAGCGTAAGAAGAGAGGGTGGCTTTATCGCTGCCGCCGTTGAACAGGTTGTAGCGCATCCGCATCATCGCCTGCCACTCCTGGTTATGGCCGCGCGTTCCGTCGATGTTGTTGTCCATGGTGCGGCCCACTTCCACATTCACTTCCGGATAGAAACGGGATTTGGCCGCTTCGTACTGCGCCCGGGTGGCTTCGATATCCGAATCAGCCAGTTTCAGCAGCGGGCTGTTTTCCAGCGCGATTTTACGGGCTTCTTCCAGCGACGCGGGCACCGCGAATTTCGCTGGCAGGGTTAGGTTTTCCGCTTCCATCCCGGTTACGCTCTGGTAATTGGCGCGGGCGTCTTCCAGATTGGTCTGTTCGGTCAGCAGGTTATTACGCGCCTGGGCCAGGCGTGCTTCCGCCTGTTCGTGGTCCGCCAGGCGGCCTACGCCCTGTTCGGTACGCAGCGTGATCTGATCGAAAATGCGTTCATGGTTGGTCAGGTTTTCCTGGGCCAGCGCCACCATTCTTTCGCGCATCAGCACGTCGAGATAGCTTTGCACCACCTGCAACGCGGTGGTTTCGCTGGTATCCATGACGTTATACGCCCGGGAGTTCACGGTGGCCTTTTGGCGCGCCACTTCGCTGGTGGTGGCGAACCCGTTAAAAATATTCTGGCGCAGATTAATGCTCGACTCGCTGCGATTCAGGTCGCGTTTGTGATCGCCTAACGCGCGGGTACTGGCGTTATCGGTTTGCTCCCAGCCGGTGCCCGCTTCGAGATTCAGCGTGGGCAGATAGCCGCCTTTTGCCGCCTGCAAATCGTGTTCGGCAGAATAACGGCTGTTGGCGGAAGCGCTAATTTCAGGATGGGAAGCCAGCGTTTGTTTAATCGCGTTTTCAAGCGTGGTGGCGTGAGCCAGGCTTAATGTCATCAGAGGCAGCGCGAGCCCTAACATTAAGTTCTTGCGGTAATTCATGTTTCTTCCTTTGTGGTACTTATTCCCTGTTGTTGGATAAGCAATAACAGAGCGTTTTTATCTAAAAAGCCCTCGGGCTAATTTGCCGATTAATCAACAAACCAGAGAGGACGTTTTAAATAACGTTAATTTCTTCTTTTACGGGGAAATATCCCTCGCAGCGTGCCGCGAGGGATGTCCATATTTACCTTTACGACACCGTATCCGATTTGGCAATCAGGCTGTCCATCAGCGACTCATCGCCGCCGTGGTAGCTATCCGCCGCCGGATCGGCCGGGGCGGTTTCGGCAACTGGCGTGGCATGGCCCTGCGCCGCGTTATCCACGGTCTGGGTGCCATTACCCTGCTCGACGACCTTGATCAGCGAACTCAGATCCTGGCTGTTATCGGTATCGCCCAGCACTTCGCTTAGCACGATAGGTTCCGCGCCGCTGCTGGTTTCAGGGGCGGTAGCAGTGCCTGCTTGCGCCGGGGCGGTATCCGCCGTCTCCACATGCGTTTCTTCCATCTCGCCCAGCAGATTGCTGAGCGACGTTTCAGATTGCGGTGCCAGCGTTGACGCGGTGGCCTGCGTACCGGCCTGGTCGCTGTCGAGGTGGTTGAGGCTGATGTCGTCTTCCGCGACCAGCAGTGTGGATGCGCCATGATCGTCGGCAGGCGTTGGGGCATCCGGCTGCGCGTCATGTTCTGTTGTGCTGTCGTGAGAGCCGTCGTGCGTGTCGGTATCTGAACCGTCGTGATCCACCAGCATCATCCGGCTGGACATCATTTCAGGCTCTGGCGCGTTGGTCTGTTCGCCGGTTTCGCCATCAAAGGTGAAATGGGTGTCGTGGTGTTCACTGGCGGTAGAGGCCACTTCCATCTGGATCTCGCCCAGATGATCGACACCTTTTTCCAGTTCAACCGTAATGGTCCCTTTAAAGGTCGGGCTGTGCAGGTCGATGGTATAGGTGCCATCTTTATAGTTCACCGTACTGCCATCGGAGACCACGACTTTCGCGCCTTCCGGTATACCGGTGAGCTTGATTTGCGTCAGCTGTTCAGCGTTATGGTCGCTGGACAGGTTAAGGTCCACATCCAGCGAAACCTGCTGAACTTTGGTCTCCACAACGGTAGTGGTGGTGCCGGGATTGGTTTTGGAACCGCCATCACCGAAGATCACGCCTTCAATCTGGTTTGAGTTGCCGTACAGCCCTTTGCCGTGGCTGTCGGTGACCTTTAACCCATCGTAGGTGTTGTCCTGGCTATTGGCATTATTATTCGAAGACGACGTGACTTTATAGTCAGTGCTGTCGCCTTTAACGAAGATATAATCTTTGCCGACCTTACCCGCATCACCCCGATTACCGGTGATGCCGTTTAACGGTCTGAAATCCTCTTTCCCGCCGGTCCAGTCGCTCTGCTTGTAGAAGCCGCCGGTCTTATCGCCGACCACGAAGATATCCGAGTATTTACTCGAATCGGAGTTCGCGTTGCCGGACTGGTCGTAATACTTAATCTGGTTGGCCGGATCGGCGCAGGTCGGCGGGGTATCGCCCACAATGCCGTTATACGGGCTGTCGGGCGTTAACCACACGCGAACGTTAGAACCGATAGCGACGATCTTGCCGTCCTGAATATCGAAGCCATCCGGATTACCGCTACCGCCGTTGACCTGAATAATTTTGCTGCCGGTAGTGACTTCGGTCTGGGATACCGTGACGGAGACGTCGAGTTTGATATTGGCGTCGGCATCGGCATCTGAATCGGCGTCCGCATCAGAATCCGAGTCGGCGTCGGCATCAGCGTCTGAATCCGCATCCGAGTCGGCGTCAGCATCTGCATCGGCATCCGCATCGGCGTCTGAATCGGCATCCGCATCTGCATCAGCGTCCGCATCGGCGTCGGCGTCTGCATCAGCGTCTGAATCCGCATCCG
>NZ_DAMBQK010000034.1:0-41543 GCF_032062175.1 Atlantibacter sp.
TGACCGGCCGGCTTATTCGCCGTTGTTCCGTGTCAGTGGAGGCGCATTATAGGGACTTCTCTGACGGTGACAAGCCCTGTTTTCAAAAAATAAATCAACCGTCTCTTTTTTACCCAAATTGTCTTTAAAGTGGCAGTTTTTCGAGCTTTGCGAAGCCGTAGCGTTGCAGAACGGGTATTAATTGCGCAGTTTCCGGGCTGAGCGCCATGCAGTACGCCACATTTTCATCACGAGATTTTGCATCGGGCGCTTCATGCTCAAGCAGCCAGGCGGTTCGTCTGGCAATCGCCGCACCGGAATCCACCAGCCGGGTGCCATCCGGCAGTACGCTGAGCAGTTCATCCTGCAATAAAGGGAAATGGGTGCAACCCAGCACAACCGTATCCGGCGGTTCCGGCATCCGCAGCCACGGCTTGAGGATACGACGCAGCTCATCGAGAGAAACCGGATGGCCATGCAGCTTCGCCTCGGCCAGTTCCACCAGCTCCGCCGATCCCAGCATTTCAATCCGGCATTCATTAGCAAAGCGGGAAATCAGCTCATGGGTATAAGGACGGCGCACCGTCGCGCGGGTCGCCAGCAGCCCCACCACGCCGTTCGCCGTTAAGCGCGCCGCAGGTTTAATCGCGGGAACCACGCCCACTACCGGGAACTCGAATTTTTCGCGCAGGGCGGGAAGGGAAACCGTGCTTGCGGTATTGCAGGCAATAATGGCAATCGCCAGGGGATAACGCTGTTGAACCGCAGTGACAATTTCTACCACGCGCTCAACGATAAATTCTTCGGTCTTTTCACCGTACGGGAAAGCGACATTGTCGAACGCGTAGATGTAATGCAGATCCGGCAGCAACTGCCGGATCTCATCATAGACAGACAGCCCACCGACACCAGAGTCAAAGACCAGTACGGTGGGACGTGCATCAGAAGGTGTAGCTGCCTGACAAGGTGTATTCTCGTCCAGCAGTTTGGTAGCCATAAGCCGTCTCGTAATCTTTATCCAACAGATTACCTATTTTACCACGAACTGTGAGGTGAGACGTTACCGGATATGATGCGGAAATATCGACAGTGCTATAGCTCGGCAATACCCGCTGCTCTGGGTTATAGGTTGACGAGCGGTTGTCATAGCGGCGGCCAAAGTACTGCCATGCGATATCCATATCCACATCGAACATCGTCCAGTCGAGCTGATACTTCGCCTGGCGTTTGGCGCGGCGCGGCAGCACCTCATCGGTTTCGTCGTCACGCGGGTCGATGTACTGCAACGTTACGCGGTGAGAAAAGATGCCGGTATCCACATTACCTGTCCATTCCACGCCCTTAATGGTGGCAGAGTTGATGTTGTAATATGCCGTCTGGCTGTAAGTCACCAGGTTATCGATCTCATAGCGATACGCGGAGAGGCGCCAGTCTACCGGGCCGGTCAGGCCTTCAAGCCCGGCTTCCCACTGTTTTGACTCTTCCGGTTTGAGATTCGGGTTGGAGGCGATACCAAAACGCTCCGCGCCGTACTGCTGTCCCAGCGACGGCGCCAGGAAGCCGGTGCCGTAAGAGACGGTCACGCGATAATCATCAACAAACTCCCAGCCCGCGGCGGTCTGCCAGGTTCCATGCCAGCCGAATTCGTCATCATGATCTTCACGACCGGACGCTTCCAGGGTCACATCGCCAAACTGCTGCTGACCGGTGAGATACAGGCCGGTGTTTTCACGTTTATACACGTCGCGCGCGTAGTTGTCTGAGGAGGTCAGGCGCTCCTGCTTCCAGTCAACCCCTGCGCTCACCGAACCATGACCGACGATAACGTTATTTCCCCACTGGATATAACGCTGTTCCATATCGTCCAGCGTGGTGCCGTCGTTATAGCGGCCATATACGCTGCTGTAGTTGTAATCTTTGCTCTTCTGATAATTGGCGATCAGCTGAGAAGAATAGATGCCGGAGTTAAAGCGCAGGCCGGTATCCCAGTTCTGGCTATACAACTGGCGCTCATCGCCGCCCGCGTCGTAGCCGTAGTTACCCTGGTCGTAATCGACATTATTGGTAAAGCTGTAGCCACGGAAGAAGCCGTCAAAATTGTCGTTAAATTTGTGTTGCAGGCCACCCCAGAAGGTTTTGTTGCGATAGCCGTCGCGATCGTCATCACCCGCCCAGGAAGAGTCCGGCTGAACGTTAAACCCTTTGGTGCTGGTATAGGCGCCAGCGACCGTCGCGACCGTATCGCCAAAATGCTGACGCAGCGCGCCGTCATAGGTCTGGTAGCTGTTAGATCCCACGCTGGCGTTAATCTGCGATTTCTCATCCCCGGTTTGGGTAATGATGTTTACCACGCCGCCAATCGCGCCGGAGCCATACACCGCCGAACGCGGGCCGCGAATAAACTCGATACGCTGCACTAATGAAAGCGGAAGTTGATTCAGTTCAGGATCGTTAGAAATACCGGAACGCGCCACCGGCACGCCATCGATCAGCATCAGCAGCTGTTTGGCTTCAGTACCGCGCACATATACGGATGCGGATTGTCCCAGGCCGCCGTTCTGGGCGATATCCACGCCAGGGAGACGACGCAGAACATCCACCACCGTGCGCGCCTGCCATTTATCGATCTCTGCGCGAGTCACCACATCGGTGGGAGCCAGTACAGTATTGACAGGCTGTTGGAAACGGTTGGCGGTCACCACCATGGTGTCGGCACTGCTTTGCGCCCAGACGGAAAACGCCGTAACGGAAAGGCCCGTCAGCAGCGCGAGTTTTTTTATCATCATTATATAAAGCATCCAGCTAATAAAAGGATGCCGCACTCACGACCGATAGCACGCGATGATCGTGATAATTGCGACGTATTCCGGCAGGTCTTCGGGCTTGGAGGCGTTGTCTGGACGAAGACTTCCCACTTTATTAAGCAGTGTCTGCACGAATGCATTCGTCCCACCTGTCTTTACCGCTGCGCGTCAGCTCCAGATTTTCACTGGATTCCCTATTTTATCTTTTCGAACCGGAACGCGAATGCTACCTGCATCGCCATATGGATGTCCAGACTTCCATGCGTAAACCGCCATACAGGGCTGGACATCACGGCTGCAATCCCTACAATCCCCTGCGTAAATTTTTATCACCAGGAACGCATGATGACGCCAGAGCACCTCCCCACCGAACAGTACGACGCGCAACTGGCCGAGAAGGTAGTCCGTCTGCAGGAAATGATGAGGCCGTTTGACGCCCCTGCACCGGAGGTGTTCCGATCGCCACTCAGCCATTACCGGATGCGCGCCGAGTTCCGCATCTGGCACGACGGCGATGACCTGTACCACATCATTTTCGATCAGCAGACTAAACAGCGTATCCGGGTGGACAGTTTCCCCGCCGCCAGCGAGCTGATTAACGCCCTGATGAGCGCAATGATCGACGGTGTGCGCAATAACCCAGTGCTGCGCCATAAGCTGTTCCAGATTGATTATCTCTCTACTCACAGCGATCAGGCTGTGGTGTCGCTGCTGTATCACAAAAAGCTTGATGAAACGTGGCAGGCGCAGGCCGCCGAGCTGCGTGACGCGCTACGTGCCAGAAATCTCAATGTGCATCTGATTGGCCGCGCCACCAAAACCAAAATCGCGCTCGACCAGGATTACATTGACGAGCGTCTGGTGGTTGACGGCAAAGAGATGATTTATCGCCAGGTGGAAAACAGCTTTACCCAGCCGAACGCCGCCATGAACGTGCAAATGCTGGAGTGGGCGCTGGATGTCACCCGTGGTTCCCAGGGCGATTTGCTGGAGCTGTACTGCGGTAACGGTAACTTTTCGCTGGCGCTGGCGCGTAATTTCCGCCGCGTACTGGCCACAGAAATCGCCAAGCCGTCGGTGGCTGCCGCACAGTACAACATTGCCGCCAACCATATCGACAACGTGCAAATCATCCGCATGGCGGCGGAAGAATTTACTCAAGCGATGAACGGCGTGCGGGAGTTTAATCGTCTCCAGGGGATCGATTTAAAAAGCTATCAGTGTGAAACGATCTTCGTCGATCCGCCGCGCAGCGGGCTGGATGACGAGACGGTGAAGATGGTGCAGGATTACCCGCGTATTCTGTATATCTCCTGCAACCCGCAGACGCTGTGCCAGAACCTGGAAACCCTGTCGCACACCCATAACGTGGAGCGGCTGGCACTGTTCGACCAGTTCCCCTATACCCACCATATGGAATGTGGCGTACTGCTCAACGCGAAGCACCGCTAAAAAGACAAAACCCCAAAAACGTGTTTTTGGGGTTTTTTGTATCCGGCCAGATTATTCAGTGACGTGGGTCGGACGGTTACGCAGGCGGTAACCAATCCAGAACAGCAGCGCCACCGCCAGCACGGACGGCAGGAAGTTAGAGCCGATTGCCGGGTATTCCGCGCGCACGACCGCGCTGTAAACCAGCACGCCCAGGATGAAGCAGCCAGCGGCGAGGCTCGGCAGGCCCACCGGCATGGTGCGGTCCTGGTAACGTTGATGCAGGCAATACACCGTCAGAACCAGTGCGATAATCGGGAAGACAGAAAACGGCACCACGGAGCTGAACAGCGCCGCGAATGTGCCATTAACAGAGAGGCCGGCGATTAATGCCAGCAGTAAGGTGCCTTTTTCTTGATATGACGGTTTCATTGCTCGTCCTTCACTAGTCGGAATGTTGCGCTAACTTTTCTTGTTCGCGGCGATACCAGTAATACGCGCCTTTGGAGATCATCCGCAGTTGCAATACCAGCCGCTCTTCGAGTTGACGACGCTGCTCGGGACCAACGTCGAGGGCTTCCGCGCCGGCGCTAAACACGATGGTGACCATCGCTTCCGCCTGCGCTTCAGTAAAACTTCGCGGCATGTGACTTTCGAGTTCCAGATAGTCGGCAAGTTCCGCAATGAAATGCTGGATTTCCCTGGCTACCGCCGCACGAAACGCCGCCGAGGTGCCGGAGCGCTCCCGCAACAGCAGACGAAACGCGTTAGGGTTGTTGCCGATAAATTCCATGAATGTGGAAACAGAGGTGCGGATCACGCTGCCGCCTTTGGCGATGCGCTGGCGCGCCTGTCGCATCAGCTGGCGCAGCATCAAACCGCTTTCATCCACCATGGTCAGCCCCAGTTCATCCACATCTCTGAAATGCCGATAAAATGAGGTGGGCGCAATACCCGCCTCACGGGCGACTTCACGCAGGCTCAGACTGGCAAAACTTCTTTCAGCGCTCAGTTGGCTGAACGCCGCTTCTACGAGCGACCGCCGGGTACGTTCTTTCTGTTGCGCTCTTACACCCATCACGTTGCCTGAATCCTTCCTGTCGAATGGCACACTGCCAGCCAATAAAATTACCGGGTTTATACTGGATTGTGAATGACTGTTTACGCGAGCTGTCTCGCGTTCCTCAGGAAAAAGCACAGTAACAATTGGGTTATCGCACCGATAATGTTACCATTCTGTTGTTTTTATGTATAAGAACAGGTCTGCCTTACCATGCCACACACCTACGATTATGACGCAATAGTGATTGGTTCCGGCCCTGGCGGCGAAGGCGCTGCTATGGGACTGGTTAAGCAAGGAGCACGGGTCGCGGTCATTGAGCGCTACCACAACGTCGGCGGCGGTTGCACCCACTGGGGCACCATCCCCTCGAAAGCACTCCGTCATGCCGTCAGCCGCATTATTGAATTTAACCAAAACCCGCTGTACAGCGATCACACCCGATTACTTCGTTCCTCCTTCGCCGATATTCTTAACCACGCCGACAGCGTGATTAACCAGCAAACCCGTATGCGACAGGGCTTTTACGAGCGCAACCGCTGCGAGATTTTGCAGGGCGATGCCCATTTTGTGGATGAACACACCCTCGCCCTGGAGTGCCATGACGGCACGGTGGAAAATCTCACCGCCGCGCAGTTCGTCATTGCCTGCGGCTCGCGCCCGTATCACCCGGAAGATGTCGACTTCACCCACCCGCGCGTTTACGACAGCGACTCGATCCTCAGCCTGCACCACGAACCACGCCACGTGATTATTTACGGCGCGGGGGTCATCGGCTGCGAATACGCGTCGATTTTCCGCGGGATGAACGTCAAGGTCGATCTGATTAACACCCGCGACCGGCTGCTGGCGTTCCTCGATCAGGAGATGTCCGATTCGCTCTCCTACCACTTCTGGAATAGCGGCGTGGTGATTCGCCACAACGAAGAGTATGAGCGCATCGAAGGGCTGGACGACGGGGTGATCATGCACCTGAAGTCCGGTAAAAAAGTCAAAGCCGACTGCCTGCTGTATGCCAACGGCCGCACCGGGAATACCGATTCGCTGGCGCTGGGCAACATCGGTCTTGAAGCCGACGGGCGCGGGCTGTTGAAGGTCAACAGCATGTACCAGACCGCATTGCCGCACGTGTATGCAGTGGGCGATGTGATTGGCTATCCGAGCCTGGCGTCAGCGGCGTATGACCAAGGGCGTATCGCCGCACAGGCGATGATCAAAGGCGAAGCCAGCGCGCATCTGGTGGAAGATATCCCGACCGGTATTTACACCATCCCGGAGATCAGCTCAGTGGGTAAAACCGAGCAGCAGCTCACCGCGATGAAAGTGCCGTACGAAGTGGGCCGGGCGCAGTTTAAGCATCTGGCGCGGGCGCAAATCGTCGGGATGAACGTGGGTACGCTGAAGATCCTCTTCCATCGCGAGACGAAAGAGATTTTGGGTATTCACTGCTTTGGCGAGCGCGCGGCCGAAATTATTCATATCGGCCAGGCGATAATGGAGCAAAAAGGTGGCGGCAACACCATCGAATACTTCGTTAACACCACCTTTAACTACCCGACCATGGCGGAAGCCTATCGGGTAGCGGCGTTAAACGGCTTAAACCGCCTGTTTTAACGCCGGGTCGAAATGGCCATCCATTTTTGTACGGATGGCCTCCGCCAGTTGCTCGTAGCGGTTACGCAGCGGCGAGCCCGGACGGTAAACCAGGCCCACGGTGCGACGCGGCTCCGGCTTAAAGCATTGCAGATACACCACGCCGTCGCGGCGGCGCTCATTCGGCACCGCCAGCGCAGGCAGCAACGTAATCCCACTGCCCGCCGCCACCATGTTACGCAGCGTTTCCAGGCTGGTTGCCCGGAAATGGGTATCTTCATCCGCGCCCGCTTCAAAGCAGAAGCCCATCGCCTGGTCGCGTAAGCAGTGACCGTCTTCCAGCATCAGCAATTTTTCGCCCGCCAGATCGGACATCGGCACGCGCTCGCGCGTTGCCCACGGATGATCTTCATACACCGCCAGCAGCATCGGCTCATCAAATAGCGGCACCTCGATAAAGGCTTCGCTCTCTTTCACCAGCGCCAGAATCGCGCAGTCGAGCTTGCCGCTATCCAGTTGCGCCAGCAGTTGATGGGTCTGCGCTTCATGCAGGTACATTTCGAGTTTCGGGAAAGTCTGGTGCAACATCGGAATGATGTGCGGCAGCAAATACGGGCCTACGGTCGGGATTAAGCCAATATGCAGCGGGCCGGACATCGCCTCGCCCTGTTGACTGGCCATTTCCTTTAGCACTTTGACTTCGCGTAATACGGTGCGCGCCTGATCCACCAGCAGCAATCCGGCCTGAGTAAACAGCACCTTGCGGCTGGTCCGTTCCAGCAACATCACACCCAGTTCGTCCTCCAGCTTGCGGATTTGTCCGCTTAAGGTCGGCTGGCTGACATGGCACGCATCGGCAGCACGTCGAAAATGACGGTGCTCGGCCAGTGCGACCAGGTATTCAAGATCACGAATATTCATTAATCATCCTCCGCCGCCACGATAGCCCATGGCGATAGATAGAATAGCAACCAACGATTATCCCTATCAAGCGAAATGACAAATAATAGCCAACAACGAAGCGACACTGCCTTACCCCGCAATGTGAGCTGAAAAACCCTTAACGGAATAACTAAAGCCAACGTAAATTTTTAGCGGACTTGATGTCCGCTTTTTTTTGCAAAAAAAAGCCTGGCACCACGCCAGGCCGAGTGGAGCAAAATGCGATTACGCTAAACGCGCTTTCGCCTCGCTAATTGCGGTTGCGACCTGTTGTGGCGATACGCCGCCTTTTGCCGAGCGCTTATCAAGGCAAGACTGCAACGACAGGATCGGATAAACGTCCTCGCCAATCACGGTACTGAATTTCTGTAAATCGGTCAGCGGCAGCGCCTCCAGCGCTTTGCCCTGGCGAATCGCTTCTACCACGGTTTCGCCCACGATATGGTGCGCTTCGCGGAACGGAACGCCTTTGGCGACCAAATAGTCGGCCAGTTCGGTTGCGTTAGCGTAGCCTTGCTCCGCCGCTTCCTGGCAGCGGGGGCGTTTTACCTGGATGCCGTCCAGCACCAGCGTCGCCATTTGCAGGCAGTCAAACCAGGTGTCGAGCGCGTCGAACAGCCCTTCTTTGTCTTCCTGCATATCTTTGTTGTAAGCCAGTGGCAGCCCTTTCAGGGTCATCATCATGCCGGTTAACGCACCTTGCACACGGCCACATTTGCCCCGGATCAGCTCCAGCGCATCCGGATTCTTCTTCTGCGGCATCAGAGATGAACCCGAAGTCACGCGATCCGACAGCTCAACAAACGCTGCTTCGCCGGTGTTGAAGAAAATCAGGTCTTCGGCGAAACGGGAAAGATGCACCATGCCGATAGAAGCATCGGACAGCAGTTCCAGCACGTGGTCGCGGTCAGACACGCTATCCAGGCTGTTGCGGGTCGCGGAGGCAAAACCCAGCCATCCGGCCAGTTGCTCACGATCGATGTCGTAAGCGGTGCCCGCCAGCGCGCCGCAGCCCAGCGGGCTGACGTCCAGGCGCTTCAGCGTATCCTGCAAACGGCTTTCATCACGGGCCAACATCTCAACGTAGGCCAGGCACCAGTGGGCAAATGTCACCGGCTGGGCGCGCTGAAGGTGGGTATAACCCGGCATCACCGCGTCCTGGTTACTGGCGGCGGTTTCCACCAGCGCGCGTTGCAGTTCGCGGGTCGCGTTCAGCAACTCGCCGACGGTCATTTTGCACCACAGTTTCAGGTCGGTGGCGACCTGATCATTACGGCTACGCCCGGTGTGAAGTTTTTTACCCAGTTGACCGACTTTGTCGATCAGTTTGCCTTCCACCCAGCTGTGAATATCTTCAGCATCGCTTTCAAGAATTTGTTGCGGGTTCGCCTGCACTTCTTGCAGCAGCGTTTGCAGCGCCTGCTCAAGCTGCACCTGCTCATCGGCAGTCAGAACGCCTACGGTCACCAGCGCTTTAGACCAGGCGACAGAGCCCACAATATCCTGCTCCGCCAGGCGGTAATCGAATCGCAACGAGTCGTTGAACTGTTTAAACCGCTGATCCGCTGCCTGAGTAAAACGCCCACCCCAAAGTGCCATAACCCGCTCCGTAAATGTTAATCCAGTCGATAAAATCAAGGCGGATATCGCTACCCGCCAGGTTTGCTACGTTAACGCTTAAGACAACACGTCTGATTATTTTTTCTGCTCGTTCAGCGCACGGATACGTGATGACAGCGAGAACAGACGGATAAAGCCGCCCGCGTGGCTGTGGTCATAGACTTCGTCTTCGCCGAAGGTCGCGAACTCTTCGCTGTACAGGCTGTTGGCGGATTTCTTCTGGATCGCCGTCACCTGGCCTTTATAGAGTTGCAGCACCACTTCACCGTTGACGCCTTCCGCCAGCGATTCCGCCGCCGCCTGCAATGACTGACGCAGCGGCGCGAACCAGCGGCCGTCATACACCACGTAAGACATTTCCAGGCCAACCTGCTCACGCCATTTGAAGCTATCGCGGTCCAGCACCAGCTGCTCAACGCCGCGCAGCGCCGCCATCATGATGGTGCCCCCTGGGGTTTCGTAGCAGCCGCGGGATTTAATGCCCACCAGGCGGTTTTCCACGATATCGATACGGCCCACACCATGTTTCGCGCCGAGTTTATTCAGCGCTTCCAGGCACTGGAACGGGCTCAGGAATTCACCGTTTACGGCAACCACTTTGCCTTTCTCAACGGTGACGGTGACTTGCTCAGGCGCGTCCGGGGCTTCCTGCGGATCGACGGTCCAGACCCAGCAATCTTTGTTGGACGCATTCCACGGGCTTTCCAGCACGCCGCCTTCAGTAGAGATGTGCCAGGCGTTCTCATCACGGCTGTAGATTTTTTCCAGCGACGCGGTGGTCGGGATGTCGCGCTCTTTCAGGTAGTCCAGCAGCGCTTCACGGGAACGCAGGTTCCACTCACGCCATGGGGCGATGACTTTCAGGTTCGGGACCAGCGCCGCCCAGGCGGATTCAAAACGCACCTGGTCGTTGCCTTTACCGGTCGCACCGTGGCACAGCGCATCTGCGCCCACTTTAATCGCCACATCCGCCAGCGCCTTCGCGATCAGCGGGCGCGCCATAGAGGTACCCAGCAGGTAGCTGCCTTCATACAGCGCCCCGGTTTGCAGCACCGGATAAACGTAATCTTTGATGAACTCTTCACGCGCATCGACCACATAGCACTCGCTCGCGCCAGTGCGCAGGGCTTTTTGCTCAACACCTTTCAGATCGTCACGGTCCTGGCCGATATCCACCACGCAGGCCACCACTTCGCAACCTTCATAGTTTTCTTTCAGCCATGGAATGATCGCGGAGGTATCCAGGCCGCCGGAGTAAGCGAGAACAACTTTTTTGATGCCGTGGTTTTGCATTTTCTTTTTCCTTTAAAAACGGTAATTAGGCAAGAATACGGGTGCCGATGGCTGTCCCGTTAAACAAAGAAGGTAACTGCTCGGCATGACGCCAGGAGGCGATATCCACCGGGCGGCCCAGCGTGCGCGCCGCATCCAGCGCCGCATTCACTTTCACCACCATACCATCGGTGATGATGCCCTGGGCAATCAGCTGTTCGGCTTTTGCGGCAGTCATCTCAGCAATGCGCTGCCCTTTGCCGTCCAGAATGCCGCTGACATCGGAAAGCAGGATCAGATCCGCACCGAGCGTGGCGGCCAGCGCCGTAGCGGCCTGGTCAGCGTTGACGTTCATCAGCTCGCCCGCCTCGGTGACGCCGATAGAGCTGACCACCGGCATAAAGCCAGCGTCCAGCAGGGTCGTAATCAGTTTGGCTGAGCCCGGTTCGGCTTTGCCGACGTGGCCAAGTTCATCATCCAGTTGGCTCACTTTTACGCTGTCGCCGTCGCCAAGATACAGGCCCACCGCCGGCAGTTGATGTTTCTTCGCCCAGGCCAGCAGCGTTTTGTTGGCGCTGCCCGCCAGCGCACCGGTGATGATGTCGATCTGATCGGCTGGCGTAACGCGCAGGCCATTTTTCTTTTTCACCGGCAGATTGAGTTTTTTCATCAGCTCATCCACCACGCAGCCGCCGCCATGAACGATTACCAGCGGGCGCTCGTGGGTCTCGCGATAATTCACCAGCGCGGTGAACAGACGTTCCAGCGCCTCTTCGCTATCCAGCAGTACGCCACCTAATTTGATAATTAATGGATTCATTATTGCACCGTTAAATAAGTGACTGAGTTTCAGCGAAGCCGAAACGAATATTGGCACACTGCACTGCCTGCGCCGCAGCGCCTTTCAGCAGGTTATCTTCCGTGGCCACCACAATTAGATGCTCGCCCTGAACAGCGAAACCGATATCGCAGAACGGCAAGCCCACCACATTTTTCAGCGCCGGAACGCCGTTCTGATACAGACGCACCAGCGGTTTATCACCGTAGGCGTCATTGAACGTCTGCGCCACCTGCTCTGCCGTCACGCCCGGTTTCAGGCGGCAGGTGATGGTTTCTAAAATCCCGCGCGGGAAGTTGCCCAGATGCGGAGTGAAAATGACCTGCGCGCCCAGATGGGTCGCGATTTCCGGCTGATGGCGATGGGTAAATACGCCATAGGGTTGCAGGCTCACTTCGCAGAAGCTGTTAGACATCGCCGCCTTGCGCCCGGCGCCGCTCACGCCGCTGGTGGCGTTGATCACCGGCCACTGGGCCAAATCCAGCAGATCGTTGTCGATCAGCGGCTTGAGCGACAACTGTGCCGCCGTCGGGTAGCAACCCGGCACGGCAACCAGTTTGGCTTCTTTCAGCGCGTCGCGGCTCCACTCAGCCAGGCCATACACCGCCTGCTCCAGCAGTTGCGGATGCTGATGGGTGAAACCGTAGAATTTTTCGTAAAACGCCGCATCGTTCACCCGGTACGCGCCGGATAAATCGAATACCACACAGCCTGCGTCAAGGAACTGCGGTGCCAGGTCGTGACTCACTTCGTGCGCCGTCGCCAGAAACACCACGTCAACGCCCTGGGTGAACTCGCTGATGTCAGACATCGGCATCAGCGGCATATCAACAATGCCTTTCAGTTGAGGATGCAAATCGGAGAGTAATTTTCCTGCATCATTGCTTTGCGCTGAGACCGTCAATGCGGTTATGTTCATATGTGGATGGCGATTGACATAGGTCGCGAGCTCTGCGCCAGTATAACCACTGGCACCAACAATCAGCGTATTCAACATCGGGGCTGTTCACCTTCTTTTATCGTCACGAGAAGTTACCTGGGGCAAAAGCGCCTGCTTCTGCCACGTTAGCGAGCGTTTTCAGGAGGCTGCGCGATGCGGTTCCTTTTTGCTCACCGTTAATGTATTTTTATTCACTTAATTTGCATGAATATTGATACTATCACGACCTAAGGTATGTCAACAGTGAAAATGAAATTACCGCCGTTTATCGAGATTTACCGCGCATTAATCGCGACTCCGTCCATCAGTGCGACCGAAGCCGCGTTAGATCAGAGTAATGCGTCTTTAATCAATTTACTGGCGTCCTGGTTTGGCGATCTGGGTTTTAACGTTGAAGTTCAGCCGGTTCCAGGAACCCGCAATAAATTCAATATGTTGGCGAGCATCGGCCAGGGCGCGGGCGGATTACTGCTGGCAGGCCACACCGACACGGTGCCGTTTGACGACGGGCGTTGGACGCGCGATCCCTTCACCCTGACCGAGCACGACAACAAGCTGTACGGCCTGGGCACCGCCGACATGAAAGGCTTTTTCGCCTTTATTCTCGATGCGCTGCGTGACGTCGACGTGACGCAACTGAAAAAACCGCTCTACATTCTGGCGACGGCGGATGAAGAGACCAGCATGGCGGGGGCGCGCTATTTTGCCGAAACCACCCAGCTGCGCCCGGACTGCGCGATTATCGGCGAACCGACCTCTTTGCAGCCGATCCGCGCGCACAAAGGACATATCTCCAGCGCGATTCGGGTACTGGGCCAGTCGGGCCATTCCAGCGATCCGGCGCGCGGCGTCAATGCCATTGAACTGATGCATGACGCCATTGGCCGTATTCTGGAGCTGCGCGATAACCTGAAAGAGCGCTATCACTATGACGCGTTTACCGTGCCGTATCCGACGCTCAACCTTGGCCACATTCACGGTGGTGATGCCGCCAACCGCATTTGCGCCTGCTGCGAGCTGCATCTGGATATTCGCCCGCTGCCGGGGATGACCCTTAACGATCTTAATGGATTGCTGGAAGAAGCCCTGGAGCCGGTCAGCAGCCGCTGGCCGGGCCGCCTGAACGTTGCAGAACTGCACCCGCCGATCCCAGGCTACGAATGCCCGCCGGATCATCATCTGGTGAAAGTGGTGGAAGAGTTGCTCGGCGCGCAAACCGACGTGGTGAACTACTGCACCGAAGCGCCGTTTATTCAGACGCTCTGCCCGACGCTGGTGCTTGGCCCCGGTTCCATTAACCAGGCGCATCAACCGGATGAATATCTGGAAACCCGGTTTATTAAACCGACCCGTGAACTGATTACCCAGGTTGTTCATCACTTCTGCTGGCACTGATCTGCATCACCCTCCTGTCACGTCGGAGGGTGACTTTTGTCACATTTCCATAAGTAACGCTTATCTGGCACGAAATGAATTAAATTTCGTGAATTGTCGCGATTTATTGGTTTGCTGAAGCGATTTCGCCGCAATTGACGAATGGTGGTTTACGTGGCTTTATAAAAGAAAAGACGTAGTTCAAGTCCGAAAGATTTCGGGGGCGCTGCCAACGCGGCTGTGGTTCGAAATATTAAGGACATATACACAAGAGATGGGGTGTCTGGGTTTTATGAACGAACAATATTCCGCTTTGCGTAGTAATGTCAGTATGCTCGGCAAGCTGCTCGGGGATACCATCAAGGATGCACTCGGAGAGAACATTCTTGACCGCGTAGAAACAATCCGCAAATTGTCGAAGTCCTCACGTGCTGGCAATGAAGCAAATCGGCAAGAACTGCTGACCACGCTGCAAAATCTGTCCAACGATGAGTTACTTCCGGTAGCCCGCGCCTTTAGCCAGTTTCTGAACCTGGCCAATACCGCCGAGCAATACCACAGCATCTCTCCCAAAGGGGAAGCCGCCAGCAACCCGGAAGTGATTGCCCGCACGCTGCGTAAACTCAAAGACCAGCCGAACCTGAGCGAAGCGGCGATCAAGCAGGCCGTTGAGTCGCTTTCCCTGGAGCTGGTGCTGACCGCACACCCCACTGAAATCACCCGTCGTACGCTGATCCACAAAATGGGCGAAGTGAATAACTGCCTGCATCAGCTCGACCATAAAGATATCGCCGATTACGAACGCAACCAGATCACCCGCCGTCTGCGCCAGCTCATTGCCCAGTCCTGGCATACCGATGAAATTCGTAAAAACCGCCCATCGCCTATCGACGAAGCGAAATGGGGCTTTGCGGTAGTGGAAAACAGCCTGTGGGAAGGCATTCCCAGCTATCTGCGTGAACTGAACGAGCAGTTGCAGGAGCACCTGGATTACAAACTGCCGGTAGATTTTGTACCGGTGCGCTTTACCTCCTGGATGGGCGGCGACCGCGACGGCAACCCGAACGTCACTGCCGATATCACCCGTCACGTGCTGCTGCTGAGCCGTTGGAAAGCCACCGACCTGTTCCTGAGAGATATTCACGTCCTGATTTCCGAACTGTCGATGGTAGAGTGTACCGACGAACTGCGCGAGCGCGTCGGCGAAGCGGGCGCGTCTGAGCCATATCGCTATCTGCTGAAAGGCATTCGCAGCCAGCTCACCGCTACCCAGGCCTGGCTGGAAGCGCGCCTGAAAGGCCAGAAACTGCCGAAGCCGCAAGGCTTGCTGACCCAAAACGAACAGCTGTGGGAACCGTTGTACGCCTGTTATCAATCGCTACAGGCCTGTGGCATGGGCATTATTGCCAACGGCGAACTGCTCGATACGCTGCGCCGCGTGAAGTGTTTCGGCGTGCCGCTGGTGCGTATTGATATCCGCCAGGAAAGCACCCGCCATACCGAAGCGCTGGGCGAACTGACCCGCTACCTCGGCATTGGCGATTACGAAAGCTGGTCAGAAGCCGACAAACAGGCCTTCCTGATCCGCGAACTGAATTCCAAACGTCCGCTGCTGCCGCGCCAGTGGGAACCGAGCGAAGAAACCCGCGAAGTGCTGGACACCTGCCGGGTGATCGCCGAAGCGCCGCAGGGCTCTATCGCCGCCTACGTAATTTCAATGGCGAAAACCCCGTCTGACGTGCTGGCGGTACATCTGCTGCTGAAAGAGGCGGGCATCGGTTTTGCGCTGCCGGTTGCGCCGCTGTTCGAAACCCTCGACGACCTGAATAACGCTAATGACGTGATGACCCAGTTGCTGAATATCGACTGGTATCGCGGCTTTATCCAGGGCAAACAGATGGTGATGATTGGCTATTCCGACTCGGCGAAAGACGCGGGCGTGATGGCGGCCTCCTGGGCGCAATACCAGGCACAGGACGCGTTAATCAAAACCTGTGAGAAAGCGGGCATCGCCCTGACGCTGTTCCACGGACGCGGCGGCTCCATCGGTCGCGGCGGCGCGCCTGCGCATGCAGCGCTGCTCTCTCAACCGCCGGGTAGCCTGAAAGGTGGCCTGCGCGTGACCGAACAGGGCGAAATGATCCGCTTTAAATACGGCCTGCCGGAAATCACCATCAGCAGCCTGTCGCTGTATACCGGTGCGATCCTCGAAGCTAACTTGCTGCCGCCGCCGGAACCGAAAGCCGAATGGCGTCACATCATGGACGAGCTGTCGACCATTTCCTGCAACATGTATCGCGGATACGTGCGTGAAAACGCCGACTTCGTGCCCTATTTCCGCTCCGCAACGCCGGAACTGGAGCTGGGCAAACTGCCGCTGGGTTCGCGCCCGGCGAAGCGTCGCCCGAACGGCGGCGTGGAATCCCTGCGCGCCATTCCGTGGATTTTCGCCTGGACGCAAAACCGCCTGATGCTGCCCGCCTGGCTGGGCGCAGGTGCCGCGTTGCAGAAAGTGGTGGAAGACGGTAAGCAGGGCCAGCTTGAAGCCATGTGCCGCGACTGGCCGTTTTTCTCGACCCGCCTCGGCATGCTGGAAATGGTATTCTCCAAAGCGGACCTGTGGCTGGCGGAATACTACGATCAGCGCCTGGTGAAGAAAGAGCTGTGGCCGCTCGGTAAAGAGCTACGCGAGCTGCTGGAAGCGGACATCAAAGTGGTGCTGGATATCGCCAACGACTCTCATCTGATGGCGGATCTGCCGTGGATTGCCGAGTCGATTCAGTTGCGCAATATCTACACCGACCCGCTAAACGTTCTCCAGGCCGAACTGCTGCACCGCTCCCGCCTGACGGAAGAAGCGGGCAAAGAGCCGGACCCGCGCGTTGAACAGGCGCTGATGGTCACTATCGCCGGCGTCGCGGCGGGTATGCGTAACACCGGTTAATGCCTTTACGCCCCGGCACTGTCCGGGGCGTTTATTTCTCGCCGCTGGCGACTTCACATCCCATACTTATCTTTTACGGTAATAAAACCGGGAGGAGATAAGCATGACTCAACAGTACGAATTGCTGACCGCGCCCTCCACAACGCCCATCAAAATGTGGACTAAAGGCGTGCCGGTTGAAGGCGAAGCCAAACAGCAACTGCTCAAAACCGCCAGCATGCCGTTTATCTTTAAGCATCTGGCCGTCATGCCTGACGTGCATCTCGGTAAAGGTTCCACCATCGGCAGCGTGATCCCGACGCGCGGCGCGATTATCCCGGCGGCAGTGGGCGTGGATATCGGCTGCGGTATGATTGCCGTGCGTACCTCACTCACGGCGAGCGACTTGCCTGACAACCTTTCAGGATTACGCAGCGCCATCGAACAAACCGTTCCTCATGGCCGCACCGTTGGCCGCGCCCAGCGCGATAAAGGCGCGTGGAACCATACGCCTCAGGATGTAGACGCCCACTGGGCACATCTTGCGCCGCGTTTTAAAAAGCTCACCGACAAATACCCTCAACTGCTGAAAACCAATAACCACCAGCACCTGGGGACACTTGGCACCGGTAACCACTTTATTGAAGTCTGTCTGGATGAGCAGCAGCGGGTCTGGGTGATGCTACACAGTGGTTCTCGCGGCGTCGGCAACGCCATCGGGTCGCTGTTTATCGCACTGGCGCAAAAAGATATGCAGCGCCATATCAGCAATCTGCCCGACCGCGATCTGGCCTATTTCGAAGAAGGCAGTAAACATTTTAACGACTACATGGAAGCCGTCAGTTGGGCGCAGGATTACGCCCATCACAACCGCGAAGTGATGATGAACCGCGTCCTGGCGGCGCTGTCTAAAATCATCACCAAACCCTTCGCAACCCAGCAGGAAGCCGTTAACTGCCACCATAACTACGTTCAGAAAGAAACGCATTTCGGCGAGTCGGTACTGGTTACCCGTAAAGGGGCGGTATCGGCGCAGAAAGGGCAAATGGGGATTATCCCCGGCTCGATGGGCGCGAAAAGCTTTATCGTGCGCGGCCTCGGGAATGAAGACAGCTTCTGCTCGTGCAGCCACGGCGCAGGCCGCACCATGAGCCGCAGCGCCGCTAAAAAGCGCTTTACGGTTGACGACCAAATCCGCGCCACCGCACATGTCGAATGCCGTAAAGACAGCGAGGTGATTGACGAAATCCCTATGGCGTATAAAGACATCGACGCCGTAATGGCGGCGCAATCGTCGCTGGTTGAAATCGTGCATACGCTGCGTCAGGTCGTCTGCGTGAAAGGATAAGGCGCAGCGGGTTAATGGCTGGCGGCATATGTTCCACATTCTTAAAGGCCATACATCAGATATGGTCTTTTTTTATCCTGGCGGGTAAGGTTTGCCATGCCTCTGCGCCAGGCTATCAGGCGCAGCAAATGTGGAAATCTAAATCTGTAACAGGAGAAGATGTATGGATCACATCATTCAGTCACCGGGTAAATACATTCAGGGTGCCGGTGTGCTTAGCCGCCTCGGCGATTACCTTAAACCTATGGCCGAACGCTGGCTGGTGGTCGGCGATAAATTCGTTTTGGGCTTTGCCCAGGAAAGCCTGCAATACAGCCTGAGCGCTGCCGGGTTGGCATTTGAAATTGCGCCGTTTGGCGGCGAGTGTTCGCAGAATGAGATCGACCGCCTGCGCGCCGTGGCGGAAAACGCGCGCTGCGATGCGGTCGTCGGGATTGGCGGCGGTAAAACGCTGGATACCGCCAAAGCGCTGGCGCATTACATGGCGGTTCCGGTGGCTATCGCGCCAACCATCGCCTCCACCGACGCGCCTTGTAGCGCCCTGTCGGTCATTTATACCGATGACGGTGAATTTGACCGCTACCTGTTATTGCCGCACAACCCGAACATGGTGATCGTTGATACCAAAATTGTAGCGGGCGCACCGGCGCGTCTGCTGGCGGCAGGGATTGGCGATGCGCTGGCGACCTGGTTCGAAGCGCGCGCCTGTTCACGCAGCGGCGCCAAAACGATGGCCGGCGGCCAGTGTACCCAGGCCGCGCTGGCCCTGGCGGAGCTGTGCTACAACACGCTGCTGGAACAGGGCGAAAAAGCGATGCTGGCGGCGGAACAGCATGTGGTTACCCCGGCGCTGGAACGGGTGGTGGAAGCCAATACCTATCTGAGCGGCGTCGGCTTTGAAAGCGGCGGCCTGGCGGCGGCGCACGCGATCCACAACGGTTTAACCGCTATCCCGGATGCGCATCATTTTTATCATGGTGAAAAAGTCGCGTTTGGTACGCTGGTGCAGCTAGTGCTGGAAAACGCGCCGCTGGAGGAGATCGAAACCGTCGCATCGCTGTGCTTTGCCGTGGGATTGCCGATCACGCTGGCGGAGTTGGATATTGAAAGCGATATTCCCGCCAAAATGCGCATCGTCGCTGAAGCCGCCTGCGCCGAAGGGGAAACCATTCACAATATGCCGGGCGGCGCGACAGCCGAGCAGGTGTATGCGGCGCTGTTGGTGGCCGACCAGTACGGTCAGGGCTTTTTGAAAAACTGGCAGTAACATAAAAATGCCCGGCTGCGTTAAGCGCCGGGCATTTTTTGAGGTCTTATACCGCCGGGCGCACGCCCAGCGTATGACAAATGGCGTAACTCATTTCCGCGCGGTTCAGGGTATAGAAGTGGAAGTCTTTCACCCCTTCGCGGCTGAGGATTTTCACCATGTCCATGGCGATATTCGCGCCCACCAGCTTGCGGGTTTCCGCATCGTCATCCAGGCCGGAGAACATCTGGGCCATCCACGCCGGTATACGCACGTTGGTCATATCCGCGAATTTTTTCGCCTGTTTGAAGTTAGACACCGGCAGGATCCCCGGAATGATTTCCACGTCAATCCCGGTCGCCGCGCAGCGGTCACGGAATCGCAGGTAGCTTTCCACATCAAAGAAGAACTGGGTGATGGCGCGGTTGGCACCCGCATCAATTTTACGTTTCAGATTCAGTAAATCCGCCTGGGCGCTTTTCGCTTCTGGATGCACTTCCGGGTACGCCGCCACGGAAATATCAAAATCCGCCACCTCTTTCAGCAGGCCCACCAGATCGGCGGCATACATGTCCGGCTTGCCGCTGCCCGGCGGTAAATCGCCGCGCAGGGCCACAATATGGCGAATGCCGTTTTCCCAGTAGTCACGGGCGATGGTGCGCAGCTCATCGCGGGTAGCGTCGATGCAGGTCAGGTGCGGTGCCGCTTCCAGACCGGTGCGATCTTTAATGCCTTTGATGATGCTATGGGTGCGGTCGCGCTCGCCGGAGTTCGCGCCATAGGTGACAGAAACGAATTTCGGCTTCAGGCTGCTCAAACGATCGATGGAATTCCACAGGGTCTGTTCCATTTCACTGGTGCGCGGCGGGAAAAACTCAAAGGAAACGTTAATGCGCCCGGCGACCTCGGCCAGACTCTGGTTCAATGCTTCCCGCTGGTTGGCGTGAAAAAAGCTCATACCCTTACCTCATCACTCGCTTGTCATTATTGGTTGTTGTGTTTTTTTGACTTCTATACGTTTAGACGTCCAGATGTAAAAATGACGGAAAAGCGACATCGCGTCAACTGAAAAATCACCAGAATGAATGAGGAATATTCAGCGAACGTGAAAAAAATTCAGGATGGAGCGTCACAGAAGGAAAAACGCCTTTTGCCAGCAGGGGCAAAAGGCGCATATCAGGTTACAGCAGTTGGGCCAGGCGATTGAGATCGGACTGAATGGCCCCGGCGGTGACGTCGCGTCCGGCACCCGGGCCACGGATCACCAGCGGGTTATCGCGATACCAGCGGCTTTCGATGGCGAACACGTTATCGCACGGCAGCAGCGAGGCCAGCGGATGCTCGGGACGTACCGCTTCCACGCCGACGCGTGCCTTGCCGTTGGCGTCGAAACGCGCCACATAGCGCAGCACCAGCCCCATTTCCCGGGCGGCTTCCAGACGTTGCACCATCTGGTCGTTTAGCGCATCGCCGTTCTCGAAGAAATGATCCACCGACCCGTCTTCGCAACCCTGCGGCACCAGCGATTCTACGCGCACCTGGTCAGGTTCGATGTCGTAACCGGCTTCGCGCGCCAGGATCACCAGCTTGCGCATGACGTCTTTACCAGACAGGTCGACGCGCGGGTCCGGCTCGGTTAAGCCCTGCTGCCAGGCCTGATCCACCAGATCGGTAAATGGCACGCTGCCGTCAAATTGCAGGAACAGCCACGACAGCGTCCCGGAGAAAATGCCGCTGATAGCCAGAATCGAATCACCACTGTCGCGCAGATCGCGCACGGTATGGTTAACCGGCAAACCTGCGCCGACGGTGGCGTTGTACAGCCAGTGACGGCCCGTTTTGGCGAACGCATCGCGGATCTGGCGGTATTTGTTGCTGGTGCTCGCGCCCGCCAGTTTGTTGGCGCTGATGACGTGGAAACCGTGGCTGGCGAAATCCAGATACTGATCGGCCAGCTCTTCGCTTGCCGTCACGTCCAGCACCACCAAATCGTCATACGGATGGTTACGCATCCACAGGAACAGCGACTCTTCGTCATGGTCCTGGGCTTCATCGTTAAAGAAGGCTAAGGCGCGGCTGGCGTCCAGCCCCTGGTCATTCAGCAGGCTGCGGCGGCTATCCACCACGCCGGCCAGCACAAATTCAAAACCAGTGCGGGCGGAAAGCGTTTCCTGCTCGCGGGCGAACAGCTCCAGCCAGCGGGAACCGATATTGCCTTTGCCGAACAGCATCAGGCCGATGCGTTTTTCGGCGCGGAACAGCGTCTGGTGCAGGCCCTGAATCAGGCTTTCGGTGGGACCGACGCGCAGTACGGCCACCAGGCTGATGCCCTCTTCCGATTGCCAGATAAACTCGACCGGCTGATCTTTTAGCTGCTGCCAGAAACGGTGGCTGTGCAGCGGATTGCGGCACACGCCTGCACCGACCATCGCCACCAGCGCTAACCCTTCGCGCAAACGCAGTTCACCCGGCAAGGTGGCAGCTTCTAACGTGCTGAATGCGCTGCCCACCACTTCCGAGGTGTAGCACAGTTGCAGTAAACGGCGATCCGGATGGACGCCAATCGACAGCGGGCGAATTTGCGCGCGTTTTAGTACGTTTAGCGTTTCCTGATGCGCCAGCTTGAAATCCTGATCCGGGGCCACCAGCAGTTCAATCAGGCACACGTCATCATGGCTGGTGACAATGCGCGCGCCGGTGCCGGACGCCAGTACGCGCTCGATACGCGTGGAGCCCTGCTCCGGGTTATAGCTGCAACGTAGCTGCAAATCGATATCGCTGCCGGAAACCGGCTGAAGAGTACGGGCGTGGAGCACCGGAGCGGCGAGGCGCGCCAGTTCGCTGGCTTCATCGAGGCGCAGTAGCGGCAGCAGGCAGGCGTCTTTCACTTTACGCGGGTCGGCGCTGTAAACGCCCGCCACGTCGCTCCAGATGGTGACGCGGGAAACGCCGCCCAGCGCGCCGATTTGGGTCGCGGAGTAGTCAGAGCCGTTACGCCCCAGCAGCACGGTTTCACCCGCGCCGTTGCGGCAAATAAAACCCGTCACCACGACGCGTTTGCCAGGATGCTGGGCCAGAAGCTGTTGCAGTAGAGGATAAGAGAGGCCTTCATCTACCTGCGGCTGCGCGCTGCGCTCGGCGCGTAAAAATTCGCGCGCGTCCAGCCAGGTGGCGTCAATGCCCTGAAGGTTCAGTACGGCGGACATTAACCGCGCCGACCAGATTTCGCCGTGGCCGACCACTTCGGCATACACCGCATCGGTAATGGTGCCGTCGAGTAGCGCCGCCAGCCGTTCGAGATCGTGAATAAAGCCGCTAATCAGTTCATCCGCTTTATCGGCGGGCAACAGGCCGCTGATTAATTCGGTCTGGTAACGGCGCAGCGCCTGCTGAACCTGATGGGCGGACAGACGATCCGTCTGGCTCAGTTTCAACCAACTGATCAACTGGTTGGTGGTACTGCCTGCGGCGGAAACCACCATCATGTCGTCCGGCTGCGAATACTCGGCCATGATCCCGGCCACGCGCAGATAACACTTCACATCCGCAAGGCTACTACCACCAAATTTATGCAGCTGACGACCTTTCGCCCCTGCAGGCGCTGAAACACTCATGCTTACCCCTTAGCCGCTGCCCGGAAGCCATTTTCCAGGTCAGCAAGTAAATCTTCACTGTCTTCAATACCGGTCGAGATACGCAGCAGCGTCTCGGAAATGCCTGCGGCGGCACGCGCTTCAGGCGCCATGCCCGCATGGGTCATGGTCGCGGCATGAGAGATCAGGCTTTCCACCCCACCTAACGATTCCGCCAGTGTAAACAGCTCCAGCGCGCCGAGGAAGCGGCGCAGCGTCTCTTCATCGCCGTCGATTTCAAAGCTCAGCATCGCGCCAAACCCTTTCTGCTGGCGAGCCGCAATGTCGTGACCCTGGTTTTCCGGCAGAGAAGGATGATACAGCTTTTTCACCAGCGGTTGGGTCTTCAGATAGTCAACAATCGCCAGCGCGTTACGCTGCGCGATATCCATACGCGGCACCAACGTACGCAGGCCACGCAGCAGCAGATAGCTGTCAAACGCCGCAGCGGTCACGCCAATATTATTCGCCCACCAGGCCAGATTAACGGCGGTCTCTTCATCACGGGAAATCACCACGCCAGCCACCACGTCGGAGTGGCCGTTGAGGTATTTGGTGCAGGAGTGCAGCACTAAATCGGCACCGAGCGACAGCGGATTTTGCAGCGCCGGGCTCAGGAAGGTGTTATCCACTACGCTTACCGCTCCGGCTTCACGAGCCAGGCGGCAGATTTTTTCGATATCCACCACGCGCAGTAACGGGTTGCTCGGCGTTTCGATCAGTACCAGTTTCGGTTTCTCCGCCAGCGCCGCTTTCAATGCCGCTTCATCGTTTTGATCGACAAACAGCACCCGGTAACAGCCGCGTTTCGCCAGGCTATCGAACAGACGGTAGCTGCCGCCGTAGCAGTCGTGCGGCGCAACCAGCAGATCGCCCGGATTCAGGTACACCGTGGTGACCAGATGGATCGCCGACATGCCCGTGTTGGTCAATACCGCGCCCGCGCCGCCTTCAAGTTCCGCCAGTGCGCGCTGGGTCACATCGCGCGTAGGGTTACCGCGGCGAGAATAGTCATGCGCGCGCGGCTCGTTGAAACCGGTGAAGTTATAGGTGCTGGAAAGATGGATAGGCGGGACAACGCAGCCGTACTGTTCGTCATCGTTTAATCCGCTACGTACTGCGATGGTGGCCTGTTTACGTGTCATGTTGAGCGGCTTCCTGGCTGAAGGACTGATCCCGGCGTTTTCGCGGGATAATCGGGAATCGGTTCAAAGTCTGCCCACAGAGTAACCACAGAAGAAATGGACGTCAATACATCTGGACATCTAAACTTCTTTGCGTATAGATTGAGCAAAACCAAATTAGCCGTTAAAATTGTGTGTTTAGAGCAGCCGTGCAATGGATTTCCCTGTGCGCGGCACTATCGCGTTTATGGCTGTGGCCCACCAGACTGGCCCTGGCCCACTATCAATAATGAGAGGATGAAAGGTATAACATGGCTGAATGGAGCGGCGAATATATCAGCCCATACGCTGAGCACGGTAAGAAGAGTGAACAAGTAAAAAAAATTACGGTTTCCATTCCTCTGAAGGTGTTAAAAATCCTCACTGATGAACGTACCCGTCGTCAGGTGAATAACTTGCGTCACGCCACCAACAGCGAACTGCTGTGTGAAGCGTTTTTGCATGCATTTACCGGACAGCCGTTACCGAATGATGAAGATCTGCGTAAAGAGCGCAGTGATGAAATCCCGGAAGAGGCGAAAGTGATTATGCGTGAGCTGGGCATCGACCCGGAGACGTGGGAATACTGAGCGGCAAACAGAGACAAAAAAGGCGCCTTGCGGCGCCTTTTCTTTCCGTGGTGCTTATTTAGCGCCCGGGATGCTGAAACGCTTGTTGAAGCGGTCAACACGGCCACCGGTAGCAACATCACGCTGTTTGCCGGTGTAGAACGGGTGGCATTTGCCACAAACGTCCAGGTTCAGATCGTGGCCCACAGTTGAGTGAGTTTTGATCACATTACCACAAGAACAGGTTGCAGTAATTTCAGTGTAATTCGGGTGAATACCTTTTTTCATGGGAAACCTCAGTTAAGGCCGCGTCGCTCTTCCGGCCCTAACGCCAGACACCACGCGATGTTGATAAATTCCCCGTCTCATGCCGTCCTGCGGGTGTGTTCACTGCAAGACGACGCGCCGGGGAAATACGTCGATTTGACTGCACGCTTTGTGCATCAAAGGCGGCGAATCATACAGAAATTAATCAGCGTATGCAAACTGATCCGCAAATTGGCTTTCTCACAGTGTACACTATGCCGTCATTTTCTCAGCCGGGAGCCCGGATGTCTGTTGCCCATATTGCCCTGGCGGTGCCACTGCCCCGCACCTTTGATTATCTGCTTCCCGCCGGGATGCCGGTGACGGCGGGTTGTCGCGTGTTGGTGCCGTTTGGCAAGCAGCAGCGCGTTGGTATCGTGGTGTCCGTCAGCGAGCACAGCGAACTGCCGCGCGAGGAGCTGAAATCGGTGCTGGAGCCGCTCGACGGCGAGTCGCTGTTTTCTCCTTCTTTATGGCAACTGTTGTTATGGGCGGCGGAGTACTACCACCATCCGATCGGCGATGTGTTATTCCATGCGCTGCCGGTACTGTTGCGCCAGGGGAAGCCCGCCAGCGGAACGCCGCTCTGGACCTGGTTTGCCACAGAAGATGGCCAAACCATCGACATCAACAGCCTGAAACGCGCCCCTAAACAGCAGCAGGCGCTGGCGTTGCTGCGCCAACAGCCGATTCTGCGCCACCAGCTTAGCGAGATGAACCTGAGCGATGCGACGTTTCAGGCGTTGCGCACCAAAGGATTGTGCGATTTACGGGCACAATTGCCTGAGCAAACCGACTGGCGGCCCGGCTTTAGCGTGTCCGGCGAACGGCTGCGGCTGAACACCGAGCAGGCCACCGCCGTGGGGGCGATCCACAGCGCGTCCGATGAGTTTTCCGCCTGGCTGTTAGCGGGCGTAACCGGCTCAGGGAAAACCGAGGTTTATCTCAGCGTCCTGGAAAATGTGCTGGCTCAGGGCAAACAGGCGCTGGTGCTGGTGCCGGAAATCGGCCTGACGCCGCAGACCATCGCGCGTTTCAGGGAACGCTTTAACGTCCCGGTAGAAGTGCTGCACTCGGCCCTGAATGACAGCGAGCGGCTGGCGGCCTGGCTGAAAGCGAAAAGCGGCGAGGCGGCGATTGTCATCGGCACCCGCTCGGCGCTGTTTACGCCATTTAAACAGTTGGGCGTGATTGTGATTGATGAGGAGCATGACAGTTCCTATAAACAGCAGGAAGGCTGGCGCTACCATGCCCGCGACCTGGCGGTGTATCGCGCCCACCGCGAGCAGATCCCGATTATCCTCGGCTCAGCAACCCCGGCGCTGGAAACCTTGCATAACGTTCGGGTAAAGAAATACCGCGAACTTAAACTCACCCGCCGCGCGGGCAATGCGCGCCCGGCAATGCAGCACCTGGTGGATTTAAAAGGCCAGCCGGTGCAGGCGGGCCTTGCGCCGGCGCTGATCGCCCGGATGCGCCAGCATCTTCAGGCCGATAACCAGGTCATTTTATTTCTTAACCGGCGTGGTTTCGCCCCGGCGCTGCTCTGCCACGATTGTGGATGGATCGCCGAATGCCCGCGCTGCGACCATTACTACACGTTGCATCAGGCGCAGCATCAGTTGCGCTGCCACCACTGCGACAGCCAGCGCCCGGTGCCGCGCCAGTGCCCGCAGTGCGGCTCCACGCACACGGTGCCGGTCGGCCTGGGAACCGAGCAACTGGAGCAGGCGTTAAGCCCGCTGTTCCCCGGCGTGCCGCTGTCGCGTATCGACCGCGACACCACCAGCCGCAAAGGCGCGCTGGAGCAGCATCTGGCGGACGTGCATCGCGGCGGCGCGCGTATTCTGATCGGCACCCAAATGCTGGCCAAAGGCCATCACTTTCCCGACGTGACGCTGGTGGCGCTGTTGGACGTGGACGGCGCGCTGTTCTCGGCAGATTTCCGTTCCCCGGAGCGTTTCGCCCAGTTGTATACCCAGGTTGCCGGACGCGCCGGGCGTGCGGGTAAACAGGGCGAAGTGATCCTGCAAACCCATCACCCGGAACACCCGCTGCTGCAAACGCTGCTCAGCCAGGGCTACGACGCCTTCGCCGAAGAGGCGCTGCGCACCCGCAGCCAGGTCTGGCTTCCGCCTTACAGCAGCCACGTGATGATCCGCGCCGAGGACCATAACAACCAGCAGGCCCCGCTGTTTTTACAGCAGTTGCGTAATCTTTTGCAGGCCAACCCGCTGGCGGATGACAAACTGTGGATACTCGGCCCGGTCCCGGCGTTACAGCCGAAGCGCGGCGGGCGCTTTCGTTGGCAAATCCTGTTGCAGCACCCTTCCCGCCTGAAGCTGCAACATATCCTTAGCCAGAGCCTGGCGCTGGTAAACACGCTTCCTGAGGCGCGCAAAGTCAAATGGACGCTGGATGTCGATCCCATAGAAAGCTAAATCTTCAGCACAATGCGGCAGAGATCGAAAAATAAAATATTGATCACATTTCTTATGCAATATTTGTAACCGCACGGTGTAAATATCTGATAAGAATGATCGGTCAAGCCAGACCACAGGACGTGGCTGCGCCCGCGATAGTTTGCGAGGAGAAGAAGTTGAACCCGAAGAAACAGGTTGTTGCCGCAACCATGAAAGATGTTGCCGAGCGGGCAAATGTCTCAACCGCCACGGTATCTCGTGCATTAATGAATCCTGAGAAAGTCTCTCAGGCTACCCGTAACAAGGTAGAGCAAGCTGCTATAGACGTGGGTTATTTGCCAGGCTCTCTGAACCGCAATTTAAAACGTAATGAGTCACGCACCATTCTGGTGATTGTTCCGGATATCTGCGATCCGTTTTTCAGCGAAATTATTCGCGGTATTGAAATCACCGCCGCCGACCAGGGTTATCTGGTGCTGATTGGCGACTGCGCGCACCAGAATCAGCAAGAAAAAACCTTTATTGACCTGATCATCACCAAGCAGATCGACGGCATGTTGCTGCTCGGCTCGCGCCTGCCGTTCGACGCCAGTAAAGAAGAGCAGCGCAACCTGCCGCCGATGGTGATGGCTAACGAATTCGCGCCGGAGCTGGAACTGCCGACGGTGCATATCGATAACCTGACCGCCGCCTTTAATGCCGTCAATTATCTGCACGAACTGGGCCATGACCAGATTGCCTGCATCGCCGGGCCAGAGGAAATGCCGCTGTGCCATTACCGGTTGCAGGGTTATGTTCAGGCGTTGCGCCGCAGTGGGATGCAGGTCGATCCGCATTATATCGCCCGGGGCGATTTTACGTTTAATGCTGGCGCACAGGCGCTGGATCAGCTGCTGAACCTGCCCAATCCACCCACGGCAATCTTCTGCCACAGCGATGTGATGGCGCTGGGGGCACTGTCCCAGGCCAAGCGCCGCGGCTATAAAGTGCCGGAGGATTTGTCGATTGTCGGCTTCGATAATATCGCGCTCGCGGAGTTCTGCGACCCGCCGTTAACCACGATTTCCCAGCCGCGTTTTGAGATTGGCCGCGAGGCCATGCTGCTGCTGCTCGATCAGTTACAGGGCCAGGTCGTGAGCAGCGGTTCGCGCCTGTTGGATTGCGAGCTTATCGTTCGCGGCTCCACGCGTGCCCGCAAGGCGGCAAAATAGTTTCGATTAGGACTCACCTCACTGGTCAAAAGCCCGTCCCTTAAGTAACATGACGGGCTGATAAACGAATAAATACAGCGAAACGATAGTGGCACAACGAGATTATGTACGCCGCGGACAGCCGAGCCCCGCGCGGCGCAAGAAACCGACTACCCGCAAAAAGCAACGTAACCTGCCTGCTGTTTCCCCGGCCATGGTCGCTATCGCGGCCGCCGTTCTGGTGACCTTTATCGGTGGCCTGTACTTTATTACCCATCATAAATCTGAAGAAGTTGAGGTCATCCCAGGTCACAAAGTAACGGGAAATGGCTTGCCGCCGAAACCAGAAGAGCGCTGGCGCTACATTAAAGAGCTGGAAAACCGCCAGCCGGGCGTGCGTACCCCAACCGAGCCGTCTGCCGGTGGGGAAATCATGAACCAGGATCAGCTGACCAACGAACAGCGTCAGCTACTGGCACAGATGCAGGCGGATATGCGCCAGCAGCCCACGCAACTGAACGAAGTGCCGTGGAACGAGCAAACGCCTGCCCAGCGCCAGCAAACGCTTCAGCGCCAGAAACAGCTCCAGCAGCAACAGAACACCGTCGCGCAGCAGCGTACCCCGCCGCGCGTCGAACAACCGTACCAGCAACCCCAGCAGGTGCGCACGACCACGGTTCAGGAGCAGCCCGTACGCAGCGCGCAAACGCAGAAACCTGCCGCGCAGCAAACCAACCGCATCACCGCCAGCCAGCAGCCTTATCAGGATCTGCTGCAAACGCCGCCGCATACCGCCCAGCGCGAACCGGCGCAGCCGAAGGCGACCGCCCAGGCCGCGCCGGTCACACGTGAAACCACGCCAGAAAAACCAGCCGCCGAGAAAAAAGATGACCGTCGTTGGATGGTACAGTGCGGTTCATTTAAAGGCGCCGAGCAGGCGGAAACCGTGCGTGCGCAGCTGGCGTTTGAGGGCTTTGATTCACGCATTACCGCCAATAACGGCTGGAACCGCGTGGTGATCGGCCCGGTGAAAGGCAAAGAAAACGCCGACGGCACCCTCACCCGCCTGAAGCTTGCCGGTCACACTAACTGCATTCGTCTCGCCGCTGGGGGTTGAAACCCCTAAATCACCCCCCATCTATAATTGCATTCTGCCCCGCGCCTGGCGCGGGGCCTGTATTCAGCTATCGAAAAGGGGTCTGTCAGTGACAACAATAGTAAGCGTACGCCGCAACGGACAGGTGGTGATTGGTGGCGATGGACAGGCCACATTGGGCAACACCGTAATGAAAGGCAACGTTAAAAAAGTGCGTCGCCTTTACAACGATAAAGTCATTGCGGGTTTCGCGGGCGGTACAGCGGATGCCTTCACGCTGTTTGAACTCTTCGAACGCAAACTGGAAATGCATCAGGGCCATCTGGTGAAAGCGGCGGTTGAGCTTGCCAAAGACTGGCGTACCGACCGGATGCTGCGCCGTCTGGAAGCGCTGCTGGCGGTGGCGGATGAAACGGCCTCGCTGATCATCACCGGTAACGGCGATGTGATCCAGCCGGAAAACGACCTGATTGCGATTGGTTCAGGTGGCCCGTATGCCCAGGCTGCGGCACGCGCCCTGCTGGAAAACACCGAACTGAACGCCCGTGAAATTGTTGAGAAGTCGCTGGGGATTGCAGGTGATATTTGCATCTACACCAACCACTTCCTGACCATCGAAGAACTCTCCTCTAAAGCGTAAGGATTTCCCATGTCTGAAATGACCCCACGCGAAATTGTCAGCGAACTCGACAAACATATTATCGGCCAGGACGCGGCGAAGCGTTCTGTTGCCATCGCGCTGCGTAACCGCTGGCGCCGTATGCAGCTTGATGAAGAGCTGCGTCATGAAGTGACACCGAAAAACATTCTGATGATCGGCCCAACCGGCGTCGGTAAAACCGAAATTGCCCGTCGCCTGGCAAAACTGGCCCATGCGCCGTTTATCAAAGTTGAAGCCACGAAATTCACCGAAGTGGGCTATGTCGGTAAAGAAGTGGACTCGATCATCCGCGATCTGACCGATGCGGCGATTAAGATGGTGCGCATGCAATCCATCGACAAGAACCGCTATCGCGCCGAAGAGATGGCGGAAGAGCGCATTCTCGACGTGCTGATCCCACCGGCTAAAAACAACTGGGGCCAGGCTGAACAGGCGCAGGAGCCTTCAGCGGCGCGTCAGGCATTCCGTAAGAAACTGCGCGAAGGCCAGCTGGATGATAAAGAGATTGAAATCAATCTCGCCGCTGCGCCGATGGGCGTAGAAATCATGGCGCCTCCGGGCATGGAAGAGATGACTAACCAGCTCCAGTCCATGTTCCAGAATCTGGGCGGGCAAAAGCAAAAGCCGCGTAAACTGAAAATCAAAGACGCGATGAAGCTGCTGGTGGAAGAAGAAGCCGCCAAGCTGGTAAACCCGGAAGAACTGAAGCAAGACGCGATTGACGCGGTTGAACAGCACGGCATCGTATTTATTGATGAGATCGACAAAATCTGTAAGCGCGGCGGCAACGTGTCCGGCCCGGATGTGTCCCGTGAAGGCGTGCAGCGCGACCTGCTGCCGCTGGTAGAAGGCTGTACGGTATCCACCAAGCACGGCATGGTGAAAACCGACCATATCCTGTTTATCGCTTCCGGCGCGTTCCAGGTGGCCAGCCCGTCTGACCTGATCCCGGAATTGCAGGGCCGTCTGCCGATCCGCGTTGAGTTACAGGCGCTGACCGCAGAAGACTTTGAACGCATCCTGACCGAACCGAACGCGTCTGTCACCGTGCAGTACAAAGCGCTGATGGCAACCGAAGGGGTGAATATCGACTTCACCGACGACGGCATCAAACGGATCGCCCAGGCGGCGTGGCAGGTCAACGAGAGCACCGAAAACATTGGCGCGCGTCGTCTGCATACGGTACTGGAGCGTCTGATGGAAGAAATCTCCTATGACGCCAGCGATCTCAACGGCCAGACCATCCTCATCGATGCGGAATACGTTGGTAAACACCTGGATGAACTGGTGGCAGATGAAGATTTGAGTCGCTTCATTCTGTAATTGCCTGAGGGTTGGCGGATATACCCAAAAGAGGTAGGTCGTACGCCTCGCTTAACAGAGTTCGGCGACACCTCTGCAACTTACCGGTTGTTGTGGTTATAATCGCGCTCAGTGCAATTTCATCATTTACGATGGGGGCAATTCGCCCCCATTTTTTATTGGTTAGCTTATTACTATGACTGACTCACAAACACTGAGCCGTACGCAAGCCTGGCTGGAAAGCCTGCGCCCACGTACTCTTCCCCTCGCGTTCGCCTCCATTGTGGTCGGTAGCGCGCTCGCCTGGTGGCAGGGCGTCTTCGATCCGGTAGTCGCTTTCCTTGCGCTACTTACGGCGGGCCTGCTGCAAATCCTGTCCAACCTCGCCAATGACTACGGCGATGCGGTAAAAGGCAGCGACAAGCCGGACCGCATCGGTCCGCTGCGCGGGATGCAAAAAGGCGTGATTACCCAGGCTCAAATGAAACGTGCGTTAATCATCACCGTGATGCTGATTTGCCTGTCCGGCTTCGCGCTGGTGTGGGTGGCCTGCCGAACCTTCAGTGATTTCCTGGGCTTTTTGCTGCTGGGGTTGCTGTCAATTATCGCCGCCATTACCTATACGGTCGGCACCCGGCCTTACGGATATCTCGGCCTTGGGGATATTTCGGTACTGATTTTCTTCGGCTGGCTGAGCGTGATGGGCACCTGGTATTTGCAGGCGCATACGCTGATCCCGGCGATTTTCCTGCCCGCCACCGCTTGTGGGCTGCTGGCGACCGCCGTGCTGAATATTAATAACCTGCGCGATATCGACAGCGACCGAATTAACGGTAAAAACACCCTGGCAGTACGGCTTGGGCCAGAGCGCGCCCGTCGCTATCACGCATTTTTGCTGATCGGCACGCTGGTGTGCCTGGCGCTGTTTAACCTGTTTTCACTGCAAAGCCCGTGGGGCTGGCTGTTTATTTTGGCAGCGCCGATGCTGGTCAGACAGGCGCAATATGTGGTGCGGGAACGCGATCCGGTCGCGATGCGCCCAATGCTGGAACGTACGGTAAAAGGTGCGCTGCTCACTAACCTATTGTTTGCAATAGGCGTTATTTTGAGTCAGGCCCATTTTTAACTGACAAATATCAATTAACAATTGATGATTTTGCCAACAATCGACTGAAAGCGATATACTGAAAACTCTCGCAGCAACGAAACCTTAAGCCTATGAAATACGATACTTCTGAGCTTTGTGACATTTATCATGAAGAAGTCAATGTGGTGGAGCCGCTGTTCTCCAACTTCGGCGGGCGCTCATCTTTTGGCGGACAGATCATTACCGTGAAATGTTTCGAGGACAACGGGTTGCTGTACGAGCTACTCGAGCAAAATGGCCGCGGACGCATTTTACTGGTGGACGGCGGCGGTTCCGTTCGTCGCGCGTTGCTTGACGCCGAGCTGGCGCGTCTGGCGGTGCAGAATGAATGGGAAGGCATCGTCATCTATGGTGCAGTGCGCCAGGTGGACGATCTGGAAGAGCTGGACCTCGGCATTCAGGCCCTGGCCGCCATTCCAGTTGGCGCGTCCGGCGAAGGCATTGGTGAAAGCGATGTGCGCGTCAATTTCGGCGGTGTGACCTTCTTCTCCGGTGACCACCTGTATGCTGATAACACCGGTATGATCCTTTCCGAAGACCCGCTCGATATCGAATAATCCTCATTCAGGCCATCCCGTAGCGGATGGCCTGAATGTTTATGCTTACCAGCCAGGCACCGCCCCACCATTAAAGATTTTTTCCGCCGCTTTCGCCACTTCAGGCGACTGATACGACTGAATAAATTTCTTCACGTTTTCCGCGTCTTTATTGTCTTCACGCGTCACGATGATGTTCACGTACGGCGAGTTTTTGTCTTCGATAAACACGCTGTCATGCACCGGGGATAAATTCAGCTGTTGAATGTAGGTGGTGCTGATGATCGCCACGTCGACTTTCGGGTCGTCCAGCACACGCGGCAGTTGCGCGCCTTCCAGCTCCATGATTTTCAGGTGACGCGGGTTATCGGTAATATCCAGCGCCGTCGGCAGCAAGCCGATATTCGGCTTCAGGGTAATCAGCTGCTCTTTTTGCAGCAGCAGCAGCGCGCGGCCCAGGTTGGTCGGATCGTTGGGTATCGCGACGGTTGCGCCATCTTTTAGCTCATCAACCGATTTAATCTGGCGGGAATAACCGGCCATTGGGAAGACAAAGGTATTGCCTACCGCCACCAGCTTGTAATTATGCGCCTTGTTATCCTGTTCGAGGAACGGACGGTGCTGGAACACGTTGGCATCCAGTTCGCCCTGATTAGTGGCATCGTTTGGCAGCAGCGAACCGCTGAAACCCACCAGTTCGACATCCAGGTCATATTTATCTTTGGCGACTTTTTTGGCGACTTCCGCCACATCCTGTTCCGCACCGTTAATCACGCCCACTTTGATGTGTTTGGCGCTATCGCTTTGTTGGTCGCAACCCGCCAGCAGCAGGCCGGTCAGTAGTACCGTAGCGGCCATCCGGCCATAAGACATCCCCAGTTTCATTGTTGTTATCCTTAGTTACGCGTCAATTCCGCCAGAAAACGACTATAGCGAGATTAGCGAAGCGGGATAAAAAACGAAAAGGAATGGGCAAGAAGAAAAAAGCATAAGCGGGATGAAGCAACAAAAAAGGCACCGAAACGGTGCCTTTTTTGCGGGAGAAGTAATTACACTTCTTCCATGCGGCCCAGCAGTGCCTGCAGACGTTCCTGCCACACGTGCTGTTGCTCTTTCAACTGGTGGTTTTCGCGCTCCAGCTCTTCACGGCTGCCCTGCGCGTGTTGCACTTCTTGCGCCAGGCTGTTGTTCTTTTCTTTCAGTTCTTCGATTTCCATCTGTAACAGGGTGATGGTATCAACAGCCTGCTGTACTTTTGCTTCCAGTTTCTCAAACACTTCAAATGACATCGTCATACCTCTCCAGAATTGCAAGGCGTTGATAGAATGCTATCCCTACCGTCTCCGGTGACGCCTTATTAATACGTGCGCACCACATGAGTCCGATTGTATGGAGCGTTGCCGCCAGTGTCCAGCAGCACACCATGCTGTTTGCGAAATGCAACACTTTTCAGCCTATGCCGAATGCGTTCCAACAAAATCCCCGGCAAATGTTAACAAATGACGCCTGACGGCGGTTTTAAATTCCGTGCGCGCCCCCAGCAAAATTCGCGCGAAAACGCGCGTTTTATTGACGAGCTACACACATTTTAATTTCGATATTTCTCGTTTTTGCTCGTTAACGATAAATTAACACCATGTCTACAGGACATAACGGGTGATATCGCACCCGAAATAACAATAATCATCACTTTTACCTTCAGGACCCGATTATGAGTCAAACATCAACCTTAAAAGGCCAGTGCATCGCCGAGTTCCTCGGTACCGGGTTGTTGATTTTCTTTGGTGTGGGCTGCGTCGCCGCGTTAAAAGTGGCGGGTGCCAGTTTCGGCCAGTGGGAAATCAGCGTGATTTGGGGGTTAGGGGTAGCCATGGCTATCTACCTGACCGCGGGCGTTTCCGGTGCGCACCTCAATCCCGCCGTCACGCTTGCGCTGTGGTTATTTGCTTGCTTTGATAAACGTAAAGTCGTTCCTTACATTGTGTCTCAATTTGCTGGCGCCTTTTGCGCCGCCGCATTGGTTTACGGGCTTTATTACAATCTTTTTTACGATTACGAACAGACTCACAATATGGTGCGCGGCAGCGTTGAAAGCCTCGATCTGGCAGGCGTGTTCTCAACCTACCCTAACCCGCACATCAATTTCTTCCAGGCCTTTGCCGTCGAGATGGTGATCACGGCGATTCTGATGGGACTGATCCTGGCGCTCACGGATGACGGTAACGGCATTCCGCGCGGCCCGCTCGGCCCGTTGTTGATTGGCCTGCTGATCGCCGTTATCGGCGCGTCCATGGGCCCGTTGACCGGCTTCGCGATGAACCCGGCGCGTGATATCGGACCGAAAGCCTTCGCCTGGCTTGCGGGCTGGGGCAACGTCGCCTTTACCGGCGCGAAAGATATTCCTTACTTCCTGGTGCCGCTGCTTGGCCCGGTGGCAGGTGCAGCATTGGGTGCCTTCAGTTATCGTAAACTGATTGGCCGCCACTTACCTTGCGATGTCTGCGCTGTGGAAGATGAAAAAGAATCGGCAACCTCCAGCGCGCAACAAAAAGCTACGCTGTAATAAGACTGAAGGGACAAGAAACATGACTGAGAAAAAATATATCGTTGCGCTCGACCAGGGCACCACCAGCTCCCGTGCCGTGGTGATGGATCACAGCGCGAATATCGTGAGCGTATCACAGCGTGAATTTCAGCAGATCTACCCGAAAGCCGGCTGGGTTGAACATGACCCGATGGAAATTTGGGCCACCCAAAGCTCGGTATTAGTCGAAGTGTTGGCGAAAGCCGATATCAACTCTGATGAAATCGCCGGCATCGGTATCACCAACCAGCGTGAAACCGCCATTGTCTGGGAGCGTGAAACCGGTAAGCCGATTTATAACGCCATTGTCTGGCAGTGCCGCCGTACTGCGGAGATTTGCGAACAGCTCAAGCGCGACGGCATGGAAGAGTACATCCGCAAAAACACCGGCCTGGTAGTGGACCCGTATTTCTCCGGCACCAAAGTGAAGTGGATCCTGGATCACGTAGAAGGCTCCCGCGAGCGTGCCCGCCGTGGCGAACTGCTGTTCGGCACCGTGGATACCTGGCTTATCTGGAAAATGACCCAGGGACGTGTTCACGTGACCGATTACACCAACGCCTCCCGTACTATGCTGTTCAACATTCACAGCCTGGACTGGGACGACCGGATGCTGGAAGTGCTGGATATCCCACGCGCCATGCTGCCGGAAGTGCGTAAATCCTCGGAAGTCTACGGCCAGACCAACATCGGCGGTAAAGGCGGCACCCGTATTCCTATCGCCGGTATCGCGGGCGACCAGCAGGCGGCGCTGTTCGGCCAGTTATGCGTGAAAGAAGGGATGGCGAAAAACACCTATGGCACCGGCTGCTTTATGCTGATGAACACCGGCGAAAAAGCCGTGGCATCGGAAAACGGCCTGCTGACCACCATCGCCTGCGGCCCGAGCGGCGAAGTGAACTACGCGCTGGAAGGCGCGGTGTTTATGGCGGGTGCGTCTATTCAGTGGCTGCGTGATGAGATGAAACTGATCAACGACGCATTCGACTCTGAATACTTCGCCAATAAAGTGAAAGACACCAACGGTGTCTATGTGGTTCCGGCGTTCACCGGGCTCGGCGCACCGTACTGGGACCCATATGCCCGTGGCGCGATCTTCGGCCTGACGCGCGGGGTCAATTCCTGCCACATCATCCGCGCGACCCTGGAATCCATCGCCTTCCAGACCCGCGACGTGCTGGAAGCGATGCAGGCAGACTCCGGCATTCGTCTGCACGCCCTGCGCGTGGACGGCGGCGCGGTCGCCAACAACTTCCTGATGCAGTTCCAGTCCGACATTCTGGGCACCCGCGTTGAGCGCCCGGAAGTGCGTGAAGTCACCGCGCTGGGCGCGGCTTACCTCGCCGGTCTGGCGGTCGGTTTCTGGCAGAACCTGGATGAGTTGCAGGAAAAAGCGGTCATTGAACGCGAATTCCGTCCAGGCATCGAAACCACCGAGCGTAACTTCCGCTACGCAGGCTGGAAAAAAGCCGTTAAACGCGCCCTGGCGTGGGAAGAGCACGACTAATTAACCTCTCAGGGACGCCGCTGGCGTCCCTTTTATTATCCCCTTCGCGTACAAATTTCAGCCTTATCCCCCCTGTGCTACACTCCGCAACAATTTCTTTTGTGAATGAGTGAGCTATGAGACGAGAACTTGCCATCGAATTTTCCCGCGTAACCGAAGCCGCCGCGCTGGCGGGTTACAAATGGTTGGGCCGTGGAGATAAAAATACCGCTGACGGCGCGGCGGTCCACGCCATGCGCATTATGCTTAACCAGGTCAATATCGACGGGCAAATTGTTATCGGCGAAGGGGAAATCGACGAAGCGCCGATGCTGTATATCGGCGAGCGCGTCGGTACCGGCCAGGGCGATGCGGTAGACATTGCGGTTGATCCGATTGAAGGCACGCGCATGACGGCGATGGGCCAGGCCAATGCGCTGGCGGTGCTGGCGGTGGGCGATAAAGGCACGTTCCTGAACGCGCCTGATATGTACATGGAAAAGCTGATTGTCGGGCCGGGCGCGAAAGGTGTTATCGACCTCAATCTGCCACTCGCCATTAACCTGCAAAACATCGCCCAGGCGCTGAATAAGCCGCTGAGCGAGCTAACCGTCACCATTCTGGCGAAACCGCGCCACGATGACACCATTGCAGAGATGCAGCAGCTTGGCGTGCGCGTTTTCGCCATTCCTGACGGCGATGTGGCGGCCTCGATTTTAACCTGCATGCCCGACAGTGAAGTAGACGTGCTGTACGGCATTGGCGGCGCGCCGGAAGGCGTAGTCTCCGCTGCGGTGATCCGCGCGCTGGACGGCGATATGCATGGCCGCCTGCTGGCTCGCCATCAGGTGAAAGGCGACAGCGAAGAGAACCGCCGTATCGGCGAGCAGGAGCTTGAGCGCTGTAAGGCGATGGGCATTGAAGCCAACAGCGTGTTGCGCCTCGACGATATGGCGCGTAGCGATAATGTGATTTTCTCGGCGACCGGCATCACCAAAGGCGATTTGCTGGATGGTATCAGCCGCAAAGGGAATATCGCCACCACGGAAACCCTGCTGATCCGCGGTAAATCGCGCACCATTCGGCGGATTAAATCCATTCATTATCTCGATCGCAAAGACGCCAACGTTCAGACGCATATACTGTAATCGTTTGTCTGAATGAGCTTTCCGGCCCGCCAGGGCTGGAAATCTGCGGCTCACCTCAGCAAGATAAAAGGGTATTCATCGGTGGAGTAAATTATGGCGGAATGGGTAAAAGGCAAAGTCACACAGGTTCAGCACTGGACTGACGCACTGTTTAGTCTCACCATCGACGCGCCGGTCGCCCCGTTTACGGCCGGGCAGTTCGCCAAGCTGGGGCTGGAAATCGACGGCGAACGGGTGCAGCGCGCTTACTCTTACGTCAACGCGCCTGATAATCCGGCGCTGGAGTTTTATCTGGTCAACGTGCCGGAAGGCAAACTCAGCCCGCGTCTTCATGTCATGCAGCCTGGCGATGAAATCAATATCGTCAGCGACGCAGCGGGCTTTTTCGTGCTGGAAGAAGTGCCAGACTGCGACACGCTGTGGATGCTGGCGACCGGCACCGCCATTGGCCCCTATCTGTCGATTCTCCAGTACGGCAAAGATCTCGAGCGCTTTAAACACATCGTGCTGGTACACGCTGCGCGTTATGCCGCCGATTTAAGCTATCTGCCGCTGATGCAGGCGCTTGAGCAGCGTTACGAAGGGAAACTGCGGATCCAGACCGTGGTCAGCCGTGAAACCGTTCCAGGCTCGCTTACCGGGCGCGTTCCGGCGCTGATTGACAATGGCGAGCTGGAAAACGCGGTGGGCCTGACGATGCTGCCCGAAAACAGCCATGTGATGCTGTGCGGCAACCCGCAGATGGTGCGGGATACCCAGCAGTTGCTGAAAGAGACCCGGCAAATGACCAAACACCTGCGCCGCCGTCCGGGCCATATGACGGCGGAGCATTACTGGTAAATCAACGATATTTCACATCCAGCGTGTCTTTACCGTATTTATTCTCGCCGGGGGTGCCGATAAACGCCCCCAGGTCGAGCAGCAGCATCACCATAATCAGCGTGGGAACAAAGCGCCCGACCACCCACTGCCACATGCCGCCCAGCACCGCCCAGTTCCCGGCCAGCAGCATCCACGCCAGAATCATAAACAGTGCCCACAGGCCAGATTTCCCACGATCGTGCAGGCGTTTCACCACCACGGCGGATGTCGGCCACAGCAGGCAGACCAGCACAAATGCCCCCGTTTGCGCGTCAAGGATGCCGTTGGCGACCAGGATAAACAGCAACGCCATTGCCACCAGCCACAAACCAATCCAAATCCAGAAATCGCGACGCCCAATGCGCCCCTTAAATGAGAACAGCCATTGCTGTAGGGTCATAAATTATCCTTATCATCATCATGTGGCGTAGTTTACCCTGAACCCGGTCAATTTTGACAAGCCGCCTCGTTATCGTTTTAATCGCTGTAACCAGTTATCGGGAGCCAGGTTTGATAAAGTCACTGTTCGCTATCTTATTACTCTGCTTGCCGCTGGCGGCAGGCCTTGCCGCGCCGGAAAACGACGACGCGGATCAGCCGGGAAAAGCGCCCTATCTGCTGCCTGGCGCACCCTCTTTTGACCTGACGATTTCCCAGTTCCGCGAAAGATTTAATCAGGATAGTGCCCCGCTGGCGCTCAGCGAGTTCCGCGCCATTACCTCAAGTCAGGATAAAGACGCGATTACCCGCGCCGCCACCAAGATTAACGAGAATCTGTATGCTTCCAGCGCCCTGGAGCGCGGCACGCTGAAGATTAAATCGATGCAAATCACCTGGCTGCCGATTCAGGGGCCGGAACAAAAAGCCGCGAAAGCCAAAGCGCTGGAATACATGGCGGCGGTGATGCGCGTTTTCGTGCCGTTCAGCAAAGCCCAAAGCCAGAAAAGGATGACTACGTTGCTGACCTCCGCGAAAAACAAACGCTACTACCAGCAAACGGAAGGTGCTATCCGTTATGTGGTCGCAGATAACGGCGAAAAGGGGCTAACCTTCGCCATTGAACCGATTAAGCTGGCGCTATCTGATAACCTGGAAGGAAACAATAAATGACAAAAAGCAAAGCCATTCCAGACGTGAATCTCTATACTGTTTGACAGACCGCGCTGCCGGAATGGCAGCAATCTTCCTTAATTCGCTTGACCGCGTGGAGAATTGAAATGCGACATCCTTTAGTGATGGGTAACTGGAAACTGAACGGCAGCCGCCATATGGTAAACGAGCTGATCGCCAACCTGCGTAAAGAGCTTTCTGGCGTGGACGGCTGCGGTGTGGCGATTGCCCCGCCGGCAATCTACCTGGATCAGGCTAAACATGCCGTATCCGGCAGCCATATCGCCCTCGGCGCGCAAAACGTTGACGTTAACCTGTCTGGCGCATTTACCGGCGAAACCTCTGCCGAAATGCTGAAAGATATCGGTGCGAAATACATCATCATCGGTCATTCCGAGCGTCGTACTTATCACGCTGAATCCGACGAGTTCATCGCTAAAAAATTCGCTGTCCTGAAAGAGCAGGGTCTGATCCCGGTTCTGTGCATCGGTGAGACCGAAGCGGAAAACGAAGCGGGCAAAACTGAAGAAGTTTGCGCACGTCAAATCGACGCGGTGCTGAAAACCCAGGGCGCGAGCGCGTTCGAAGGCGTGGTTATCGCTTACGAGCCAGTATGGGCTATCGGTACCGGCAAATCGGCTACCCCGGCGCAGGCTCAGGCGGTTCACAAATTCATCCGTGACCATATCGCGAAAGTTGACGCTGACATCGCTAATCAAGTGATCATTCAGTACGGCGGTTCCGTTAACGCGGCGAACGCAGCAGAACTGTTCACCCAGCCGGATATCGACGGCGCGCTGGTTGGCGGCGCATCCCTGAAAGCGGATGCTTTCGCGGTGATCGTGAAAGCAGCGGCTGAAGCGAAAAAAGCGTAATTACGCTGCCATAAAAAAACCCTGCCTCGGCACTGGGGAATCCCCAGTAATGTGCGGGTAAAAAAGGACGGGCATAGAGTTTTG
>NZ_DAMBQK010000035.1:0-34927 GCF_032062175.1 Atlantibacter sp.
GGGGTCGGCGAGGGGGTTGCGGGTCAGCGTTTGCATCAGCGCGCCCGACACGCCCAGCGCGCAGCCCGCCAGCAAACCCGCCAGGGTGCGGGGCAGGCGCACATCGCGCACAATGGTGCAGTCGGGGCTTTGACACTGGCCGCTTAGCGCGTCCAGCACAACGGAGAATTCAATCGGCTTTGCGCCAATCGACAGGCTTAACGCTGACATCAGCAGCAGCAAAATGATAAGGCCCAACAGCGCAGCCGTGCGCCCTGGTAACCGGAAAAGCGACATCACAAATATTCCACAATTGGTAATGATAGTTATTATCACTCTTATTGGGGCTATGTTAGCATGACGCCCCCGTTATTCGGTAAGAAAAAATTCCGCTCTAAGGCCATGTAATGAACCAACATTCGCTGTTGCTAAATCTTTCCCTGCTCAAAACCAACCCGGCATTCCGGGCGGTGTTTCTGGCGCGCTTTATTTCCATTGTTTCTCTGGGGCTACTGGGCGTGGCCGTGCCGGTGCAGATCCAAACCATGACCGGTTCGCCGTGGCTGGTGGGGCTGGCGGTTACCCTGACCGGCGGGGCGATGTTTATCGGGCTGGTTTCTGGCGGCGTGCTGGCGGACCGCCACGAGCGCAAGCAACTGATCCTGATAGCCCGTTCTACCTGCGGCCTGGGGTTTATCGGGCTGTTTATTAACGCCCTGCTGCCGGAACCCTCTTTGGTGGCGATTTATCTGCTGGGATTGTGGGACGGCTTTTTCGGTGCGATTGGCGTCACGGCGCTGCTGGCCGCCACGCCGGGCCTGGTGGGGCGCGAGAACGTGATGCAGGCGGGCGCGATCACCATGCTGACGGTGCGTCTCGGGTCGGTGATCGCCCCGATGCTCGGCGGGCTGCTGCTGGCGAGCGGCGGCGTGGCGTGGAACTTTGGTCTGGCGGCAATGGGGACGTTTATCACGCTGATCCCGCTGTTCAGCCTGCCGCGTATGCCCGCCCCGCAGATGCAGCGCGAACACCCGCTGCGCGCGCTGATGCAGGCGTTTCGGTTTCTGCTGGGAAACCCACTGATCGGCGGCGTGGCGCTGGTGGGCGCGTTATTGACGATGGCCAGCGCGGTGCGGGTGCTGTATCCGGCGCTGGCGAACCACTGGCAGATGTCCGCCAGCCAGATTGGTTTTTTATATGCCGCCGTACCGCTCGGCGCGGCGCTGGGCGCGCTGACCAGCGGACGTATCGCGCATACAGCGATGCCCGGCAGAGTGATGCTGGCGACCACAGTCGCGGCCTTCCTGGCGGTGGGCGCATTCGGCGTGATGCCGTTCTGGGGGCTGGCAGTGGTGTGCCTGGCGCTGTTCGGCTATCTCAGCGCCATTAGCTCGCTGTTGCAGTACACCCTGATCCAAACCCAGACGCCGGACGACATGCTGGGGCGGATCAACGGCCTGTGGACGGCGCAGAACGTGACCGGGGATGCCATCGGCGCGGCGCTGCTGGGGGCAATTGGCACGCTGTTGACGCCTGCCGCGTCGGCGAGCGTCAGCGGTCTGGGGCTGGCGGTGATGGGGGTGTTGCTGGCGCTACTGCTCAACGAACTGCGCCGCTTCCGTCAACCCGCGCCGGAAGCGGCGCACTCATCATGATTTAAACAACTGCGTCAGCCGGATCAGGAGCTGGCTGGCGCTGTAGTAATCGAGACGAAAAGTTTCGGTGCCCAGCGGGTAAACGCGATGCTGCTGTACCGCTGGCAGATGTTTTAACAGCGGATTATCCGCCAGCGCTTTGGCGTCCCGCTCATCCCCGGCGAACAAAAACAGCGTCTCGCCATTCAAACCCGCCGCCAGATCCTCACCGCCGAGCTGAATAATGTCATGGCGTTTGCCCTGCGACTGGCTGGTTTGCAGATTAGCGGGCAGGGCGGCCTGGGTAAAACCGAGCTGCTGTAACAATTTCCCCTGCGCCGATTCCGGCGTCCAGAGATTCGCGCCGTGTGCCGCCGGGTTATACACCAGCGCGCTTACCGGCTGCGGCGGCAGGGCGATCTGCGCTTTCACCTCGGCTAACTGCTTATCGAAACTGGCGATGCGCTCGGCGGCCTGTTTTTCATGCCCGGTGATTTCACCGAGCTGAGTTAACAGCTGCTGCCAGCTTTTATCGTCGTAGTTGATGATTAACGTGGGGGCGATGGCGGAGAGCTGATCGTAAAGCGGTAGCGCCGAATCGCCGCCGGTGGCGCTGATCAAAATCAGGTCCGGCATCTGGGCCGCCACGGCTTCGGCATTGGCTTCGCCGATATACAGCCGCTGCACGTTACGCTGCTTCGCTACTTCACCCCACTGTTTCAAGAAGCCCTGCGCATCCGCCACCCGGTTGCCCGGCGAGGTCGCACCACTGGCGACCACCGGCGCATCAATCGCCAGCAGTGAACCGGTCAACGTGACGCTGGTGGAAACAATGCGCTGCGGCATCTGGTCCAGGGTATGAGTGCCCCGGCTGTCCTGGATTTGGCGCGGCCAGTCGGCGGCCTGGGTGAGCGAGGAAAATCCGAAAACGAGCAGGGAGAGCAGCAGCCCAAAAGCGAAGCGTAATTTCACGGCGTAAAGTCCCACGGTAAGGGTTAGTAATGCTTCTCATTTTCAACATTGACCGCCCCGGTTGCAAGAACTGTTCACAACAATTGCCGGTTGCTTTGTGCCCGAAATCGCTCGCACTGCATTGACAATCGGGCGCTTTGCCCTTAGGTTACGCCACCAAATGCAAATGATAATAATTATTAAACACCTTATCATTTTATGGAGGAGCGTATGGAGGCGTCTTTGGCAGAGGAATTCCAACAGCACGCTGTCACCCTTTCATCTGACAGCTTTTTCTTAATGTCGCCGCATCGCAATCTGGTGACATCCGGCTGTCTGACCCGGCTGACCACCCCCGCCGCAGACGGCGAAGATCTTAACGGCGAGTTCCAGCAGCAACTTCGTGCGACGTTCGCCGCTGCCCGTGAGAGGGGCTGTTCGCAGCCGATTGTGGTCGGCGCAATCCCGTTCGATACCCGTAAACCCTCGGCGCTGTTTGTACCGCGCGATTATCAGGCGTTTTCCCACAGCGCGATGCTCGCCAGCGCGCGCGCCGCCGCGCCGCCGCAGCTACAGCTGATGGCGCAGCAGGCAATCCCGGAGAAACCGCAGTTCCTGGCGATGGTAGAGCGCGCCGCCGCGCTGACCGCCACGCCGGACGTCAGCAAAGTGGTGCTGTCGCGCCTGATTGATATCACCACCAACGACGCGCTGGATCGCAATCAACTGTTGAACCGGCTGGTGGCGCTCAATCCCGCCAGCTATAACTTCCACGTTCCGCTGGCGGACGGTAGCGCGCTGATCGGTGCCAGCCCGGAACTGCTGCTGCGTAAACAGCAAAACCACTTTTGCTCGCTGCCGCTGGCCGGTTCGGCGCGCCGTCATCCCAATGGGACAGAAGATAAACTGGCGGGCGATCGCCTGCTGAATTCCACCAAAGATCGCCACGAACACCAGTTGGTTACTCAGGCGATGCGCCAGATCCTCACTGGCCGCAGCCAGCGCCTGCGGGTGCCGGAAACCCCTGAACTCATCACCACCCCGACGCTGTGGCATCTGGCTACCGCCATTACCGGCGAAACCTGCTCAGAGCAGGAAAACGCGCTGTCGCTAGCCTGTCTGCTGCACCCGACGCCTGCGTTGAGCGGCTTTCCGCATACCGTCGCCCGGCAACTGATCGCTGAACTCGAGCCGTTCGACCGCGAGCTGTTTGGCGGGATCGTCGGCTGGTGCGATGACCAGGGTAACGGCGAGTGGGCGGTGGCGATCCGCTGCGCGCAGTTAAACGACAAGCAGATCCGCTGTTTCGCCGGTGCGGGGATTGTCCCGGCGTCGGTGGCGGAATCGGAATGGCATGAAACGGGCGTCAAGCTCTCCACCATGCTCAACGTATTTGGCCTGAACGACAGGAGCGCGTCATGATTATTCCTTACACCCGTTGGCCGGATGAGTTTGCCGCCCGCTATCGCGCGAAGGGCTACTGGCTCGACTTGCCGCTGAGCGACATTTTGGAGCGCCACGCCAACAACGACGCGGTGGCGCTGATTGATGGCGAGCGCGTATTCACTTACCGCGAGCTTGACCAGGCGTCTGACCGCCTGGCGGCGGCGCTGTCGCGGCGCGGTTTACGCCGTGGCGAAACCGCGCTGGTGCAGTTGGGCAACGTGGCTGAATTTTACATCGTCTTTTTTGCCCTGCTGAAAATCGGCGTCGCGCCGGTGAACGCGCTGTTCAGCCATCAGCGCACCGAACTGGAAGCCTATGCGCAGCAGATTAAACCGGTATTGCTGATTGCCGATCGCGCCCACGGGTTATTCGCCAGCGATGATTACCTGGCCCAGTTGCGCGACGTTTCTCCGGCAATCCGCCACGTTTTACTCAACCGCGATGAAGGCGCATTAAGCCTGGCGCGGTTACTCGACGAACCGGCTGACACTTTTATCGCCACCCCGACACCAGCGGATGAAGTGGCCTTTTTCCAGCTCTCCGGCGGCAGTACCGGCACGCCGAAGCTGATCCCGCGCACCCATAACGATTACTACTACAGCATCCGCCGCAGCAACGAAATCTGCCGTTTCGATGCCACTACCCGCTATCTGTGCGCCTTGCCAGCGGCCCACAACTACCCGATGAGTTCGCCGGGCGCGCTGGGGGTTTATCTGGCGGGCGGCACCGTGGTGCTGGCTAACGATCCCAGCGCCAGCCACTGCTTCCCGCTGATCGCCCACCATCACATCAACGTCACCGCGCTGGTGCCCCCGACGGTCAGCCTGTGGTTGCAGGCGCTGATGGATGGCGAAGATCGCGCACAGCTGGCTTCGCTCAAGCTATTGCAGGTCGGCGGCGCGCGGCTGTCGAATTCGCTGGCGGCGCGCATTCCCGCCGATATTGGCTGCCAGTTGCAGCAGGTCTTTGGCATGGCGGAAGGGCTGGTGAACTACACTCGCCTTGATGACAGCGAGCAGCGCATCTTCAACACCCAGGGCTGCCCGATGTGCCCGGACGACGAAGTCTGGGTAGCCGATGAAAACGGCGACCCGCTGCCTGCCGGGCAGGTTGGGCGGTTGATGACGCGCGGCCCTTACACCTTCCGGGGCTATTACCAGAGCCCGGAGCACAACGCCCAGGCCTTCGATGCCGACGGTTTTTACTGCTCCGGCGATCTGATCGTCATCGACGAGGACGGCTATATCACCGTGCAGGGCCGCGAGAAAGATCAGATTAACCGGGGCGGTGAGAAGATCGCCGCCGAAGAGATCGAAAACCTGTTGCTGCGCCATGAGGCGATTATCCAGGCGGCGCTGGTGTCGATGGAAGACAGCCTGATGGGCGAGAAAAGCTGCGCATTTCTGGTGACGCGCCGGGCGGTAAAAGCGGTGGAGATCCGCCGCTACCTGCGCGAGCTTGGCGTCGCCGATTTCAAACTGCCGGACCGGGTGGAGAGCGTGGCTGAACTGCCGCTCACGCCGGTGGGCAAAGTCGATAAAAAACAGTTGCGTCAACGGCTGGCTGACCGCCAGTCGGCATCATGAAGGAGAATACCGTGGCGATCCCAAAACTTAACGCGTACAGCCTGCCGGGCGCGGCAGATATCCCAGACAATAAAGTGCAGTGGGCCTTTGAACCGGCGCGCGCCGCGCTGTTAATCCACGATATGCAGGATTATTTCGTCAATTTCTGGGGCGAGAACTGCCCGATGATGGCCGAGGTGATCGCTAACATCGCCGCCCTGCGCCGCTACTGCAAACAGCAGGGTATTCCGATCTATTACACCGCGCAGCCGGAAAACCAGAGCCCGGAAGACCGCGCACTGTTGAACGATATGTGGGGACCGGGGCTGAATCATTACCCGGAACAGCAGCGTGTGGTGGCGGAACTGGCCCCCGACAGCGACGACACGGTGCTGGTAAAGTGGCGCTACAGCGCGTTTCACCGCTCGCCGCTGGAGCAGGCGCTGAAAGAGTCTGGCCGCGATCAGTTGCTGATTTGCGGCGTATACGCCCACATCGGCTGTATGACCACCGCCACCGACGCGTTTATGCGTGATATCCAGCCGTTTATGGTGGCCGACGCGCTGGCGGATTTCAGCCGCGAAGAGCACCTGATGGCGCTGAAATACGTGGCGGGCCGCGCCGGACGCGTAGTGATGGCTGCCGATTTGCTGCCGACGCCGCAAAGCAAAGCGCAACTGCGTGCGCTGGTGCTGTCGCTGCTGGATGAATCCGACGAGCCGGAGGATGACGAAAACCTGATCGACTACGGTCTGGATTCGGTGCGCATGATGGCGCTGGCCTCGCGCTGGCGGCAGGTTTACCCGGACATCGATTTCGTGATGCTGGCGAAGAAACCCACTCTCGACGCGTGGTGGGCGCTGCTGTCCAGGGACGCGCGCTGATGGCCGGGATGTTTGACGGAAAAACGGTTTGGGTGACCGGTGCCGGGAAGGGCATCGGTTATGCCGCTGCGCGGGCATTTCATCAACAGGGCGCGACGGTTATCGGCTTTGATCTGGTGTTTAACGGCGATTACCCGTTCGCGACTGAGCAACTGGATATCGCCGACGCCGGGCAGGTGGCTGAGGTTTGTGAGCGGTTACTGGCATCGCAGCCGCGCCTTGATGTGCTGGTCAACGCGGCGGGGATTTTGCGTATGGGGCCGACCGATGCGCTGTCGCAGGCCGACTGGCAGCAGACTTTTGCGGTCAACGTGGGCGGCGCATTTAACCTGTATCAGCAGCTCATGCCCGTTTTCCGTAAGCAAAACAGGGGGGCGATTGTCACCGTGGCATCCGACGCGGCGCATACCCCGCGCATTGGCATGTCGGCATACGGCGCGTCCAAGGCCGCGCTGAAAAGCCTGACGCTCACCGTCGGGCTGGAGCTGGCCCCGTTCGGCGTGCGGGTTAACCTGGTGTCGCCAGGCTCTACCGATACCGATATGCAGCGCACCCTGTGGACCACGGATGATGCCGAACAGCGGCGCATCGCCGGGTTCGCCGAACAGTTTAAGCTCGGGATTCCGCTGGGCAAAATCGCCAGGCCGCAGGAAATCGCCAGCACCATTTTGTTTCTTGCGTCCGATCAGGCCAGCCACATCACGCTCCAGGATATTGTGATCGATGGCGGGTCGACGCTGGGAGCCTGAATGATCTGGAAACGCGAAATTACACTTGATGAACTGAACGCGATGGGCAAGGGCACGCTGGTGGCCCACCTGGGCATTGTGTTTACCGAAATTGGCGTGGATACCCTGGCGGCGGAAATGCCGGTGGATAGCCGCACGCTTCAGCCGTTTGGCCTGCTGCACGGCGGCGCGTCGGCGGCGCTGGCGGAAACCCTCGGTTCAATGGCCGGTTTTCTGACCACCAAAGAGGGCCAGAGCGTGGTGGGCACCGAGTTGAACGCCACCCATCATCGGCCTGTATTTGAGGGCAAAGTGCGCGGCGTCTGCCGGGCCATCCATCCCGGCCGACAAAGCCAGTGCTGGGAGATCGTTATTTACGATACCGACGGGCGGCGCTGCTGCACCAGCCGCTTAAGCACTATGGTAATGGGCTGACGATTGACAAGGCGCAGGGAAGCGCATTTAGCCATCTAAGCGTCTTGATTGCCAAAGGGAAGCGTCATGCTATAGTGGAGTGATATTTTTCCCGCAGAGCGCAGTATGATGAGCAATAATCCGTTGATTCCTCAGAGCAAACTTCCTTCACTCGGTACCACTATCTTCACCCAGATGAGCGCGCTGGCGCAGCAGCACCAGGCGATTAATCTCTCCCAGGGTTTTCCGGATTTCGACGGGCCGCGTTTTTTGCAGCAACGGCTGGCGTTTCACGTCGCCGCCGGAGCGAACCAATATGCTCCGATGACGGGGGCGCAGCCGCTGCGTGAGGCCATTGCCGATAAAACCGCCGCGCTTTACGGTCATCGCCCTGACGCCAACAGCGAGATTACCGTTACGGCGGGCGCGACCGAAGCGCTGTACGCCGCCATTACCGCGCTGGTGCGCCCCGGCGATGAAGTGATCTGCTTTGACCCAAGCTACGACAGCTACGCCCCTGCCGTGACCTTAAGCGGCGGCGAGCTAACGCGGCTGGCGCTCCAGCCGCCGCATTTTAACGTCGACTGGCAGCAGTTTGCCGATGCGCTGTCGCCGCGTACTCGGCTGGTTATCCTGAATACGCCACACAACCCCACCGCCACGGTCTGGCAGAAAAGCGATTTTGACGCGCTGTGGCAGGCGATTGCCGATCGGGAAATTTATGTGATTAGCGATGAAGTCTACGAGCATATTTGTTTTGCCGCTGAGGGCCACGCCAGCGTGTTGGCTCATCCGCCGCTACGCGAGCGGGCGGTGGCGGTATCGTCGTTCGGCAAAACCTATCATATGACTGGCTGGAAAGTGGGGTACTGCGTCGCGCCTGCTGCTATCAGCGCAGAACTGCGCAAAGTGCACCAGTATTTAACCTTCTCGGTGAATACCCCGGCACAGCTGGCGTTAGCGGATATGCTGCGGGAGCAACCCGCGCATTATCAGGATTTGCCGGAATTTTACCGCGCCAAACGCGATCGGTTTATGGATGCGCTTTCAGGCAGCCGCTTTACGTTGCTGCCCAGTGACGGCACCTATTTTTTACTGGCGGATTACCGCGCAATCAGCGACAGGGATGACGTGAGCTTTTGCCAGTGGCTGACCAAAGAAGTGGGCGTCGCCGCAATCCCGCTGTCGGTGTTTTGCGCCGCGCCGTTCCCTCATAAACTCATCCGGCTGTGCTTTGCGAAACAGGACGCCACCCTGGACGCGGCGGCGGCGCGGTTAGTGGCGTTATAATGACGCCTTAAACCAGCGTGGCGAGCCGCTGGTTGATATTTTCCAGTAGCAGTTTGAATGCGCTGCTTTGCAGCGCAAAACGGTTGTACATCAAATAAAATTCCAGCGTCGGTAACGCCATCTGGGTATCGACGCGCTTGAGGTTGAACACTTCGTTAAACCGCGCATAGCCCCGTTCGCCGATAATACCCAGCAACTCGCTTTGCCCCACCGCAGACATCACGGTAATCGGCGAGTCGCTCTGGAACACCACTTCACGTTCGGGAAAAACTTCTGACGATTTGACCTGATATTGACGCAGACCTTCTTCAATCCCCGTCACCCTGGCGAATTTCTCTTTCTGCAATTCATCCAGCTTCGCACTGTCGCCGATGCGCGGATGATCTTTACTGCACACCAGCACGGGTTTGACATTCATAAACGGCGTGCAGATGACAGAATGATTTATCACCGGCGTATTGCCGATAATTAAATCCGCTTTGCGATAGGTCAGCAAATCCTCTGCTGAATTGGGGGCGACGGCCATATCGTAGTGAATCAGTTCATACCCTAACTGGCGGCAAAAGTTTTCCGCCAGTGGCGATAAAAATTCAAAACCCATAAAGGTTGAGCAGTAAATAATAAAATTTTTGCGCTGGGGCGCACCCTGTACCACGCGGATCGTCTGCTCAAGCTGTTGCAGATTATCCTCAAGATAGATATGCAGATTATCGGCGACGGTGGTGGGGGTGATGCCTTTTCCTTCGCGCAGAAACAGCGGATCATTCAGTTGGTTGCGCAGACGCTGGATCGACTGGCTAATGGCGGATGGCGTCAGGAACAGCGCTTCCGCCGCTTTACTGACACTGCGATGCAAATAAACGCATTCGAAAATAACCAGCAGATTAAGATCGAATTTTTTCAGATCCTGGAGATTTGCCATCATTAACCCCGTCACCTAAATAGGTCATGATTATGATATTAAATCAAATAATAGACGGGGCAAATAAAATAGCAGCCATTTTTAGGGCTGCCATGACAATTATTTAAAGATGCTTTTAGTTTTTCTTACTCACTTCGCCCATCATCACCGCCAATTTTTCGGCGTCAGGTAAACCGACCACCTGCTGCAATTCATTAGCGTCGCTCATGTAATAAATCGCTGGCGTGGCGTTTGCGCCCAGTTCATCCATTAATTTCTGATTCATATTTAATGCTTTTGCCTGTTCGGGAGCGATGGCGGCAGGAATGTTCAGCGCCGTTTTTCCGCCGGACTGCTCGAATTCATGCCAGGTTTTCGCCGGATCCTTAGCGCCCATGATCGCCGCTGCGGTCGCCCGGCTTTCGGGTTTGATCACGCCGACCATCAAGGTGCGGATTTGCACCTTGCCTGCGTCAACCCAGGGGCGCGCTTGCTGCCAGAACTGGTGGCAGTAAGGGCAGAACGGATCGGCAAAGACATAGATTGTGCGCGGCGCGTCGGCTTTGCCATCCTGGATCCAGTTGGCCTTTTCCATTTGCTTCCACAGCTCGCGGCCCGCAGGGGCATAAATCTCTTTGGCGATCAGTTTTTCGCTCAGGTTAGTACCCTGCTCATCGTACAGATAGCCTGAAATGGCGTGCTTGCCGTCCGGTGTCACGTAGATGGTCACGCCCATCTCCTGGAATTTGCCCAGATAGCCGGTCATCCCGTTAGGGCCGGGGAACGATTTAATGATCGTAATGCCTTGCTGCTCCAGCGCTTTTACCGGGGCAGGGAGGTCGCTGGCATGGAGAAAAAAGGGCGTGAGGGCCAGCAGAAGTAAGCGTTTAGTCATGTCTAATCCTGAAATTGTCGGATGTTCGATAAAACCTATCGCAACCATCGGAAAGAGGGGCGGTTCAGTGGATTGCCGTAAAGGTGTGGCAATGGTCTAATCAGGGCGCTGATACGACCTTTGTTAAGGTAAAGTAAAGCGCAACGCATTGCCAGTTTACTGGCGCTGGACCGCCTTCGGGCGCTTCAGGTAAGGAGGCCACCCGATTGGGTGGCCTTTTTATATGGCGGGTTGTAAAGACGCGCTGCGCAAATGCTCAGCACAAAAAGGTCTAAGCCGGGTTGTTAGATATTGCTTATTGATTTGATAACGCCAACCCATTAGCCCTTAACGTTCAGATTCGTTAACTTACACCTCAACGAAAACACGGAGGAAGTACAGATGTCCTTAATTAATACCAAGATTAAACCTTTTAAAAACCAGGCGTTCAAAAACGGTGAATTCGTAGAAGTTACCGAGAAAGATACCGAAGGCCGCTGGAGTGTGTTCTTCTTCTATCCGGCTGACTTCACCTTCGTTTGCCCGACTGAACTGGGCGACGTGGCTGACCATTACGAAGAGTTCCAGAAGCTGGGCGTAGATATCTACTCTGTTTCTACCGACACCCACTTCACTCACAAAGCATGGCACAGCAGCTCCGACACCATCGCAAAAATCAAATACGCGATGATCGGCGACCCGACTGGCGCCCTGACCCGTAACTTCGACAACATGCGTGAAGACCAGGGTCTGGCTGACCGCGGTACGTTCATCGTTGACCCGCAGGGCATCATCCAGGCGGTTGAAGTTACCGCTGAAGGCATCGGCCGCGACGCATCTGATCTGCTGCGTAAAGTGAAAGCAGCACAGTACGTGGCTTCTCACCCAGGTGAAGTGTGCCCGGCTAAATGGAAAGAAGGCGATGCGACTCTGGCTCCGTCTTTAGACCTGGTTGGTAAAATCTAAATTCTCGTCGTCTTTCGCATCATAGCGGCGTTGGCTTCACTTCTGCGCCCCGGTCGCTTACTGGTGTAAGCTCCCGGGGACTTAGAAGCTCGCCGCCTTGCTCTGAAGCGAAATACTTAGAGAATTACGCCTTCCCCGGGGGCAGCTTTTTTGACGCCCCCATTTTCCCAACACCATGATTCAAGTTGCATTCAGGCAGCCCGACTAAGGCAGCTTGCATGATGATGTTTTAAGCCCAGGAGATTTACTCATGCTCGACACCAATATGAAAACGCAGCTTAAGGCTTACCTTGAGCGACTGACAAAGCCTGTTGAGTTGGTTGCCACGCTGGATGACAGCGCGAAATCGGCAGAAATCAAGGAACTGCTGGCTGAAATTGAACAACTGTCAGACAAAGTCTCTTACCGTGAAGACAGTGCGCTGCCGGTACGTAAACCTTCGTTCCTGATCACCAACCCCGGTTCCAGCCAGGGACCGCGCTTTGCGGGTTCGCCGCTGGGCCACGAGTTCACCTCGCTGGTGCTGGCGCTGCTGTGGACCGGTGGTCATCCGGCGAAAGAAGCGCAGGAGCTGCTGGAGCAGATCCGCGATCTGGACGGCGATTTTGAATTCGAAACCTATTATTCGCTGTCCTGCCACAACTGCCCGGACGTGGTGCAGGCGCTGAACCTGATGGCCGTGCTGAACCCGCGTATTAAACATACCGCCGTTGACGGCGGCGCGTTCCAGAATGAAATCACCGAGCGCGGCGTGATGGGCGTTCCGGCGGTGTTCGTAAACGGGAAAGAGTTTGGTCAGGGGCGTATGACGCTGGCGGAAATCGTCGCCAAAGTTGACAGCGGCGCGGAAAAACGCGCGGCAGATGCGCTGAACAAACGTGACGCTTACGATGTGCTGATCGTCGGCTCCGGCCCGGCGGGCGCGGCGGCGGCGGTTTACTCTGCCCGTAAAGGCATTCGCACCGGTCTGATGGGCGAACGCTTCGGCGGCCAGGTGCTGGATACCGTCGACATCGAAAACTACATCTCGGTACCGAAAACCGAAGGCCAGAAGTTGGCTGGCGCGCTGAAAGCGCACGTGAGCGATTACGATGTGGATGTGATTGATACCCAGAGCGCCACCAAACTGGTTCCGGCGGCGGTAGAAGGCGGCCTGCACCAGATTGAAACCGCCTCTGGCGCGGTATTAAAAGCGCGCAGTATCATCATTGCCACCGGCGCAAAATGGCGCAACATGAACGTCCCGGGTGAAGATCAGTATCGCACCAAAGGCGTGACCTATTGCCCGCACTGCGACGGCCCGCTGTTTAAAGGCAAGCGCGTGGCGGTGATCGGCGGCGGTAACTCTGGCGTGGAAGCGGCTATTGATCTGGCGGGTATCGTTGAACACGTGACGCTGCTGGAATTTGCCCCGGAAATGAAGGCCGACCAGGTTCTACAGGATAAAGTACGCAGCCTGAAAAACGTCGACATCATTCTCAACGCCCAGACTACCGAAGTGAAGGGCGACGGGACCAAACTGACTGGCCTGGAATACCGCGATCGCGTTAGCGGCGATGTGCATCACATCGAACTGGCCGGGATTTTTGTGCAGATTGGTTTGCTGCCGAACACCAACTGGCTGGAAGGCGCGATTGAGCGCAACCGCATGGGCGAGATCATGATCGACGCCAAATGCGAAACCAGCGTCAAAGGCGTGTTCGCGGCGGGCGACTGCACCACTGTGCCGTACAAACAAATTATCATCGCAACCGGTGAAGGGGCGAAAGCGTCGTTAAGCGCGTTCGATTACCTGATTCGCACCAAAACCGCGTAAAAAAAAGAAAGTAAGACACCTGCAAAAATCAAAGCCACCGAAAGGTGGCTTTTTTGTCTGCGGATTTAGCGGATCACAAATACCGGAATATGGGCATGGCGGATCACGCTGGAGGCGTTGGAGCCTAACAGATGCGTGGTGATGGACGGATTGCGCGACCCGATCACCACCACGTCGGCATCAAGTTCATTCGCCAGCGTATTGACGCAGTCACGCACGCTGCCGAATCGGACATGGGTTTTAATCCGCTCGGGCGAAATATTGAAATGGTCGGTCATCGAGGCCAGTCGCGTTTGCGCTTCCTGAAGCAGATGCTCCTCAAACCGGCGCACGTCCAGGGCGAAACGGTGCATGCTCAGGTTGCCTGAACTGGGCAATACATGCATCAGGTGAATAATTCCTTTCTCCTGGGCCAGGAATTCGGCGTGACGTACCGCTTTGTCGCTCAGCTCCATTTCAAATACGTCAACCGGCATAATAATCGTGTTGTACATACTCACTCCTCCTTGGGTTCTGAAGTCAACGCCATCTTAAACCCATAAACCAAATAAATAGTTGCGCTGGGTTGGTAAAACGCGATTTTGGCCTTGATTGGGGGGGCGAAGCGGGAGAATGAGCGCGTAAAATTCCAGGATTGCTCTTAAAATTTCCAGAAAATCGCTGCCTGGCAAAGGGGGGGCCTGAAGGTTGCTAACCTTGGTAAAGAGTCATTTTTCCTGACACTTTCCCGTTTTCCCCTTTGGAGGTCAGCATGAGAGCTTTGACGTACCATGGCGCGCACTCTGTTCGCGTTGAAAATGTTCCCGATCCTGCCATTGAACAATCTGACGACATTATCCTGCGCGTAACGGCCACCGCGATTTGCGGATCAGACCTGCACCTCTACCGCGGTAAAATCCCCCAGGTGAAACACGGCGATATCTTTGGCCATGAATTTATGGGGGAAGTGGTGGAGATTGGCGGCGGGGTGAAAGATATCCAGCGCGGCGACCGGGTGGTGATCCCGTTTGTGATTGCCTGCGGTGACTGCTTCTTCTGTAAACAACACCAATACTCCGCCTGTGAAACCACCAACGCCGGTCCTGGCGCATCGTTAAATAAAAAACAGATCCCGCCGCCGGCGGCGCTGTTTGGCTACAGTCACCTGTATGGCGGCATTCCCGGCGGGCAAGCCGAATATGTGCGCGTGCCGAAAGGCAATGTCGGGCCGTTTAAAGTGCCGCCGGTGCTCTCTGACGACAAGGCACTGTTCCTGTCGGACATTCTGCCCACTGCCTGGCAGGCCGTGAAAAACGCCGAAGTAACTAAAGGCTCCAGCGTGGCAATTTACGGTGCCGGACCGGTTGGTTTACTCACTGCCGCCTGCGCGCGCTATCTCGGCGCAGAGCAGATCTTTATTGTGGATCATCATCCCTATCGGCTGGAATTCGCGAAGCAGCGTTACGGCGCGATCCCGATTAACTTCGATAAGGATGACGATCCGGCGGCGCTGATTATCGAGCAAACTGCCGGGAATCGTGGCGTGGACGCGGTGATCGATGCGATTGGTTTTGAAGCCAAAGGCAGCACCACCGAAACTGTATTGACCACCCTGAAGCTGGAAGGCAGCAGCGGTAAAGCGCTGCGCCAGTGTATCGCGGCGGTGCGCCGTGGCGGGATTGTCAGCGTACCGGGCGTTTATGCCGGATTCATTCATGCCTTTATGTTCGGCGATGCGTTTGATAAGGGGATTTCGTTCCGCATGGGGCAAACCCACGTTCACGCGTGGCTGCCGGAGCTATTACCGCTGATTGAACAGGGGCTGCTGCGCCCGGAAGAGATCGTCACCCACTATTTGCCGCTGGAAGATGCCGCGCGCGGGTATGAAGTGTTCGAGAAGCGCCAGGAGGATTGCCGGAAAATTATCCTGGTACCCGGCGCGGAATCCCCGGAAACCGCACGGGAGAAAGCCACCAGCGTGGGGATTGTTAATAACGCCGTCCTGCCTGAGTAAAACAAAAAGAGGGCGCATTGCGCCCTCTGTTTCAGGTATTAGCGAAGATACTCGCCCGCCGCTTCCGGCTGGTACAGCAGTTCCAGCACCTCAAGGTGCGTCTCGTTGCCGTTAGGCAATTTCCAATGGATGGCATTGCCCACGCGCAAGCCTAACAGCGCCGCGCCTACCGGGGCCATCACCGACAGTTCTTCCGTGCTGTCGCGCACCTGGTTGGGGTAAACCAGCGTACGGATGTACTCTTCGTTGGTCGCCAGATCGCGAAAACGCACCTTGCTGTTCATGGTCACTACATCGGCAGGCATCTCTTCCGGGCGACACATCTGGGCGCGATCCAACTCTTCATTCAACGCGTCGGCCACTGGCAAACTGGCGAAGGCCGGTTGCTCCAGCAGGCGGTCGATGCGTTCGGCATCAAGGTCATTAATAATAATGGCAGGTCTGGACATCGTTTACTCCATGTCATTGGCGCGCCATATCGCGCGGCACGAATTTTTCCAAAGAAAAACCCTCACCGTCAAAAGCGATGAGGGTTAACTAAGGGGATGATACTTATCCGGGCCGAACTAATGAAGTGATATATCTCACGAATTCAGCTTACAGGATCATACTTCCCACGGCTGCCAGCAGGAAGGCGATGGTGCCGAGCAGCGTTTCCATCACGGTCCAGGTTTTCAGAGTGGTTTTCTCGTCCATTTCCAGGAAGCGGCCCACCAGCCAGAAGCCGGAATCGTTCACGTGCGACAGTACCGTTGCGCCGCCCGCGATGGCGATAACAATAAAGCACAGATCGAACTGGCTCAGGCCCGGCGTTGCCTGCACCATCGGCGCAATCAGCGCAGCGGTGGTGGTCAGCGCCACGGTCGCAGAACCCTGCGCCACGCGCAGCGCGGTAGAAATCACGAACGCCGCCACGATAATCGGCAAACCGGTATCCGCCAGCACGCCTGCCAGCGCGTCGCCGATGCCGCTGGCGCGCAATACGCCGCCGAACATGCCGCCTGCCCCAGTCACCAGGATGATGCCGCAGATCGGGCCCAGCGCGCCTTCACAAATTTTTTCCAGATGCTGACGGGTGTGGTTCTTGCTGAATACCGCCAGTGCGAAGAACACGGTGATCAGCAGCGCCACCGGGGTTTTACCCAGCATACGCAGGAAGTTCACCACGGTATTGTCTGCACTGACCCAGCCCAGCACTTTGGCGGTGTTCAGGCCGGTATCAAGGAAAATCAGCACCAGCGGCAGCAGCAGGATGGTCAGCACCATGCCGAAAGAAGGCGGCTGGTGGTTGGCGTCGACTTCCACATCGCCCAGGAAAGACTTAGGCAGTTTGACGTCGAATTTTTTACCTGCATACAGGCCAAACAGATAGCCGCCAAAGTACCAGGTCGGAATCGCGATAATCAGACCCAGCAGTACCAGCAGACCGATGTTGGCGCCGAGCAACTCGCTCGCGGCAACCGGGCCCGGATGCGGCGGAACCAGGGCATGCATTACCGCGAATGCGCCTGCCGCAGGCAGGGCGTATTTCAGGGTCGAGCCGCCAAACTGCTTCGCCACGCTAAAGATAATCGGCAGCATCACCACCAGACCGGCATCGAAGAAAATCGGGAAGCCGAACAGCAGTGAAGCGATACCCAGCGCAAACGGCGCGCGATGGGAGCCAAATTTGTTAATCAGGGTATCCGCCAGCACTTTCGCGCCGCCGGAGACTTCCAGTAGACGTCCAATCATCGCGCCCAGGCCGACCAGCAGGGCGACGCCCGCCAGGGTGCTGCCGAAGCCGCTCAGAATAGTGGGGACAATTTTGTCGAACGGGACTTTGGTGACCAGCGCGACCACAATGCTCACCACCGTTAGTGCCAAAAAGGCGTGCACGCGAAAGCGCATGATCAACACCAGCAGCAGCGCAACGGCCCCTGCGGCGATACCAAGCAGCGTTCCCGCGCCGTATGCGTATGTCATTTCTGTCATCATCAATTTCCTCTGCATTCAATTCAGGGAGAAGGCAGGATGAGCGCCGTGTTCCTCACTGATACCGGTAACATGATACTGGTAACATCGGTATGGATGTAAATAACTCTGGCGTGTTTATTAACATTTTGAGAGCGACATCAAACATCTGTAATAAATGCATTTCGCCGTTTTCATTCAGGACGCACGAAATTCCCATACAACGAATCGATACAACATATTGATTTTAGACCTCATTGGGAAACCTGCCTTGCAGGCCCCTTTGAAAACCAGTTTTAGCGACCTCGTTGCGCTAAGAGCTGGCTATCCTTAAGGAGTTTGTCCGTCAGTCATCACAACCCTTTGAGGAGTTCCCATGAGCCATATTGATAAAATCACGCTGAGCGACGGCAGTTATCTTTACTTCAAAGACTGGGGATCGGGGCAGCCGATCGTGTTCAGCCACGGCTGGCCCCTCACGGCGGATGCGTTTGAGGACCAGATGCTGTTTTTAGGACAGCAGGGGTATCGCGTGATTGCCCATGACCGGCGCGGGCATGGCCGTTCATCCCAACCCTGGGACGGGCACAATATGGATCGCTATGCCGATGATTTAGCGGAGCTGACGGCGCATCTTGATTTACAGGACGCGATCCACGTCGGCCATTCCACTGGCGGCGGCGAAGTGGCGCGCTATATTGGCCGTCACGGCACGTCACGGGTGGCAAAAGCGGTTTTAATCAGCGCAGTGACGCCAATCATGATCAATACCGATTTTAATCCGAATGGCGTACCGAAATCGGTGTTCGACGGCATTCGCGATGGCGTGGTCAACGATCGCGCGGCGTTTTTTAAAGAGCTTACCCTGGCGTTTTACGGTTATAACCGCGACGGCGCACAGGCCTCCGAAGGGGTGCGCAACAGCTTTGTGAGCCAGGGCATGCAGGGGTCGATTAAAGCGCTTTACGACTGTATTGAAGCGTTTTCAGAAACCGATTTGCGGGAAGATTTGCGCAAAATGACGGTGCCGACGCTGGTGATCCACGGCGATGACGATCAGATTGTGCCCTTCGAAACCTGCGGCAAAGTGGCGGCAGAGATACTGCCTGACGCCACGCTCAAGGTTTACGAAGGGGGATCGCACGGGATCTGCACCACCCATAAGCAGCAAATTAACCAGGATTTACTGGAATTTATTCGCCGTTAACGGCAACCCTGTCCTTAATACCCAACTTCGTCCAGACGGAATTGCTTACCGCAGTTGCCGGGATGAGGTTGGGCGCTAAAGGAGGCGGGGCTTAGCGGCGCGTTGATGGTAGCGGCGTTAAGCGAGATCTGCATTTCGGTAAGATAAGCCGGATTACCGCTGCAAATAAGCTTAAAGGCCCGGACGTTCTGTTTGCCAAACGACTTCACCACCGCGTTATCAAAGGCTTTCCGGGAAATCGTTTCCCCGTAGTGGGCGGCAATAAACGCGCCCAGCGGGCTCTGTTTCACTTCGCTGTTCATACGCACCATGGTGGTGAAATAGGCATCGGGATCGAAGCCGAAACAGACGCCGTGTTTGGCGAATTCATAACGTTCCAGGCAGGATGTGCCGCCTGCCGCGGGCATCACGCTGCTGAGTTTGGCGGCGGCTTCCAGCGACATGCCGGTTTCGGCGGCGGCGCATTTCTGGCCGACCCGGGCTTCCGGCATATTCGGCACCGGACGGGTGGCGCAGCCGAAGCGCATCCAGCGTTTTTCATCGACGCCGCGCACGGAAATGGATTTCGGCAGGCCTGGCCACAGCCCGTGCACGGTTAAAAAGGCGCGCTTATCGTCCTGCTCTTTTTGCAGGCGGCATTCATCGGTTTCATTACGGTTACGGTCGTGCTGCTCCTGGCAAAAACCGGTCTGCCAGGAAAGCGCCAGCACGTAGCGATCAAAATCGCCGTAGCGTTGCGCCACCAGCGGCGTGGATTGCGCGGCGGCGAAAGGGGAGATCAGCACGCTGCAAACCAGGGCGGCGGCTGCGCTGTTCATTATTTTTAGCATTAATGTATTCTTTGATTTCATTTAGTCACGGTATTAAAGCATAAAAAAAGCGCCGAACCGGCGCTTTTTCTCTGTGACGAACCGGTAACGGCCTTACGGCAAAAGCGCCGCCGACGGCACCAGAATTTCAGTGGCAATAATCACCACAATCAGGCCGACCAGCACCGGTACCGAGGTGCGTTTCACCACTTCGAACGGGGAGATTTTCGCCATCCCCGCCACGGCGACCACCACGCCGGAAACCGGGGAGATGGTACGGCCCAGGTTGGACGCCTGCAACATCGGGATCGTCAGATACGCCGGGTTGATGCCTGAGCTGTGCGCCAGTTTCGGGATCATCTCGACGAACGCGTAGAACGGCGCATTACCGGAACCGGTGGTCATGGCGGCCAGCATAGTCAGGATCACCAGCACCAGCATCAGGATAATACTGGCCGAGCCAAACGAGGTGGCGATAGAAATCAGCCCCTGGATAAAGCCGATGGTGCTCAGGCCCTGGGCGAAGACCCCGGCGGCGACCAGCAGCATCACTACGTTGGCAAACGCATCCGCCATGCCGCGATACGCCACTTCCAGGCCGGAGTAAACTTTCTGGGTATTAAAGCCGCGTACAAATTCAATCACCGCCGCCAGTGCAATACACATCACCAGGAGAGTAATGATATGTAACTGTGGGCCCCACTTACCGTCGAAAATCAGCACGCCGACAATGGGCGTAAACGGCAGAATGGCGTAAAACGACGGCGCAGTCGTCTGGATTTCACTGACGTCGAGCATTTCATGGCTAACCTGTTCTTTGTTATCCAGATAGCGCTGCCAGAAGTAGTGGGCAATCGCCATAGCGATGATGGCGGCAATAGAAATCGGCAGGGTGGTTTTGAAGGCGAAGTCGATCAGCGGCATCTCTGCGGCCTGGGCTGCCAGCACCACGTCGCCGGAGGTCGGCGAAAGGATGATGGCCGCCGGAGAGGCGCAAATTGCCGCCGCCGCGCCGCGGCTAATGCCCACGTTTACCATCACCGGGAACAGCGTCGCCATCAGCAATACGCCGAGGCCCGTCGCGGATGACACCGCCAGCGACATCAGGCAGGCCACGAAATACGCGGCAATCATTAAAATATACGGCGAGTTGATGTATTGCAGCGGTTTGGACGCCAGCTTGACCACCATATCGTTAGCGCCGATATGGGTCATGTACGCCGCGAAGCCGCACAGCATCATGATCATCATGCCGAGATCGCCGCCACGGCTCATCAGCAGGATTTTGATGTATTCAAAAATATCGGTGGCAGTGTAGCCGGTGGATGTCGCGCTGGACGGCAGCACTTTATGGCCCATCAGCGCGCTGACGATCAATAGCGCCAGACCACCGACAAACAGCACGCCAGTGGCTGAATAGCCTTTAATGATATAGCGCGCGACGCCAATAATAACGACCAGTCCGATCAGGAGTTCTAAAAAGGTCAGCATAAAGTCCTCATATTTCGACAGTGAAAAGACGACTGGTCGAATAAACGAAATGGAAGGTGAATGATTTCTGCGAGCAAACGATGCGGATTGTGCGGATAAGCCATAAATGTGTTCTGATAAATATCAAGAAACAAATAATTAGTAACTATTTATATGTAGCTGAGCGGTTAAAGTCTGTTTTTTATGCTGATTTTAAAAGAGATTGTGAGGGATTATATGGGGAGTGTTTCTGACATATTTATGGGCTGTTGTGATTTACTGCAAATAAAAACAGGGTGCTTGATAGTTAATAACAAATTAAAAAAGATCATTAACCTTTAATTCACAAATAACCCCGCCAAATGTAAAGCATTAAAAATCCGCTTTATTTCTCATTTTTTCACCGCTTATACTCGGCCCACTCTTGGCTCAATAAAGATAATCATGAACCGCCGCTCCCTGATGAAAACATTACGCCTGTTACGCCAGCATCTCTGGATGCTGACGCTGGCGTTGGGTTTTCTGCTGGCGGCGGGCCAGACGGCGCAGGCCTCCCACGGTTGCCCGTTAGATCTTGAAGGGCAGGTGGTCAGCGTTCAGCATCAGGATCACCTGATGGGCCATGACGCTTCGCCGTCGCACTCTACCGCGTCTCCGCTGTGTGAAAAGCACTGCGTTCCGGACGTGATGCAAAAAGAGAGCCCGCAGATTAACCTGGTGGCGCTGCCGGTGGTGGATACCTTGGCGGTGATTGAACCGCAGTGCGTTCAGTCCACCGATACCCACTGGTCTTTAACCCCTCCCGCAGCGGGGCCCCCGGCAACCATCCGGTTTTGCCGGTTCAGAGAATAACGCCCACATCGTCGACCGTTTTTTAAGCTATTAATTTCTATCGACTTTGTTGGAGTAACTACAATGACTTTACTTTCACGACTGCTGCCGGTTGCAGCGCTGCTGTTCACCTTTTCCGCCTTTTCCGCCGGAAATGAAACCTCCCATCAACATCACGCCATGAACATGTCTGCCGAACAGCCGGTATGGCAAAGCGAAGGCGTGGTCAAAAAAATCAACGACCGCCAGATCACCATTGCTCACCAGGCTATCGGGGCGCTTAACTGGCCGCCGATGACCATGGCATTCGACCGTCCTGCCCAACAGGAAACGGCGGTGCAGCCGGGTGAGAAGGTCACGTTCTCCTTCACCCAGACCGACAGCGGCTACCAGCTCGTTCGCATCACGCCTGCGCACTAACCGGAGGCGTTATGAAGCAAACGACCCTGAGCCTCTGGCTCGGCGGGGTTTTGCTCGTCCTGACCAGCGCGGCCACCCAGGCGGCGGCGCTGAGCCTTGAGCAAACCCTCGACCTGGCGGAGCGTTATTCCGCCCAGCTTTCCGCCAACCGTAACCAGGTGCGTGCCTTTGGCGCGATGGCCGATTCGGCGCGCCAGTTACCCGACCCGGAACTGAAATTCGGTATCGAAAACCTGCCGGTGCAGGGCAGCAACGCCCATCGATTCACCCGCGAAGGGATGACCATGCAGCGCGTCGGCGTGATGCAGAAGTATGTGAGCGCCGACAAACGTGACCGTAAGGCCGACACGCTGCTGGCGCAGTCCGCCAGCGCCAGCGCCCAGGCGCAGGTGATCCGCGCGCAGCTCCAGCGCGACACAGCCCAGGCATGGCTGGATCTGGCGCTGTCGGAAAAAGCCGTCGAGGCGGCGCGGCAACTGTTGCAGGAAACTGAAAAGCAGATCCCGGTACAGCGCAGCGGCATTGCCAGCGGTGCGGCGTCTGCCTCCGGGGCGCTGGCGCTGCAAACCACGCTTTCCGCTCTGCGCGATAACCTGACGCTGGCGGAACGCGACGCCCGTCTGGCGCAAACCCGCCTGTATCAACTCACCGGGGAAAATATCGATAACGTCGCCGGGGCGTTGCCGCGCTATCAACGCCTGCCCGCCGAGCCACAAGTCCTCGAGCAGGGCGTGGCGGCGCACCCCGAAGTGGTGGTTGCCGCCAGGGAAGCCGACGTAGCGAAAGCCCGTTCGGCACAGTCGGCGGTGGCGTCGAAGCCAGACGTCGGCGTGGAGGTCTATTACGCCCGGCGCGCCGAGGAGTACGGCGATTTGGCCGGGGTAATGTTCACTGTGGATATGCCGCTGTTCCAGTCTCATCGTCAGGACAAAGACTATGCCGCCGACGTGTCGCGGGCGATGGAAGCCAACGACCAGCTGGCGCAGGCAACCCGCGACCGGATCGCGCTGGTGCGTAGCCTGGTGGCGGAATATCAGGCGGCGCAGACCCTGTGGAGCCGCAAGCAGCAGGAGATCGTACCGCTTAACCAGCAGCGCCTGAAGGTGATCAATGCCGAATACCGTTCCGGGCAGGCCTCGCTGGACGCGGTGCTCGAAGCGCGGCGCGGCCTGCTGGATGCACAACTTGGCGCGATTAACGCCGAAAAAGAGATGGCGCAGCGCTGGGCCGCCATCCGATATCTGACGGTGCAAGGAGCCGCTCATGAATAGCAAATCCCTTTCACTCATCGCGCTGGTGGTCGGCGCGGCGCTGGCTGGCGGCTACTGGCTGGGGCAACAGCAGCACGCGGCACCTGCCGTGAACGCTCAGCCGGAGCGTAAAGTGCTCTACTGGTACGACCCGATGGTTCCGGGCCAGCGCTTTGATAAGCCGGGCAAATCGCCGTTTATGGATATGGATCTGCAACCGCGCTACGCCGATGAGGTGGCTGACGAGGCGGGGGTGTCGATAAGCGCTCGCCAGCAGCAAAATCTCGGCATTCGCACCGCCAGAGTGGAGAGGCGCGAAATGGCCGCCCCGTTTACCGCCTGGGCCACGGTGCAAAATGATGAGCGCAACAGCGAAATTATTCCGGCCCCGGCGTCGGGCGTGGTGGAAAAACTGTATGTCCGCGCGCCGCTACAGGCGGTGAAAAAGGGCGAGCCGCTGGCGCAACTGTGGATACCGGCGTGGACCGCCGCCCAGCAGGAGTACCTCGCGGTGCGTTTGCTGGAGGATAGCGCGTTAACCGCCGCCGCACGCGAGCGGCTGGCGTTACAGTTTATGCCGGAAGAGATTATTCGCCGGGTGGAACGCAGCGGGAAGCCGCAAACCCGGCTGATGCTGCGCGCCGGGCGCGACGGCTATGTGGCGAAGCTGGACACCCGCGCCGGGGCGCAGGTCAGCGCCACCGCGCCGCTGTTTGAACTGGCGAGCCTCGACCCGGTGTGGGTAGTGGTGGATTATCCGCAGTCCCAGGCTCAGGCGCTGCGCCAGGGCGCGACGGTCTCGGCGACCACCGAGAGCTATCCCGGTGAGACGTTTAACGGCAAAGTCAGCGAACTGCTGCCCGCGCTGGAGAGCACGACCCGCACCCTCCAGGCGCGCATCGTTATTAAAAACCCCGATCAGAAACTCAGGCCGGGCATGTATCTGGCAATCAATCGGGACACGCAAAATGCCGACACGCCGCGCCTGGCGATCCCCGAAGAGTCGTTAATTGAAACCGGCAGCGCCAACCGGGTGCTGGTGGCGGAAGAGGACGGTTTCTTCCGGGCAATGAATGTGAAAACCGGGATGCGCGGCGATGGCTGGGTAGAGGTGACCGCCGGGCTGGATGAGGGCATGAAAGTCGTGACGTCTGGGCAATTCTTGATCGACTCGGAAGCCAGCCTGCGCAGCGCGTTACCGGCTCAGGAGATGAAAACCGAGTATCAGGGCACCGGCGTGGTGGAAGCGCTGGAAAACAGCAGCGTAACGCTGTCCCACGGCCCGATCCCGGCGCTTAAGTGGGGCGCGATGACCATGGACTTCGCCCTGAAAACCGCACAGCCTGGCGTGAAGCCAGGGGATAAGGTGCAGTTTACTTTCACCATGAATGACGACGGCGCGGTCATTACGCATCTGGCACCGCTTAAGGGAGGTACGCAATGATTGCCGCCATTATTCGAGGCTCGTTGAAAAACCGCTTCCTGGTGTTGATTGCCGCGCTGATGATGGCGGCGTGGGGCATCTGGGCGCTGATGCGCGCGCCGGTGGATGCGCTGCCGGATCTGTCGGACGTGCAGGTGATTGTGCGCGTTGCCTATCCCGGCAAAGCGCCGCAGGTGGTCGAGGATCAGGTAACTTATCCGCTGACCACCACCATGCTGTCGGTGCCCGGCGCGAAAACTGTGCGCGGGTTTTCCATGTTTGGCGAAACCTACGTCTATATCTTGTTTGAAGACGGCACCGACCCGTACTGGGCGCGCTCCAGGGTGCTGGAGTATTTAAGCCAGGTGCAGTCGCAGTTGCCTGCGGAAGCGAAAGCGTCGCTGGGGCCGGACGCCACTGGCGTTGGCTGGGTATATGAATACGCGCTGATTGACCGCGCGGGCAAACACAGCCTGGCGGAGCTGCGGGCCTTGCAGGACTGGACGCTGAAGTTTGAGCTGAAAACGGTGCCCAACGTGGCAGAGGTAGCGAGCGTCGGCGGTATGGTGCGCCAGTACCAAATCCTGCTGCAACCCGAGCGGTTGCGGGCGCTAAATATTACCCATCAACAGGTGGTGGATGCGGTCGGGCAGGCCAATCAGGAGAGCGGCGGCTCGCTGCTGGAAATGGGCGAAGCGGAATATATGGTGCGCACCACCGGGTATCTCGCCAGCCTGGAAGATTTCCGCAATGTGGTTATCGCTAACCGCAACGGGGTGCCGGTGCTGCTTTCTGACGTGGCGACGGTGCGCCTCGGGCCGGAAATCCGTCGCGGCGTGGCAGAGTACAACGGGGAAGGGGAGGTGACCGGCGGGATTATCGTGATGCGCTACGGTAAAAACGCGCTGGAAACCATCAACGCCGTGAAAGCCAAACTCAGCGAACTGCAACGCACGCTGCCAGCGGGCGTGGAGATAGTGCCGGTGTACGATCGCTCGACTCTGATCGAACACGCCATCGAAAACCTCACCCATAAGCTGATTGAAGAGTTTGTGGTGGTGGCGCTGGTCTGCGTGCTGTTTCTGTTCCACTTCCGCTCGGCGCTGGTGGCGATTATCTCGCTGCCGCTGGGCATTCTGGGTGCGTTTATCATCATGCATTACCAGGGGATCAACGCCAATATCATGTCGCTGGGCGGGATCGCTATCGCCATCGGCGCCATGGTGGATGCGGCGATCGTGATGATCGAAAACATGCACAAAGTGCTGGAGCAGTGGCGGCACGATCGCGACGGCGAAATGCCCAGCGGCGCGGAGTACTGGAAAATTGCCGAACAGGCGGCGGTGGAAGTGGGGCCCGCGCTGTTTTGCAGCCTGTTGATCATCACCCTGTCGTTTATCCCGGTGTTCGCGCTGGAAGCGCAGGAAGGGCGGATGTTCTCGCCGCTGGCCTTCACCAAAACCTGGGCGATGGCGGTGTCCGCCGGGCTGGGCATTACGCTGATCCCGGTACTGATGGGCGCGTTCATTCGCGGGCGTATTCCCGCCGAGCAGGATAACCCGCTCAACCGCTGGCTGATCCGCGCTTACGAGCCGCTGCTGGATAAGGTGCTGAACTGGCCGAAAACCACGGTGGCGCTGGCGTTAATTCTGCTGGTGGCGACGCTGTGGCCGCTAAGCCGCCTCGGCAGCGAGTTTATGCCGCCGCTTGATGAAGGCGACCTGCTGTATATGCCGTCGACGCTGCCGGGTATTTCTGCTCGCGAGGCTGCGAAACTGCTCCAGCAAACTGACCGGTTAATCAAAACCGTGCCGGAAGTGGAAAGCGTGTTTGGTAAAGCCGGACGCGCCGAAACCGCCACCGATCCCGCGCCGCTGACCATGCTGGAAACTACCATCCGCTTTAAACCCCACGACCAGTGGCGGCCAGGCATGACGATGGACAAACTGGTGGAAGAACTGGACGCACGGGTCAAGGTGCCGGGTATCGCTAACGTTTGGGTGCCGCCGATCCGCAACCGGCTCGATATGCTGGCAACCGGCATCAAGAGCCCGGTGGGGATTAAAGTCAACGGCAGCCGGATTGAGGACATCGAACGGGTTGCCAGTGAAATCGAGCAGCTGGTGAAGTCGGTGCCAGGGGTGACGTCGGCGCTGGCGGAGCGGTTGGCGGGCGGACGCTATGTGGATATCGTCATCGACCGGCGTAAAGCGGCGCGCTATGGCGTCTCGGTGAGCGAGCTACAATCGATGGTTGCTACGCTGGTGGGCGGACAGAACATTGGCGAAACCATTGAAGGACGCGAGCGTTACCCCATCAACGTGCGTTATCCACGTGAATGGCGCGACAATATCCAGAAGCTTCGGGCGTTGCCAGTGGTGACCGCCAGCGGCAGCCAGGTTTCGCTGTCAGAGCTGGCGCATATTACCGTCGCCGATGGGCCGCCGATGCTCAAAAGCGAGAATGCGCGGCTGTCTAACTGGATTTACGTCGACCTGCGCGGGCGCGACTTAAAATCGGCGGTGGAAGAAATGCAGCAGATTGTGGCGGCGAATGTCACCCTGCCTCAGGGGGTGACGCTCTCCTGGTCCGGGCAGTTTGAATATCTGGAACGCGCCACGGCGACGTTGAAAATTGTGCTGCCGTTTACTTTGCTGATTATTTTCATTCTGCTGTATATCACCTTCCAGCGTTTCAGCGATGCGCTGTTAATTATGGGTACGCTGCCGTTTGCCTTAATAGGCGGCGTCTGGCTGCTGTGGCTGCTGGATTATCATCTCTCCGTGGCGGGGGCGGTGGGCTTTATTGCGCTGGCGGGCGTGGCGGCGGAATTCGGCGTGATTATGGTGCTGTATTTAAACCAGGCATGGCAGCGCAAACGGCTGGAGCCAGGCGGTGAGCAAACGCCCCAACTGTTGCAGGCCATTCACGAAGGCGCGGTACTGCGCGTGCGCCCCAAAGTCATGACGGTGGCGACCATCATGGCCGGTTTGATGCCGATTATGTGGGGTAGCGGCAGCGGTTCAGAAGTGATGAGCCGGATTGCCGCGCCGATGATTGGCGGCATGATCACCGCACCGCTGCTATCGATGCTGGTGATCCCGGCGCTGTATCTGTTGATCAAAAAACCCAGGGGATAAGGGATTAGAAAAGAGATCAAGCCGGAAATAGTGGGAATCATCTGAATATTTCCGGCTTATTGGTGATTTTTCAGGAAATAGCCGAGAGACCGTTTAGGGTTGATTAAAATATTCTTTATTAGACTTTTAAAAGTTTAATAAAGGGTATTTATGACGTGACGGTATTTCAAAAAATTGTTGTTGTTTTTATCTTTCTGGCCCCGTTGGTCAGCAACACGGCCACGGCGGCCAAATTACTCGACCATATCGACGCGGGGTATACCACGTTGCGCGATAACGTGGTCGACACTTGGGACAATCCCCAGCATTACGATTTGTATGTGCCGGTGATTACCTGGCATGCCCGTTACGCCTATGATCATGATAAAGCGAAATCCTATAACGAACGTCCCTGGGGCGCGGGTTTCGGTCAGTCGCGCTGGGATGAGAAAGGCAACTGGCACAGTTTGTACGTGATGGCCTTCAAAGATTCGTTCAATAAGTGGGAGCCGATTGCCGGCTACGGCTGGGAAGCCACCTGGCGACCGCTGGCGGACGATAAATTTCATGCCGGCCTGGGCTACACCGTCGGCATGACCGCGCGCGATAACTGGCATTACATCCCCGTTCCGGTGCTGTTGCCGATGGCGTCAATCGGCTATGGTCCAGCCAATTTTCAGATGACCTACATTCCCGGCACCTATGGAAACGGTAACGTTTACTTTGCCTGGCTACGATTTCAGTTTTAAACGTACAAAAATAGACTACATTAAGTGAGGGTGACGTTGCCGTTGAAAATTAAGGGATAAATCGCGGTTCTACCTCTTTCTGATGAAAAGAACGCGACTTTTATCACTTTTTCTTAAACTTCGACTGGACAAATGTCACCACAATTGTTGTACTGATGCCCGACACAGCATTTGTGTCGTTTTTTCATGTAAAGGTAATTTTGATGTCTAAGATTAAAGGTAACGTTAAGTGGTTTAATGAGTCCAAAGGATTCGGTTTCATTACTCCGGAAGACGGCAGCAAAGACGTGTTCGTACACTTCTCTGCGATCCAGAGCAATGGTTTCAAAACTCTGGCTGAAGGTCAGCGTGTAGAGTTCGAAATCACTAACGGTGCCAAAGGCCCTTCTGCTGCTAACGTAATCGCTATCTGATTCGGCGTTCAGCAAGAATACAAAACCCGCTTAATTGCGGGTTTTTTTTGCGTTCGGTTTAGTCATTCAGTAAAACAGATAAATTTTCAGAAAGCTCGCCACCACTAATGCCGTGAACAGCAGCGCGCTACCGCTTTGCACATATTCTCTCATCACATTTCCTCACAACGGACTATTGCGCCATCGTTGCAGGGAAAGATTAAGCCAATATTAAGACTGCGGCGTTAACGCGCGCTAAGTTGCGAAAATAACCAAAATGCGAGCGCGGTCATCATAAATGAACCCAGCAGGTTGACCAGCACGTTTAGCGCCGCCCAGCCAAACCGCCCGTCCTGAAGTAAAAACACCACTTCCGCTGAAAAGGTTGAAAAGGTAGTTAAGCCGCCGCAAAAACCGGTGGTGATCAGCAATTTCCACATCGGATCGATATGGCTCATGCGGTTGAACCAGGCAAGGCCCGCGCCGATGACAAACGCGCCAATCAGATTAGCCGTCAGCGTGCCGATGGGGATTGCATGATGCATGGGGTTAAGACGCAGGCTCAATAGCCAACGGGCAAGACTGCCCAACCCACCGCCAAGAAAAACTGCTATGGCAATATTAATCACATGAATGCCTTGTATCGTTTTGATCAAAGCAAAGAGTGTACCGCTGAGGGCATACTTATGGCTATGATTGTGAGAGCAATCACGGTAACCCATCAGGAGCGCACGATGAAAGTAGCGGCGGGGCAGTTTGCAGTCACCTCTGACAGTGTGAAAAATGTCGGGATATGCATCAGCTATATGCGCCAGGCGCAGGCGGCGGGCGTGGATCTGCTGGTGTTACCGGAGGCGCTGCTGGCGCGGGACGACAACGATCCTGATATGTCGGTGAATTCCGCGCAGGCGCTGGAGGGTACCTTCGTGAGTGCGCTGTGCCAGGCGAGCCTGGGCAGCGAAATGACGACGTTTCTCACGATCCATGTTCCGACCACCACCGGGCGTGCAGCGAACACCCAGATCGCGTTGCGAAATGGGGAGATCGTCGCGGTTTACCAAAAGATTCATCTGTATGATGCATTCTCGATGCAGGAATCCCGTCTGGTGGATGCAGGCGCGGCGGTGGGGCCGCTGGTTGAGGTCGCTGGTATGAAGGTCGGTATGATGACCTGCTACGATCTGCGTTTCCCGGAAATGGCTCTGAGCCTGGCGCTTGCCGGCGCAGAAGTGCTGGTTCTCCCTACTGCATGGGTGCGCGGCTCGCTTAAAGAGCATCACTGGTCAACATTACTGGCCGCCCGCGCTCTGGACAGCACCTGTTATGTGGTTGCCGCCGGGGAGTGTGGCAACAAGAATATTGGTCAAAGCCGGGTTATCGATCCGCTTGGCGTGACCATTGCCGCCGCGGCAGAAAGCCCGGCGTTAATTGTAACGGACGTGACGGCTGAGCGTTTAAAAGAAGCGCGCGATAAATTGCCGGTATTGAAGCATCGCCGCTTCGCGCCGCCAACGTTATTGTGATGAAAATTTAATCAAGGCTTGATTCACCTTGTTACAGATTGCTATTGTACGTCCGGCTCAAATAACCGTTAATTGAGTCTGGCTTTTCGGCTGCCATTCCGGCGCCTGTTTATTAAGAAGGTAAGTATGGGTGAGATTAGTATTACCAAACTGCTGGTAGTTGCCGCACTGGTGGTTCTGCTGTTTGGGACCAAAAAGTTACGTACGCTGGGCGGTGACCTGGGTGCAGCCATCAAGGGCTTCAAAAAAGCCATGAATGATGATGAAAACGCGGCGAAAACCACTGCTGCCAACGACGTGACCGGCGAACGCATCACTCATAAAGAGTAATTGCAGCGACGCGACGTTAAGGTAGAAAAAAACCGGCTCAGATAAGCCGGTTTTTTATTGTCTGCAGATTCTAACGTAACAAACTATTACTTCACTTCTTCGCCTTTGGCCTGCATATCCGCGTGATAAGACGAGCGGACGAACGGGCCGCAGGCAGCATGGGTAAAGCCCATCGCCATGGCTTCGGCTTTCATCTCATCAAACTCGTCAGGACTGACGTAGCGCTGTACCGGCAGGTGGTGACGGCTCGGCTGTAAGTACTGGCCCAGCGTCAGCATGGTGACGCCGTGGCTGCGTAAATCGCGCATTACTTCAATGATTTCTGCGTTGGTTTCACCCAGGCCCACCATCAAACCGGATTTGGTCGGGATTTCCGGATGCGCTTCTTTAAACCGTTCCAGCAGCTTCAGCGACCAGTTATAGTCGGCACCTGGACGTACCTGGCGGTAAATACGCGGCACGTTCTCCAGGTTGTGGTTGAACACGTCTGGCGGCGTGGCGTTGAGGATATCGAGCGCCTTGTCCATACGGCCACGGAAGTCGGGCACCAGGGTCTCGATTTTAATGCTCGGGCTTTTCTCGCGGATGGCGGTAATGCAATCGGCAAAATGCTGTGCGCCGCCGTCACGTAAATCGTCACGGTCAACGGAAGTGATCACCACGTAACGCAGCGCCATGTCGGCGATGGTCTGCGCCAGCTTAAGCGGTTCGTTAGCGTCGGGTGCAACCGGGCGGCCGTGGGCAACGTCGCAGAACGGGCAGCGACGGGTGCAGATGGCGCCCAGGATCATAAAGGTGGCGGTACCGTGGTTGAAGCACTCTGCGAGGTTAGGGCAGGAGGCCTCTTCACACACCGAATGCAGACCGTTTTTACGCATGGCTGCTTTGATGCCCTGGATGCGCGTTGAGTCAGCAGGAAGTTTGATTTTCATCCATTCCGGCTTTCTTAACAGCGCTTCTCGCTCTGTCGCCACGTTTTTAACCGGGATAAGGGCCATTTTGTCGGCGTCGCGGTATTTAACGCCGCGTTCCATCACGATGGGTTTACTCATAGCATGCGTGTTCCAGTTGCGGATAACGAAGGAAAGCGTCTCAATTCAAGTAAGTGTTGTATTTATCAACTATTTTTGAATTAACGCGACGCAGTATATCATTAGTCCCTGCGGTAAAGCAGCCTCACCGCAGGTAAAAAGGGAACAGAATTGTAAAATGGTTGTTATTTTGTGCCCTTGCGCAGGTTACGACCCTGTTGATTTGCTCAGCGGTTCGTTGACCCTTTCCACCGGCGGGTTCCCTAACAGCGCCAGCGTATGCTTCAGCAGCAGCGGATTAACCGTGTCGAGGGTTGCGCCGTTACGGTAAGCGCTCACCTGGGTCATCTCCATGCCCGCATAGCCGCATGGATTAATGCGCAGAAACGGTGCTAAATCCATATTGATATTCAGCGCCAGGCCGTGGAATGAACAACCTTTACGGATACGTAAGCCCAGCGAGCAGATTTTCTTAGCGCCAACGTAAACACCTGGCGCATCAGCACGGGGGTGGGCTTCGATATCCAGATCGGCCAGGGTGTTGACCACGGTTTGCTCCAGCAAGGTCACTAAATCGCGCACGCCAAGCTTACGTCGCTTCAGATTGAGCATCACGTACATTACCTGCTGGCCCGGCCCGTGATAGGTCACCTGGCCGCCGCGATCGCTCTGGACAACCGGGATATCGCCCGGCATCAGAACATGTTCTGCTTTACCGGCTTGCCCCTGGGTAAACACAGGTTGATGTTCAACCAGCCAGATTTCATCAGGCGTATCGGCGTCGCGGGTATCGGTGAAATCATGCATGGCCTGCGAAATCGGCGCATAGGGCTGCAAACCGAGTTGACGAATAAGAATGGTTTCCTGAAACAACACTGCGTCTCCGGAGGAAAAAGGTGGCGGGGAGTATAACACAGCCGGGCCTTGCGGGCCCGAAGACAACAAACCCGGCCAGAGGCCGGGTAGGGGATTACAGCACCATACGAACGATTTCGATATTCCCTAATTCTTCGTACAGGGTTTCTACCTGCTCAATATGCGTGGCGTTAATGGTGATAGAAACGGAGTGGTAGTTTCCCTTGCTGCTTGGTTTAACCTGCGGTGTGTAGTCACCAGGCGCATGGCGCTGAACTACCTCAACGACCATATCAACCAACTCCGGCTTCGCCAGACCCATCACTTTGTAAGTAAAGGGCGTCGGGAATTCAAGCAGTTCGTTAAGTTTGGTTTTCATGTCAGCTCCAGCATTGGATAAAAAATAATAACTCCCGCCTGAGCGGGAGTTGTTTTGATGCTTAGTATATGGGGACGTAAATCACACTTTCAAGTGTTCAATTTTTATCCAAACCAGTGGTGGAACATCAGTTTGATGTAATCAATGATTTTGCCGAAGAAATTGCCTTCTTCAATCTGTTCCAGCACCACCAGCGGACGCTGTTCGATGGTTTTGCCATCCAGCTGGAAGTTAATGGTGCCGACCACCTGGTTCTTCGCCAGCGGCGCATGCAGTTCGCTGGTGTTCAGCACGTAGCTGGCTTTCAGGTCTTTCATGCGGCCGCGCGGAATGGTCAGGTAGACGTCTTTATCCACGCCGAGAGAGGCGCGATCGTGATCGCCAAACCAGGCTGGCTCGGAGGCGAATTCTTTACCCGCTTTAATCGGGTTCACCGTTTCAAAGAAACGGAAGCCCCAGGTCAGCAACTTCTTGCTTTCCGCTTCGCGTCCCTTAAAGGTACGACCGCCCATCACGGCGGAGATCAGGCGCATCTGGCCTTCAGTGGCTGATGCCACCAGGTTATAGCCGGCTTTATCGGTATGACCGGTTTTGATGCCGTCCACGTTCAGGCTGTTGTCCCACAGCAGACCGTTACGGTTGGTCTGGCGGATGCCGTTGAAGGTGAACTCTTTTTCTTTATAGATGGTGTATTCGTTCGGCACATCGCGGATCAGCGCCTGGCCGATCAACGCCATATCACGGGCCGAGCTGAACTGACCGTCTGCATCCAGGCCGTGCACGGTCTGGAAGTGAGTGTTTTTCAGGTTCAGCGCGTTAACGTAGTTATTCATCAGGCCAACGAACGCGTCCTGGCTGCCCGCGACGTAGTCCGCCATCGCCACGCAGGCGTCGTTACCGGATTGCAGGTTAATACCGCGGATCAACTGGGATACCGGAACCTGCATGCCCGGTTTCAGGAACATCAGCGAGGAGCCTTTGAACACCGGGTTGCCGGTGGCCCACGCGTCGTTGCCGATGGTCACCAGGTCAGACTCTTTGAATTTTCCTGCCTTCATCGCCTGGCCGATGACGTAGCTGGTCATCATTTTAGTCAGGCTCGCAGGGTCGCGGCGCACATCCGCGTTTTGCTCCGCCAGCACTTTGCCAGAGTTGTAATCAATCAGGATGTAAGACTCGGCATCGATTTGCGGGACGCCTGGGATCATCGTTTTAATATTCAGGTCGTCGGCATGGGCGGTGGAGAGTGCCGCAACGGCCAGCGCTGTGGTGAGCGCGATGCGCTTAGCGAAACGTACGGAGAGAGTGGTCTTCATGGTAAAACAACGACATCCGTGATGAAGTGAAAAAAAGTGCCTTACTATAACAAATGGCGGTTGGGCTGGCATCCGACTTTGCGAATGACTTTGTTAGCGGTTTTTACCCGCCAACGCCGTACCAGCCAGCCCGGGCGCGTTACTGCGCGCCGCCGTTTGTTATGAATGACTGTAATTGCGCTTCGCTGCTCAGACGTTGCTGGAGCGCGGCGGCTTCGGATTTACTGTTGAACGGCCCAAGCTGAACGCGATACACCGCGCCGTTAGGCGTGACGCGGCCCGGCACGCCGAACTGCTGGCTGAGCTTTTGCTGCCACTGGCTGGCGCGGGCGCTGTCGCTGACGGCGCCGACCTGGACCACATAGCTGCCGGTTGCGGCGGCACCCACGGGGGCACTGACGCTCCCCTGCACGGAGCCGGGCGCTGTGA
>NZ_DAMBQK010000036.1:0-33599 GCF_032062175.1 Atlantibacter sp.
CATGACTCCATCGGCCTGGGTGAAGACGGCCCGACCCACCAGCCGGTAGAGCAGATAGCATCGCTGCGCCTGACGCCGAATCTCAGCACCTGGCGGCCCTGCGACCAGGTTGAATCCGCCGTGGCATGGAAATACGCCGTGGCGCGTCAGGACGGCCCGACGGCGCTGATTTTTTCGCGCCAGAATCTGACCCAGCAGGAACGCACCTGGCAGCAAATCCAGGATATCTCACGCGGGGGCTATGTGCTCAGGGACTGCAACGGCCAGCCGCAGCTGATCCTGATCGCCACCGGCTCGGAAGTGGAACTGGCAGTAGAGGCCTGGGAACAGTTGGCTGAACAAGGCGTAAACGTTCGGGTGGTGTCGATGCCGTCTACAGACGCGTTCGACCAGCAGGACGCCGCCTGGCGCGAATCGGTGCTGCCGCAGGCCGTCACCGCGCGGGTGGCGGTTGAGGCGGGTATCACCGACTACTGGTACAAATACGTCGGCCTGAACGGCGCGGTTGTCGGTATGCATAGCTACGGCGAGTCTGCGCCAGCGGAACAGCTTTATGAGGCGTTCGGTATCACCGTGGACGCGGTGATCCAGCAGGCTAACGCGCTACTGGCCTGACTTTTACGGCCCCTCTCATTCGGGGCCGGTTTTACCCTGGAGGACTTACCATGTACCGCGTCGATCTGCATATGCACACCGTTGCCAGCACCCATGCCTACAGTACGGTTCAGGAATATATTGCTGCCGCCGCCCGCAAAAATCTCCGCCTGATTGCGATCACCGATCACGGCCCGGAAATGGTCGATGCGCCGCACGCGTTTCACTTTACCAATCAGCGCATTCTGCCGCGCGTGGTGGAAGGCGTCGGGATTTTGCGCGGCATTGAGGCCAATATCAAAGCCAACGGCGAAACCGACTGTAGTGATAAAATGCGCGCCGCGCTGGATCTCATCATCGCCGGATTCCATAAACAGGTGTTTGCGCCCGCCGATATCGTGGCCCATACCGATGCGCTGATCGCCGTTATCGCCAGCGGCAAGGTGCATATCATTAGCCATCCGGGCAATCCCGAATACCTGATTGATATTCCGGCGGTCGTTGAAGCGGCAAAAACCTATAACGTGGCGCTGGAGGTCAATAACGCCTCGTTTATGCACTCAAGAAAGGGGAGTGAGGCCAACTGCCGGAAAATCGTCAAGGCCGTGCGCGACAGCGGCGGGATGATCTCGCTGGGCACCGACGCCCACAGCGCGTTTTCGCTGGGTGACTTTAGCGCCTGCTGGCATGTGCTGGAAGAAACGGACTTCCCCGAGGCGCAAATCCTCAATGCCTCGCCGCGACGCGTACTGGAATTTCTTGAACAGCACGGCGGCGCGAGGATCGAGGAAATTTACGCACTTACAGGTCGATAACGGTGCCGCGCGGCAGGTTTAACGACTTGCGAATCGCCGAAATGACCTCTGTGGGTTTCAGCAACAGCGAGTTAATGCACACATTCAACACCCGGCAACCTTCAAAGCGCGACGGGTTGTCGATAGTGATGTCCGAGGCGATGATCACCAGCTCGGTATGAATAATATCTTTCTCGGTGATGGGATTCTTCAGCCCCAGCACGCCCTGGGTCTCAATCTTGATCGAGAAACGGTAGGCTTTCGCCAGCTTTTCCAACTGCTCGGCGGCCATATAAGTGTGCGCCACGCCGGTCGCGCAGGCGGTGACCGCCACGATTTGCAGGTTGCGATCGCTGGAGAAGGGCTGCACGTCTTCTTTTGTTATACGGGCCATTATTGGCTAGCTCCCTTGTTCTTACGCCGGTATTCAAGCGGCGTACAATCATTAATATCCCGGAACACCTTGCAGAAATAGTTGGTATCGGTGAAACCGCATTTCTCTGATATCTCATTGATTTTCAGGTTGGTATTGGTCAGCAGTGTTTTTGAACGCGAAATCCGGACTAACTTCAGGTACTCGTTAAATTTACTCTCTGATTCGCGGGAAAACAGCCGCGACAAATAACCGGGGGAAATATTAAAGGTCTCCGCAACGCTCTCCCGGTTGATCTCCATCTGGTAATGCGTGTCGAGATGGCTTTTGATCTCATCCAGCAGCGAGAAGGTGCCCTTGTGGTTGTTCATCCCCTCGGTGATCTGGTACAGCAGATCGTTGAGCAGCGCATAAACAACATGGGCAAACGTTTCGCCGGTTTGATCCTGCGCCCATGCCAGCGATTCCGCCAGTTCCAGCAGCCGGTCACGCACCGTACTGCTGGAGTTTTGCAGGTTAAACTTTTCCACTTCTTTAAAGCGGGTGCCGTCCCAGTTGCTGATGCTGAAACCCACATCCTGTTTCCAGAAAACGATCGACATACAGATCACCGGGCTTTCCCACTGGGGGGAGTTCCAGCTATTGGCGGGGATATAGGTAATTGTTCCCACCGGCCGGGTGCATTTAATCACGCGGTCAGTGCCTTTGGGCAGCAGCATCGTCAGCGCGCCTTTCACCACCAGCTCAATGCGCGGAACGTGGAGGTGATAAGCCATCGCTGGCGGCTGCGCGTTGCCGCTGGCCACCAGCACACTCTCCGTGGTGGAGCACTGGGTGCTGAACTCGCTTAAAATCGACTGGATAAATGCGCCCATTCGCTGACTGCTCCCGTTACTCTTGTGGTTTGATCACGGTTTTCAGCACCTTCACCATTACCGCAGTGGTAACGGTACCGGCGATCACCGAGACGATGTAGCCAAAATGGTTGCCCACCACCGGCAGCACGATAAGCCCGCCCCAGGGCGCGGCATTGGTGGCACCGAACCACAGCGACAGCACCGCCGCCACCGCGCTGCCGGTCATGATCGCCGGGATAACCCGTACCGGGTCAGCGGCGGCAAACGGGATAGCGCCCTCGGTGATACCCATCACGCCCATAATTACCGCCGGTTTCCCGGCTTCACGCTCAACGTCATTAAAAATGCCTTTGAATAAAAAGGTCGCCAGCGCCAGCCCCAGCGGCGGCGTGCAGTCGGCTGCCGCCACGGCCGCCATCAGTTGTGGGTTGGTGGAGATCAGGGCGACGGCAAAAAAGAAGGCGGTTTTGTTGAGTGGGCCGCCCATATCGACGGCGATCATGCAGCCTAAAATGGTGCCGAGAATGATAAACGACGCCCCCTGCATGTTGCCCAGCCACGCGCTCAGCCACTTCATCAGCCCGGCAACCGGGTCGCCGATAATGTAGTAAACCGCCATCCCGGTGATAAAGGTCCCGACCAGCGGAATAATAAAAATCGGCAGCATCATCCTGAGAAAGCCCGGAACGTTTAACCGCGCGATCAGGCTCAGCAGCAGCCAGACAATCAGCCCGGCAATGATGCCAGCCAGCATCCCGCCTAAGAATCCGGCCCCCATCTGGTACGCCATCAGCCCGCCAATTGCGCCGGGGGCAAGGCCGGGTTTATCCACCATCGACCAGGCGATAAACCCGGCGAGGATGGGAATAAACAGCGTCAGCCCGGCGAGACCGATTTGCGACATCGCCTTCAGGAAGCCGCTGTCAGGAATGGCGGCATGGTCGTTAAACATCACTGCCAGCGCCAACAGCACGCCGCCCGCCACCACAAAGGGGATCATGTATGACACGCCGGTCATAAAATGTCGTTTGGTGTTTTTTAATTGTTTTAACATTTCCGCCTCGTTACCGGTGTCGGCGCGCTAGAGCGCCAGCGCGTTAAAAATCAGCTGGTACAGCGCGGCTGGCGTTGCGGTCTTCTGGATCTGCGCAACGAATTCATCATCCATCAGCAGCCGCGCAAGGGTAGAAAAGTACTTCATATGTTCGTTGCGCGCCGCAGACCGGCTGATGGTCAGCATAAATACCGTGTCCACCTGCACATCGCCCCAGGCCACCGGCTGGCTGAGGGCGGCGACGCTGATGGTGGAGGCGTTAATGGCGTCGGTTTGCGCATGAGGAATAGCAAACCCGGAGCCGACGACGGTGGGGAAGGGCACTTCCCTGGCCCAGATATCCTGGCAAAGCGCCTCCCGCGAATCGGTACGCTGGAGCAGCCACAAATTGTCCACCATCTTTTTAATCACTTCGTTTTTATCCTGCGCGTCCAGACCCCACTGGATCACGTCCGGCGTAATTAATGCGCGATCGGTAAGCGGCTGGCGCGTTTGCCGCAGCACCTGAGTCTCATGGCGGTAATAGCGCAGGACTTTTTCACCCGCGTCGGCAATCAAAATCCCCGGTTCGCCATCCAGCACCATGTCGCGCGGCGCGGTAAAATCGATCGCTGAAAAATCGATATCCGCCAGCGTCGGGATGCCCATCGAACGTGCCAGGATTGCGGTGTGTGAGGTTTTACCGGTTGATGCCAGCACCAGCCCCGCCAGATGCTGTTTATCGATGGCGATAAACTGGCTGGGCGTCAGGGTGGTGGCGAACAGGAGCGACGGCTGGGTCAGCGCCAGATGTGGCTGCATCAACGATGGCGCGCCGTACAGGGCGCTCAGCAGTTGGGTGGCAATATCCAGAATATCCAGCGTTCGCTCCTGGATATAGTGGCTGGCGGAGCGCTCAAACACAGCGCTGAAATCCCGCGCGGCGGAAATAATCGCCGACCACCCGTTCATGCGGTTATCGATATGGTCGACCATCGCGTCCCAAAATGCGCGGTCGGTAATGTACGCCAGGTGGGCTTCCGTCAGGTCGCGCGCAATGCCGTGGGTGGTGCCCAGCGCCGCTTCCAGTTCCATGCGCAGCGCGTTCAACCCCTCGCTTAGCCGCCGCTTTTCGTTATCTGGCGTGTCGAGATCGCCAGGGTTGCGCGCCATCAGCTCATCAAACGTCAATCCCTGCATCACCACGGGCCTGGCAATGGCGATACCGGCGCTGACGCGGGTGCCTTGCAGGTAGTCGGGGTGCAGCTCCTGTAAACAGCGGGGGAGAACACCGGTCATGGGGCCGCTGGCGGGTTCCAGAACGGCGGCGAAAACGGGCAGGTTTTTTAGCAGTTCAATAAGCTGGGCTGCGGCGGCCGGCGCGTCGGGTCCTTCAAGCGTTATTCGGCAGTTATCGCCCGGTAAGGTATCGGTGGCTACCAGCGACAGTGCGCTTTTGGCGCTGCCATCCAGCCCGGAACGGCGGTTATGCCAGCGGATATCGGCCTGAAATGCGTTGCACAAACGCGCGATATGCCCGGCTGGCCTGGCGTGGATGCCCTCGCTGAGTTCGCATTGCCAGGTTATCTCCATATTATTTGACTCCTGAAGCCCGCCGGGGCTGTTGATCAAAGGCGTTGCCTCTATCTTTCACGGTTCCGTTCAGGGTTTGTATAGCAAAAAAGAGACATTTTCTTAAAAATAGTGACCTGATTGTGAATTTGTGACATTTGTCATATTCATGTCACAACGATGATAGTCACAGGCCGTTGTTTTCACGGCATTTTGACAGACGTCCCGCAGGGATGAAATTTGCGATGTGGGTCACAAATTTTAAGTGTGGTAAGCAATGAGGCCGACAATTCGTTGAAATAAAAAAGGGCTTCCTTTTCAGGAAGCCCTAACGTTTAGCGAAGGTTTTGATTATTCAACCGTCAGGATACGGGTGGTGTTAGTGCTGCCGATAGTACCCATCACGTCGCCCTGGGTGACGATAACCAGGTCGCCGGAAACCAGATAGCCTTTATCACGCAGCAAGGTGACCGCGTCGTGCGCCGCCGCTACGCCTTCGTTTTCGCTGTCGAAGTACACCGGGGTTACGCCGCGGTACAGCGCCGTCAGGTTCAGGGTGTGCTCATGGCGAGACATAGCGAAAATTGGCAGGCCGGAGCTAATACGCGAGGTCATCAGCGCGGTACGGCCAGATTCGGTCATGGTCAGGATTGCGGTCACGCCTTTCAGGTGGTTCGCCGCGTACATGGCGGACATGGCGATCGCTTCTTCGACATTATCGAACTGTACATCCAGACGGTGTTTGGAGACGTTGATGCTCGGGATTTTTTCTGCGCCGAGGCACACGCGCGCCATCGCCGCCACGGTTTCCGCCGGGTACTGGCCCGCGGCGGTTTCCGCAGACAGCATCACCGCATCGGTGCCATCGAGCACGGCGTTTGCCACGTCCATCACTTCCGCACGGGTCGGCATCGGGTTCGTGATCATCGACTCCATCATCTGGGTGGCGGTGATCACCGCGCGGTTCAGCTTACGGGCGCGGCGGATCAGGGTTTTCTGGATACCCACCAGCTCCGGGTCGCCGATTTCTACGCCCAGGTCGCCACGGGCAACCATCACCACGTCAGACGCGTTGATGATATCGTCCATCGCGTCCAGATCGCATACCGCTTCCGCACGTTCCACTTTGGCGACGATTTTCGCATTACAGCCCGCGTCACGTGCTAAACGGCGCGCATAGTTCAGGTCTTCGCCGCAGCGCGGGAAGGAGACCGCCAGATAATCCACCCCGATCTGTGCGGCAGTGAGGATATCGGCTTTGTCTTTTTCAGTCAGCGCTTCAGCCGACAGGCCGCCGCCGAGTTTGTTGATGCCCTTGTTGTTGGACAGCGGGCCACCAACGGTGACTTCGGTAAACACTTTCATGCCCTGGACTTCCAGGACTTTTAACTGCACGCGACCATCGTCGAGCAGCAGGATGTCGCCCGGCACCACGTCAGCGGGCAGGCCTTTGTAGTCGATACCGACTTTTTCTTTATCGCCTTCACCTTTACCCAGGTTGGCGTCGAGCAGGAATTTGTCGCCGATATTGAGGAATACTTTGCCTTCTTTGAAGGTCGATACACGAATTTTAGGGCCCTGGAGGTCACCCAGGATGGCGACGTGACGACCCAGTTTGGCCGCGATTTCGCGGACTTTATCTGCACGTAATTTGTGGTCTTCAGGAGTGCCGTGGGAGAAATTCATTCGTACAACGTTAGCGCCGGCGGTAATCACCTTTTCCAGGTTATTGTCACGATCCGTTGCCGGGCCTAACGTGGTAACGATTTTGGTTCTGCGAAGCCGTCTGGACATGTAATACTCCGTTGACTGAAACAACTTTGGTGTTGCGTGAACATAAACTCGGCAGGCGGGCACGCCAGCTGGCGCAGCCAAAACCCTGGCCGAATGGTTTTATAAGTACAGCTTTCTTATCTCAACAAGGCTATTTGTTGTCAGGAACGTACAGTTCCTTATCAAACCGCGATTCCTTCAACGCTTCCTTGACTCGCTTCAAGTTATCCCTGAATTTCGCCCCGCGCCGCAACGTGAAACCGGTTGCAAGCACGTCAATCAACGTAAGCTGGGCCAAACGGGATACCATCGGCATGTAAATATCCGTATCTTCTGGAACATCCAGCAATAATGCAAGTGTCGCTTCCCGGGCAAGGGGCGTGCCGACGGAGGTAATCGCTAACACCATGGCATCGTTTTCACGCGCCAACTGCGCCAGTTCCACCAGATTTTTAGTGCGCCCGGTATGGGAAATCAGCACCACCACATCGTCGGCGCTACAATTCATACAGCTCATGCGTTGTACCACGATGTCATCGGAATAGATCACCGGTACATTGAAGCGGAAAAATTTGTTCATGGCGTCGTGAGCCACCGCCGCTGACGAACCGAGCCCGAAAAAGGCAATGCGTTTTGCCTGGGTGAGCAGGTCTACCGCGCGGTTGACCGCGTTCATATCCAGCGATTGGCGCACGTGATCGAGGCTCGCCATGGCAGATTCGAAAATTTTCCCGGTATAGGCTTCAACGCTATCATCTTCATCGACGTTGCGGTTCACATACGGGGTGCCGTTCGCCAGACTTTGCGCCAGATGGAGTTTAAAATCGGGGAAACCTTTGGTGTCAAGGCTACGGCAGAATCGGTTGACCGTCGGCTCGCTTACGTCGGCAATGTTCGCCAGACGGGCGATACTGAGGTGAATGGCCCGCGAGGGAGAGGTGAGGATCACTTCAGCGACTTTGCGTTCAGATTTGCTTAATTGTTCCAGTTGCGACTGGATTTTTTCCAGCATATTCATGATTTATCATTAACTCATGGAAAAAAGCGATTTCTAAAAGTGATGAAACCGGAAAGCGAATTAGCAAGAATATACTCCTGAGCACTCACGGGAAGAGACAAATGACCAAAAATGTCGTTGTTTTTTTTCATACCTTGATCCGTGTCTGATTTTGTTAAGCGGTTTCATTGTGTAAAAACAGAGCAGGATGCAGGCACCATACGGAAAAAGCGGCACGCCAAAACCCGGTATAGTGGCGTTAACGCAGAAAGGTTTCAGAAACCGGTTAAAAGCAGTAGAGTGCGGTGTAAGAAAATTACAGATAGCCTGGCTCAGAACCAGGATCATTCAAACGAGGAGAATGACATGGCGGTAACGCAAACAGCCCAGGCATGTGACCTGGTCATTTTCGGCGCAAAGGGCGACCTGGCGCGTCGAAAACTGCTGCCTTCACTGTACCAGCTGGAAAAAGCAGGCCAAATCCATCCTGACACTCGCATTCTTGGGGTTGGCCGCGCGGACTGGGATAAAGAGACCTATACCAAAATCGTTCGTGAAGCGTTAGAAACCTTCATGAAAGAGAAGATCAACGAAGGACTCTGGGACAAACTCAGCAGCCGCCTCGACTTCTGCAATCTCGACGTTAATGATACCGCCGCGTTTACCCGTCTCGGCAAACTGCTTGACCAGCAAAACCGCGTCACCATTAATTACTTTGCCATGCCGCCAAGCACTTTCGGCGCAATCTGCAAAGGGCTGGGCGAAGCCAAACTCAACGCCAAACCGGCGCGCGTAGTGATGGAAAAACCGCTCGGCACCTCGCTGGACACCTCCCGCGAAATTAATGACCAGGTGGGCGAGTATTTTGAAGAGTGCCAGGTTTACCGTATCGACCACTATCTGGGAAAAGAGACGGTGCTCAACCTGCTGGCGCTGCGCTTCGCCAATTCCCTGTTCGCCAATAACTGGGACAACCGCACCATCGATCACGTGGAAATTACCGTGGCGGAAGAGGTGGGCATTGAAGGACGCTGGGGGTATTTCGACCAGGCGGGCCAGATGCGCGATATGATCCAGAACCACCTGCTGCAAATCCTGTGCATGATTGCCATGTCGCCGCCGTCCGACCTGACTGCGGACCATATCCGCGATGAAAAAGTGAAAGTGCTGCAATCCCTGCGCCGCATCGACCGCAGCAATGTACGTGAAAAAACCGTGCGCGGGCAGTACACCGCAGGCTTTGCCCAGGGCCAGAAAGTGCCGGGCTATCTGGAAGAAGAGGGCGCCAACAAATCCAGCAGCACCGAGACCTTCGTGGCCATCCGCGTGGACATCGACAACTGGCGTTGGGCGGGCGTGCCGTTCTATCTGCGTACCGGCAAGCGTTTACCGACCAAATGTTCTGAAGTCGTCGTTTACTTCAAGAACCCGGCGCTGAACCTGTTCAAAGACTCCTGGCAGGATCTCCCGCAGAACAAACTGACCATTCGTCTGCAACCGGATGAGGGTGTAGATATTCAGATCCTCAATAAAGTGCCTGGCCTGGATCACAAGCACAACCTGCAAACCACCAAGCTGGACCTGAGCTACTCGGAGACTTTCAACGAGTCGCATCTGGCGGACGCCTACGAGCGCCTGTTGCTGGAAACCATGCGTGGTATCCAGGCGCTGTTCGTGCGTCGCGATGAAGTGGAAGAGGCGTGGAAATGGGTTGACTCTATTACTGAAGCCTGGGCCGCCGATAACGACGCGCCGAAACCGTATCAGGCAGGCACCTGGGGCCCGGTGGCATCAGTGGCGATGATCACCCGCGATGGCCGCTCCTGGAATGAGTTCGAATAACCGGGAACCCTCATCCTTAAGGGTTATTTTACCGGTAACATGATCTGCGGCATCAGGTTTATACTTTTTTGCATTTTAAAGCCCCGTGCGGATTCACCCACGGGGCTTTTTTATTTACACTGACTGAAACGATTATGCCCTTGCCGGGCCTGTCCGCCGTTAATCAGCCGTAACGGAAAGGTGAATAAATCAGGCCCCCTATGCAAATAAATGATGAGGACCGTTATGAATCCAGAAATGTTACGGGTAACAAATCGCATTGTCGCGCGCTCGAAAGCCACCCGCGAAGCCTACCTCTCCCGCATCGAGGCAGCGAAGTCCAAAACCGTGCATCGCGCCGAGTTAGCCTGCGGCAACCTGGCCCACGGCTTCGCCGCCTGCCAGCCGGAAGATAAAGCCGCGCTCAAGAGTATGCTGCGTAACAATATCGGCATCATAACGTCCTACAACGATATGCTTTCCGCCCATCAGCCGTACGAGACCTATCCCGACCAAATCCGCAAAGCGCTGCACTCGGTTAATGCCGTCGGCCAGGTGGCGGGCGGTGTCCCGGCCATGTGCGATGGGGTCACTCAGGGGCAGGACGGGATGGAGCTTTCCCTGCTGAGCCGCGAAGTGATTGCCATGTCCGCTGCCGTGGGCTTGTCGCACAATATGTTCGACGGTGCACTGTTCCTCGGCGTGTGCGATAAAATCGTCCCGGGCCTGGCGATGGCGGCGCTGTCGTTTGGTCATCTGCCGTCGGTGTTTGTGCCGTCTGGCCCGATGGCGAGCGGGCTGCCTAATAAAGAAAAAGTGCGCATCCGCCAGCTTTACGCTGAAGGAAAAGTCGATCGCATGGCGTTGCTGGAGTCGGAAGCGGCGTCGTATCACGCACCGGGCACCTGTACGTTTTACGGCACCGCCAACACCAACCAGATGGTGGTGGAATTTATGGGCATGCAATTGCCGGGTTCGTCTTTTGTTCAGCCGGATGCGCCGCTGCGTGAAGCGTTGACCGCTGCGGCGGCCCGCCAGGTGACGCGTCTGACCGGTAACGGCAATAGCTGGATGCCGCTTGGTAAAATGATCGACGAAAAAGTGGTGGTCAACGGTATCGTCGCGCTTTTGGCGACCGGCGGCTCGACCAACCACACCATGCACCTGGTGGCGATGGCGCGGGCGGCGGGCATTATCATTAACTGGGATGATTTCTCCGATCTTTCCGCCGTGGTGCCGCTGCTGGCGCGTCTGTATCCCAACGGCCCGGCGGACATCAACCATTTCCAGGCGGCGGGCGGTGTACCGGTGCTGATGCGCGAACTGCTGAAAGGCGGCTTACTGCACGAAGATGTGGAAACCGTAGTGGGCCACGGCTTAAAACGCTATACCCTCGAACCCTGGCTGAACAATGGCGAACTGCAATGGCGCGACGGCGCAGCAGCCTCGCTGGATAACGACGTGATTGCCAGCATCGACAAACCGTTCTCCGCCCACGGCGGTACGAAAGTGCTGAGCGGCAATCTGGGCCGCGCGGTGATGAAAACCTCCGCCGTCCCGCTGGAATACCAGATTATCGAAGCGCCAGCGGTAGTGTTTGAGAGCCAGCATGACGTATTGCCTGCGTTCGAAGCGGGCCTTCTGGAGAAAGATTGCGTAGTAGTGGTGCGCCATCAGGGGCCAAAAGCTAACGGGATGCCAGAATTACATAAACTTATGCCTCCGCTTGGTGTATTATTGGACCGCCGTTTCAAAATTGCGTTAGTGACCGATGGCCGCCTCTCCGGCGCGTCCGGCAAAGTGCCTTCTGCCATCCATGTCACGCCAGAAGCTTATGACGGCGGCTTGCTGGCGAAAGTACGCAATGGCGACCCGATCCGCGTAAACGGACAAACGGGCGAGCTGACGCTGCTGGTCGATGAAGCGGAACTGGCCCAACGCGCGCCGTTCCAGCCGGACCTTAGCCCGCAACGCGTGGGCACCGGCCGTGAGATGTTCGGCGCATTGCGCGAGAATTTGTCCGGCGCCGAGCAGGGCGCAACCTGTATTCGTTTTTAAAGGCTTCACTGAATTCACTATGGCGAGAGAGATGCTCTGATGAAAAGCTGGAAAACTAGTGCTGAACAGATCCTGAAATCCGGTCCGGTTGTGCCGGTAATTGTGATTAACAAACTGGAACATGCCGTACCGCTGGCGAAAGCGCTGATTGCAGGCGGTGTGCGCGTGCTGGAAGTGACCCTGCGTACTCCCTGTGCCATGGACGCTATCCGCGCCATCGCTAAAGAAGTGCCGGACGCGATTATCGGTGCGGGCACCGTGATCAACGCGGCTCAACTGGCGGAAGTGACTGAAGCGGGTGCGCAGTTCGCCATCAGCCCGGGTCTGACCGAGCCGTTGCTGAAAGCCGCAACCGAAGGCTCCATCCCGTTGATCCCGGGTATCAGCACCGTTTCTGAACTGATGCTGGGTATGGATTACGGCCTGAAAGAGTTCAAATTCTTCCCGGCAGAAGCCAACGGCGGTACTAAAGCGCTACAGGCCATTGCTGGCCCGTTCTCTCAGGTGCGTTTCTGCCCGACCGGCGGCATCACCCCGGCTAACTATCGTGATTACCTGGCGCTGAAAAGCGTGCTGTGCATCGGCGGCTCCTGGCTGGTACCGGCAGACGCGATGGAAGCGGGCGACTGGGATCGCATCACTAAACTGGCGCGCGAAGCAGTAGAAGGCGCGCAGCAGTAATTGACAGACGTGAAGTAGGCAGGCGCAAGCCTGCCTTTGTTGTTTTAGCCTTCTACCTGCACTGCCGACGCTGCGGCTGTAGCGCATTCGATGGCGGTTTCAACATCGTCTGCGCAGGCCAGCGCCACGCCCAGACGGCGCGATCCCTGAATATCCGGCTTGCCAAATAACCGTACCTGCACCCCGGCACCCACGGCGGCGTCAATATTGCTAAAACGCACGTTATCGCTGGTCAGCTGCGGCAGGATCACCGCCGATGCGGCAGGGCCGTACTGACGAATGCCGCCCACGGGCAAGCCTAAAAACGCGCGCACATGCAGGGCGAACTCTGACAGATCCTGGCTGATCAGCGTCACCATGCCGGTATCGTGCGGGCGGGGCGACACTTCGCTAAACACCACCTCATCGCCGCAGACAAACAGCTCGACCCCGAACAGGCCATAGCCGCCTAATGCCAGCACCACTTTTTCCGCCACGTCCTGGGCGCGCTTCAGCGCCCGTTCGCTCATCTGCTGCGGCTGCCAGGATTCGCGATAATCGCCGTCTTGCTGGCGATGGCCCACCGGCGCGCAGAAGTGCACGCCGTCCACGGCGCTCACGGTCAGCAGGGTGATTTCAAAATCAAAATTCACCACCCCTTCTACGATCACTTTTCCAGCCCCGGCGCGGCCACCCTGTTGGGCGTACTGCCATGCGTCCGCCAGTTGTTCCCGCTGGCAAATAAAGCTTTGTCCCTTGCCGGAGGAGCTCATCACCGGCTTCACAATGCACGGCAGGCCGATCTCGTCCACCGCCGTCAGGAAATCGCTTTCGCTATCGGCAAAGCGGTAGTCCGATGTCGGCAGGCCCAGCTCTTCTGCCGCCAGGCGGCGAATGCCTTCGCGGTTCATGGTGAGTTTAGCGGCGCGGGCGCAGGGTACAACGCGCTGGCCCTGCTGCTCTAATTCAATCAGCGTATCGGTGGCGATAGCTTCAATTTCCGGCACGATGAAGTCAGGATTTTCCTGCTCGACCAGCGCTTTCAACGCCGCGGCATCCAGCATGTTTATGGCGTAACTGCGATGGGCGACATGCATGGCCGGGGCGTTGGGATATCTGTCTACGGCGATCACTTCAAGACCGAGCCTCTGGCATTCAATCGCCACTTCTTTGCCTAATTCCCCTGAGCCGAGCAGCATCACGCGGGTGGCTGCCGGGCGAAGCGCGGTTCCTACTGTCAACATAACGAGATTCCTGGACCAAAAAAGAGGCCGCCAGTATATACGAAAACGATTGCGCAGGCAGGTGCGCGATTTTGATTTTTCTTTCAGGCTCTGATATACTGTATGCATATCCAGTTAAAGAGGCATCATGATGGCTGTTGAAATTCACTACGTTGTGGTCAGGGAAGGGAAAGAGAAAATGTCTTTTGCCAACAAAAAAGAAGCCGACGCATACGACAAAATGCTCGACTTAGCACAGACCCTTGAGTCCTGGCTGCAAAGCGCGCCGGTAAACCTTGAGGAAACCCAGCTCGAGCCACTGTCGCTGTGGCTGGCTGAACACAAAGATACCCTGGCGCAGGTTCTGCGTACCGGGCAAATGCCGCAGGAAGGCGCAACCGACGTAAAGCCGGACGCCGACCCGAAAGTGGAAGCGATCGCCAGCGGGCGTAAATCGAAAGCGGCATAAGCCCGTCGGTTCAGCTGCACTTTTCACCGGGACACGCGCCATCATCCCTTGCGCTTCGGTTGTTTTGTACCAGGCTTTCTGTGGTATTAACAACGGAGGGCATCTGATGAAAAAAGGGTTACTGGCGCTGGTGGCGCTATTTTCCGTGGGGCTCCATGCCGCGCCCCAGGAATCTCGCAATGTGAAGTTTACCGGCTGTGAAGGGTTGGATGCGCAAGGTATTTCAGCCAGCGTGAAACGCGACTATCTCCAGAACCGCATTGCCCGCTGGGCAGACGACCAGGAAAAACTCGGCCAGGCCGATCCGGTCGCCTGGGTCAATCCTGAAGCCGTGAAAGGCGGCGATGATAAATGGACCGTTCCCCTGACGGTACGCGGCATGCGAGCCGACATTCATTACACTGTGCAAGTTGATTGCAAAAAACAGACGGCAGAATACCGTCCTTAATCACGCGCAAGGGCCTGGCCCTTGCCGATTATTTTCCTTTCCTTAGCCTGTCCCCACACTTCTTGACATCCCTTCGCTTACGCTCACAAGTGAGACTTTTACTGTGGGAGTACATATGGCGAACTGGCTTAAACATCTTCAGTCACTGTTGGGGGAACAGGGTAAAGGGTTATCGCAGGGGCAAGGGTTATCGAAACTGCTTAGCCCTGGCGCGTTGGGTGGCCTGGCAGGGCTGCTGGTGGCAAATAAATCGTCACGTAAGCTGCTGGCGAAATTCGGTGGCGGCGCGCTGCTCGCTGGCGGCGGTGCGGTAGCCGGCACGGTATTGTGGAATAAATACCAGGACCGCATCCGGGCAGCCCATCAAGATCAACCTCAGTACGGCCAACAGGCGTCGCCCATTGATAAGCGAACCGAACGGTTAATTCTGGCTCTGGTGTTCGCCGCGAAAAGCGATGGACATATTGACGACGAGGAGCGTCAGGCGATTGACCAACATCTGCACGATGCCGGTATCGAAGACGAAGGCCGCGCATTCGTTGAACAGGCCCTCGATCAACCCCTCGATCCGGCGCGTCTTGCCGAGGGGATCCAGAATGAAGAAGAGGCGCTGGAGCTCTATTTTCTCAGCTGTGCCGCCATCAACGCCGATCACTTTATGGAGCGCAGCTACCTGAACGCGTTGGGCGATGCACTGGGCATTCCCGAAGATGTGCGCGCCGACGTGGAGCGCGATATCGCGGTCAGCAAACGCGACGTTTCACCAGGATAACGCCTGGTTTGGTGGCGTTACGCTTGCAAGGCGCGGGGTTTTTGCCAACCTTATAAGGGTGTTAACCTAAAAGTTGAGCGTTATGCCACCAAAAGCAAAAGCAGTACCTCACACCATGACCCTGCATGGCGATACGCGTACCGATAATTATTACTGGCTGCGCGATGATGACCGGTCCGATCCTGAAGTGCTTGAGTATCTCCACCAGGAGAACGATTACGGGCGGCGGGTCATGGCCAGCCAGCAGGCGCTGGAAGAACAGTTACTCAAAGAGATGATTGCGCGCATTCCGCAGCGCGATGCATCTGCGCCTTACGTTAAAAACGGCTATCGCTACCGCCAGTTTTACGATGTGGGGTGTGAGTATCCGATTTATCAGCGCCAGTCGGTGATGTCATCAGAATGGGACCCCTGGGACGTGTTGCTGGATGCCAACCAGCGTGCGTCGCACAGCGAGTTTTATACCCTGGGCGCACTGGCAATTACCCCGGATAACACCGCGATGGTGCTGGCGGAGGATTACCTGTCCCGTCGCCAGTACGGGCTGCGCTTTCGCAATCTGGAAACCGGCAACTGGTATCCGGAGCTGATTGAGCATGTCGCGCCTGAAGTGGCCTGGGCCAACGATTCCCGCACCCTTTATTACGTCAAAAAGCACGCCAAAACGTTACTCCCGTATCAGGTGTGGCGGCATACCGTAGGGACGCCATCCAGCGAGGATGAGTTGATCTACGAAGAACGCGATGAAACGTTCTACGTAAGCCTGTACAAAACCACCTCGCAGCATTTCATCAATATTTTTCTCTCCAGCGCGACCACCAGCGAAGTGTGGCTGCTGGACGCGGAGCTGGCAGACGCGGAGCCCAGCTGTTTCCTGAAGCGGCGTAAAGACCACGAGTATTCCGTGGATCACTACCAGCACCGTTTCTATATGCGTTCCAACCGTGACGGTAAAAACTTCGGGCTATATCGCAGTACGGTGCGTAAGGAGGAAAAATGGGAAACGCTGATCCCCGCGCGCGAGCACATTATGCTGGAGGGCTTCACGCTGTTCACCGACTGGCTGGTGGTGGAAGAGCGCCAGCGCGGCCTGACCAGCCTGCGGCAAATCAACCGTAAAACACGCGAAGTAACCGGTATCGCGTTCGACGACCCGGCTTATGTGACCTGGCTTGCTTATAACCCGGAGCCGGAAACGGCGAAATTACGCTACGGCTATTCCTCCATGACCACGCCGGATACATTATTTGAACTGGATATGGATACCGGCGAGCGCCGGGTGCTGAAACAAACCGAAATCGACGGTTTTGATTCAGCCAATTACCGCAGCGAGCATTTATGGATCAAGGCGCGCGATGGGGTAGAAGTCCCGGTATCGCTGGTCTATCACAAAAAGCACTTCCAGCGCGGCGCCAATCCGCTGCTGGTGTACGGCTATGGTTCGTACGGCAGTTGTATGGATGCCGATTTCAGCTCCAGCCGCCTCAGCCTGCTCGATCGCGGCTTCGTCTACGCTATCGCCCATATCCGAGGCGGCGGCGAACTGGGACAGCAGTGGTATGAGGCCGGTAAGTTTCTGAATAAGAAAAATACCTTTACCGATTATATCGACGTGTGCGAAGCGCTGCTCGCGCAAGGTTATGGCGATCCGCGCTACTTATTCGGCATGGGCGGCAGCGCGGGCGGCATGTTGATTGGCGCGGCGATTAATCTGCGCCCGGACCTGTTTCACGGCGCTATCGCCCAGGTGCCGTTTGTTGATGTGGTCACTACCATGCTGGACGAGTCGATCCCGCTGACCACCGGGGAATTTGAGGAGTGGGGCAATCCGCAGGACGAAACCTACTACCACTATATGAAGAGCTACAGTCCTTACGACCAGGTCACGCATCAGAAATACCCGCATTTGCTGGTCACCACCGGGCTGCATGATTCCCAGGTTCAGTACTGGGAGCCGGCGAAATGGGTCGCAAAACTGCGGGAATATAAAACCGATGACAGCCTGCTGCTGTTGTGTACCGAGATGGATTCCGGCCACGGCGGCAAATCAGGACGATTCAAATCCTACGAAGGCGTGGCGCTGGAGTTTTCATTTTTAATCGGGTTAACGCAGGGGACGCTGGGCGCGAAAGCGGGGCATTAATCCTCCCCGAGGTAGTGTTTCAGCGTCAGGCGCAGTTGCGGGGTCATCTCTTTAATGTTCTTGAGCATCCAGCGCAGATAGCCGGGATCGCGCTCAGCAATATCGCTTACTGACTCGCCGCGGTATTTGCCGAACGTAAACGTGGTCATCAGGGTCGGGCGACCGGTAATGGTGACCATTTCCTCTGGCGTCCAGTGAGTTTCCTGCATGATATCCAGCAATAACGCGGCAGTGATGTAGCAATCATACAGCGCGCGGTGATGGTGCAAATCGGGCGGCGTATCAACCTCTAAACGGCGCGCTTTATACAGTCCCATATTGCTGTATTTAATGCCGGGCCAGTTCCACAGACGGCGCGCCATCTTCATGGTGCAAATCCACTCGCCGCCCATGTCAGGCAGCATCCGGCTATCAAAATCGGCATTGTGCGCAACATAAAACGCGCTGCCGAGGTAGTTGGGCAACACGAATTCCAGTTCCGGTTTATCCGCGACCATCGCTTCAGTAATACGATGGATTGCCATGGCTTGATGGCTGATAGGACGATCCGGGCGCACCAGGTCGCTCATCGGGTTAACGATTTGGCCGTCAACAATATCCACCGAAGCGATTTCCACCACTCCGCCCTGTAACCCGCAGGTTTCCGTATCGATCACTCGCAGCATGTCAGACTCTCTTAACTAAAGTGCTAGCGTAATGGAATGACCTCGCCGTGCCAACCGTTGTCTTTGCGGCGGGCGACAACCAGCAGTTCTCCCGCTTCGGCGCGGACGATAAGCTGGCCTTGTTCATCCCAGCAGGCGCTGCGGCCCACGGCAGGTTGGTTATCGGGTGCGCCCGCAGGGTTTACCTGCAATACGGCGATATGATTTTCAAAGGCGCAATACTGCATATCGACTACTTCAGCGTTCCATGAGAGTTCGGAAATAAAGTGCCCGCACATATACAAGCTGGCTTCTTTGCGCGTCCACACATCTTCAGGTTGCGAATGGTTTATGGCAAGGGCGATCCGCTGCGAACCGGTGCCGATGATCCTGTCGTGCAGTATCGGTAAACCCTGTATTTCGCGCAGAGGTTGCGTAGGGGGTGGCAGGCACAACTGGCGCGTTCCATCAGGCAGGAAAATCAAACCTGCGGATAACGTCCCCTCCGGCGTGGCCAGAGACAACCCCGCGATAATCGTCATCCTGTGCCGTTGTGCCGCCAGACAAACAGGCTCGAAAAGCGGCGAATCGGCGCGCGCTGGTGACGAATCAGGTGAAGGAAACCCGGTCAGGGAAAACTCCGGGAACAGTAAAACCTCGATCCGTTCACTGGCGGCGGTGGCAATAAACTTCAGATGGTGTGAAACATTCGCGGCTACGTTATCAGGATGCGGCGCGTATTGCGCGGCGGCAACATTCCATGTTGGCATAATGGCTCCCTTGCAGATGAATTCGCTATATTTCTCTCAAACACTTGGAGAATGTAGTGACTGGTGCAGAAATATTAGCATTTACATTGTAAGGAAGCGTAACGGACCGTAAGGCTTATTTCGATTTTGGTTCCCAGGGCATCCGGGACAGATTTACGGAGGCCAGCCGATGCGCGATCAGACGCTCGCGAAAATAGCCGCGTAACGCTTCAGGCTGCTCGCGCTCGACGGCTTCGGCAATGATCGGCATGTTATAGCGCTCTTTAAACGCCACGCCCGCCGCAGCCAAATCAACGTTCACTTTATCCATTTCTTCCTGGGGAAGTTGAGCAAGATTGTGCTTCATAGATGACTCCTGTTGTAACTGGCGGAAAGGTACTTGCTCATCGCCTGGATGACAAGTGTTTCTGTGTCGTGACGTGCCATGCTGACTCGACTTAAGGGGGCTGCGAGGTTATTCTTTGCGCCACAGACATAACGAAAAGGAATGATTTATATGGCTTTCACCGCATCTCGTCTTCTTTGCGCCCTTACCGTTACTGCGTCACTGGTCGCCGCGCCTGCTGTCTGGGCCCATGCGCATCTTAAGCACCAGTATCCGGCGGCGGATGCCGTCATGGATTCCGCGCCCCAGGCGTTGACGCTAAATTTTTCGGAAGGGATCGAACCGGCATTCAGTGGCATTACCCTGACAGGGCCGGAAAAGCAAAAGCTGGAAACCGGCAAAGCCAAACTGGCGGCAGATGACAATAAACAGCTAATTGTGCCGTTAAGCGCCCAGTTACCTGCGGGGCAATATCAGGTCGACTGGCATGTCGTGTCGGTGGATGGGCATAAAACCAAAGGCAGCTACCATTTTAGCGTGAAATAACATGCTGGTTGCCACCTGGGTTACGCTGCGGTTCATTCATTTTGCAGCGTTAATACTGGCGCTGGGCTGTGCAATCAGCACCTGCTGGCTGGCTCCCGGCGCGTTTAAGCCCGTGCTGGCGCGACGGGTTTGGCGGGGGTGGCGCGTTGCGCTGGTCGCCAGCCTGGCGAGCGCGACGTTAATGCTCGGCATCCAGGGCGGAATGATGGCGGAGGGCTGGGCGGATGTGGTTTCGCCCGCTATCTGGCGGGCGGTGTTAACCACGCAGTTTGGCGGCGTCTGGCTATGGCAAATCATTCTCAGCGTCATCTCGCTGATGGTGTTACTGCTCAGGCCTTACCGGGTTGGCGCACTGCTGATGGTGCTGCTCATCGGCCAGGTTGTCCTGCTGGCGGGGGTAGGGCACGCGGTGATGGCGGAAGGCGCGCGCGGCGCGTTCCAGCAAATTAATCATGCTATCCACCTGCTTTCCGCCGCCTGGTGGATGGGGGGATTACTGCCATTATTAGTGTGCATGCGGCTGGCGCAGAAGCCGCGCTGGCGGGAGAGCGCAATTCTCGCCATGATGCGCTTTTCACGTTATGGTCACCTTGCCGTCGCGTTAGCGATCCTTACAGGGATCGTCAACACGCTGCTGATTGCCGGTTGGCCCTGGCCTGTAGAGACCCGATATCTGGTCATGCTGTGGGTGAAAGCCGCCTTAGTGGCGATGATGGTAGCGATTGCGTTATATAACCGCTACGCGCTGGTGCCGCGCTTTAGCCAGACAGCGGGCACGGCGCAACGACGGTTTATCACCCTAACCAAAATAGAATGGATCTTGAGCTTACTGGTGGTGGCCTGCGTCAGCCTGTTCGCAACCTGGGAGCCTGTTTAACCGTGATTTTGTATGCGAGTTTACGATGAAAAAAACAGTACTTTCACTGCTATTACTGGCCTGCGCGGGAACGGCTGCCGCTGCGCCGCAGATTATTACGGTAAGCCGTTTCGAGATGGGCAAAGATAACTGGGCGTTTAACCGCGAAGAGGTGATGCTGACTTGCCGTCCGGGCAACGCGCTGTTCGTGATTAATCCTGCCACGCTGATGCAATACCCGATCAATGACGAAGCGATGGCGCAGGTCAAAGCCGGCAAAACTACGGGGCAGCCAATTAGCGTGATCCAGGTAGACGACCCGGCGAAGCCTGGCGAGAAAAAGAGCCTGGCACCGTTTATCGAGAAAGCCAAAACGCTCTGTTAACCGCAACCGGGCATAAAAAAACCGCAGATCCGTGGAGCACGGGCTGCGGTTTTTTATTAAGTGATTACGTTACGTGAGGAATTTTTTTGGGCCACTTTTGTCGCGGACTGGAAAACCTGACATCGTAATCTATTCTTAAAGGGCAAGGCGATTTCAGCCTGCATTAATGCCAACTTTTAGCGCACGGCTCTCTCCCAAGAGCCATTTCCCTGGACCGAATACAGGAATCGTATTCGGTCTTTTTTTATCCCTTTGATTCATAAGCTTGTTGCGACGTCGCCTCCGTCCGTGGCAAATTTCGCTGCCTGTGAATGCCATAAACCATACCACAGACAACCCCGGCAGCGTCCAGAGCTTTTTTGTCCTGTTTAAGAATCTTAAGTTAAATGCTACCAGTAAGTTTCTAAAGGGTGATGGGCTGGCTCCGTCAGCAAATAATCTGGAATCTGGATCAAATAACAAAAATTTGGCTTAGCGGTCAGCTTGATCGGAATTATCTGATGGGCTAGAGTGCGATTTATCCCTTACAGAGCTAACGCCATACTGATGAGCGCCGGAGATAAGCGCCGGAAGGGACATAAAAAAGCCTGCAAAAAGCAGGCTTTTTTATGTTTTGAGAGTGTCCATACGCCAGATGGGTGCTTATAAGTTCCGGTAACCGTCAAAAACGCTTCATAAAATGGATTTTCTGCCGTTCGGCATCATCGCCCGTTACCGCTGTAATCTGGTAACCGTGACGAATCAACAGGATTAACATCGCCGGATAACGGTTCATACTTTTCACGCTTATTTCGCTGCCTCCCTGTGCCATAACGCGCTGTTCAAGCGCTTTAAGCAGAAACGCGCCGATGCCCTGACGGCGAAAAGCGGGCTTGACGCCACCCAGCCAGTAATAAAAGTGCCGGGGCGTAACCCAGTACCCTAAGGCGTATCCCGCGTCCTGCTGTTCACGTTGCGCCGCCAGCGCGAGGACGTTTTTTCCCTGCGTCCTCCTCTTAATCTCCCCGGCGCTTTCCATCGGAAACAGTTCAGGGATCTGCTGGTGGAGCAGAACAATCTCTTCATCGCTGACAGAGCGTATGCGCATCGAACTTCCTTTCAGACTGCTATGTGTACGCACACTATACTTTAGCTATTCACAGGAGGAGAGATGTATCAACGTATTGAGGCCAGCGAATGGCGGGCTATCTATATCGTGGGCGATTTACACGGTTGCCTGCGACAGTTTGCCCGGGCATTACGCGAGGCACATTTCGACCCGTGGCAGGATTTGGTGATAAGCGTCGGCGATCTCATCGACCGCGGGGACAACAGTCCGGGCTGCCTGGCATTAACCGAGCGGCGCTGGTTCCGCTGCGTGTTAGGTAATCATGAAGCCATGGCGTTGGATGCGCTGGAATCGGGCGATTACGCCTTATGGTATCTCAACGGTGGCAACTGGTTCACCACGCTTAACAGCGCGGCGCGTAAGCGCGTCGAGGCGCAACTGCAACGGCTGCGCGATTTCCCGCTAATTATTGAATTGCAACGTGCCGGCCAGCGAATTGTGGTCGCCCACGCGGATTATCCCGCTGACCAGTATGCCTGGCAGCAGCCGGTGAAGCGCACACCGGTTCTCTGGAGCCGGGAACGGTTATCGCGGTGTATCAAAGGACGTGATGCGTCAATCAGCGGGGCGGATGCGTTTTACTTTGGACATACACCGTTAAATGACTGTCTTGATTGCGGGAACCTGCACTATATCGACACCGGTGCTGTCTTCGGCAATCGGCTGACCTTACTGCGGGTCCAGTAGCTAAAAATCGCTGTACTCCTGGGCAGGGGTCCAGAAGCCATCAATAAAATCTTCCACCGGGAAACAGCCGCCGTGCCGCAGCCGTTGTTCATCCATCGCGCGCATACACTGTTGTTCAGTATTAAAAACGTCAACGACGATATCGTTACAGCCACCGTCCAGATAACAAACAAATAAAACCAGTGCGAACATCGCATCCCCAATGTTAAAACGTTTAGAGTAATTGTAGGGGACAGGGCGCGAAGGGCAAACCAAACGGGGAAGAATAACCCGTCTCAGGCGACGGGCTCATGTCGGGATCAGGCAAAACGCATCACCCAGGCATCAGAATTTTCGTCATAGTGTTTACGATAAAGGACAGAGTGTTCGCCGTTAAGTACCGCCGGAATGCTGGTTTCCGCATCCCATGCATCAAGCTGCATGCACAGATCCGGGTCAGATTTACACGGGATAGTTAAAGTACGTTCACCCGGTTGCTCGCCGCTCAGTTCCGCATCATCGATCTCAAAGGTGCCGATTTTAACGCTGGTCTTAGTCATAGTGCTCTCCATCATCATTACAGGGCAGGTGGTACGACCAGTAAAGTCGCCATTTTTTAGCCTGGACAAGGAACAGCAAAAGCGCAAGTTTATCGCGATTATTTTTTAGGCGAATTAAATCTCGTCGGCGAAGAGCTTGCCATCGCGCACCAGTTCACGTGGATAGCTGTTCTTTAAGCGCGAGCCGATTTTTTTCGCCAGCCCCAGCGGTTGATCCTGATAAGTCACAATGACTTCGTTCGCCTCAGGCGCGGTTTGCGGATACACATCGCGACCGCGATACCACTCCTGCGCTTCCTGTGCGGTTAACGCGAAACCGTGGGTGTGAACATCACCTAGCGCGATCACCGCTTCGTGCTGCCAGCGGTACCCTTTATTGAACGTTTCTGCCAGTTTCAGGCCGATGCGCGAGAATCGCACCTGGCCTATCAGCGGCTCGATGTCCGCCGGGAATAACCAGATTTCTTTATCGCGCAACCATAAGTGTAGATGCTCATCCCATGTAAGCCCTACGCTTGCGGCAGCGCGCATGACCTCCTGGGCCTCTTTCGGTTTCATGGGCGCGAAGGGAAATTTACCGGTTTTATAGCCTGGCGCAGCGAGTGCAGGAACGGCGGCGGTTTTACGCAATCGCGCCACAAAGAAGCCTTCGCAATCGAAAATTTGCGGGAACACATGCAAGAAACCTTCAGCGGTTAACGCCTGCTGTGCGCCGGAAAACAGGTCGCCTAACGGCTCAACGCAAACCGCGTCAGGATAGCGTTCCAGCAGCCACTGGCATACCTGTTCATTTTCTTCGCGGTTCAGGGTACAGGTGGAGTAGATAAGTGTGCCCCCTGGGCGCAGGGCGTGAAACGCGCTGTCAATCAACTCGCGCTGGGTAGCGGCGATTTCCTGATTGCTGGCGACAGACCAGTTGCGCAGGGCATCGGGATCTTTACGCACCACACCTTCGCCGGAGCAGGGGGCGTCCAGCAGGATCGCATCGAAGCATTCCGGTAGCGCCGCGCCAAATACCCGGCCATCAAAGTGGGTCAGCCCCACGTTCTCGATGCCGCAGCGGCTGATGTTTGCCGCCAGCACTTTTACCCGGCTGGCGGCATATTCATTGGCGAGGATCGCGCCCTGATGATTCATCCGCGCGGCGATTTGGGTGGTTTTGGAGCCTGGCGCGGCGGCAACGTCCATTACCCGCGTTACCTCGGGATTATCCGCAAACAGCGCCGCCACTGGCAGCATCGAGCTGGCTTCCTGAATATAAAACAGGCCGCTGAGATGCTCTGCGGTGCTGCCCAGCGGCAGGGCTTCTTCATCGCGCTCAATCCAGAAGCCTTCTTCGCACCACGGAATTGGGCTGAGCTGCCAGCCGTAAGGCGATACTAGCGCCAGGAAATCGCTGACGCTGATTTTCAGCGTATTGACGCGAATACTGCGGCGCAGCGGGCACTGGCAGGATGCGATAAAGCTTTCCATGGACAGCGCGGCAGGCATCGCATCGCGCATGACGGTAAGGAATTCGTCGGGAAGATAAACAGAACGGATTTGCGCCACAGACTGGCCCCAGGGGTAAAATTAACGGCGCGCAGTGTAGCATAACTGCCCCGGCATCGCACCGGGGCAGAAGAAGGAGATTAGCGCGGCAGGGCGGTGCCCCACTGACGCCATTCTTTTGGTTCACTGTCCTGAAGCAGGAAATGTTTCCCTGCCTGGGCTTTCGGCGATAGCGGTGTGCTCGGCGGGGTGGCAAAGGCAATGCCGCCGCGAATGAACTGGTTAAAGGTCCCGGTTTTCACGACGCCGCCGATGATCCCGAAGTCAAGGCTGTAGCCGGAGGCCTGCCAGAATACCGAGTTATTGCGCACCAGATGCTGGTAGCGCTGGCTAATACGCAGGCCAACCATCACGCGATCGGACAGGTTGCCCAGCACCATACCGGTGACAATACCCACTTCCATACCGCGGAACAGCACCGGCGTCCCAATCGCCAGTGAACCGGCATCCGGTACTTCCAGCACGATGCTCAGACCGTCGAGGTAGCGGGAATCGGTTATCGTCGCTTCCTGTAGTTCAAAGTCACGGCGCGGATTGCCTTTACCCGGTTCGACGTTGATATAGGGCTGGAGAATGGTGTCCAGATGTTCCACCCCGGCGGCGGAGATCTGCGGGGTGATCACCGAGAAGCGGGTGCCGTTACGTGCAAAGGTCTTCACGTATTCCGGGTAGAGCACGGCGGTGGCCTGCACTTCGTTGCGTTCGGTGATCAGCTTCAGTGATTGTATCTGGCCAATATCAATCCCGAGGTAGCGGATCGGCATCCCTTCCGACAGTTTGCCGGCGTCAAACGCGTGCAGCGTCACCTGGCTGCCCACAGCGCGGGCCGCGGTTTCTGACGGGAACAGGGTGCGTTTGTTGCCTTTGTCCGTGTTAGCCGACGCGCCGCTCAGGTTATCGAAGCTGATTGCGCCTTTTAACGCCCGTGACAGCGGCGAGGCCTGCACGGTCAGCCCGCTGCCGTTAAGCTGCACTTTCGCGCCGCCTTCGGCCCAGAACACGCTGTTTTTGGTCACCAGGTTTTGATATTGCGGTTTGATATGCACGTCGATGTCGAACGCGTTGGCGCGTGGGCGCACCGAAATCACTTCGCCCACTTCGAACTTGCGATACAGCACCACCGAGCCGGCCTGAATATCCGGCAGGCTATCCGCGCTGAGCGTCATGGTGGTGGTCGGCAGGTCGCTCAGGCTGTTTTCCACCGCTTTTTCCAGGTTGGCAAACAGCGGGTAACTCTCTTTCAGCTCGCCTTTACTGCCTGGCAACACGCGGATGCCGCCGCTGATCCACTCACCGGCGCTGGCACCTAAAAATTCCACACCGTCCAGCCCGACTTTCACGTCAATACGGCTGTTGACCACAAATTTACTGTCGCCCTTCACCAGTTCGCGATATTGCGGATCGATAGCCACTGCGAAGCTAATGCCTTTGGCGGTTAAGCTGCGTTCAAGCACCTGGCCGATTTTGATGCCGTGGAGGATCACCGGCTGCCCGGCATCGATGCCGTAGCTTTCCGGCGCGGTTAGCGCCACCGTGACAACGCCCGGCTGCTGCAACGGGGTTTTATCCCCCGGCAGGATCACGAAGTGGTTGCGCGGTTTGCCTTCTCCCGGCACCAGTTCAAAGGTGCTGCCGGTCAACAGGCTACTAATGCTGGGGTTATCAAGCGAAATTTTCGGGTTGCGTAGCTCAATGCGTGTGCCCTCACGCAGTAAATTCACTACACCCGGGTCGACGGTCATTTCCCCGGTGACGGCGCCGCCGGGATTGAGATCGAGTTTGGTCAGGGTGCCGACTTCCAGCCCCTGGTACATCAGTTTAGTGGAATCGGCCTTCAGGCCTTCGCCGCTCGGCAGATCCAGCTTCACCAGCACGCCGCGCTGGCTGTGGGCCAGATCTTCGTACAAGCCATATTCGTCCTCCTGATCCGCCTCTTCAGACCCCTGCGGCGAGTCAAAGGCTATCGCCCCGTTGACCAGCGCCGCCAGGCTTTCCAGTTGAATTTGCGCGCCGCTGAGGCTGATGTCTGTTTTCACGCCAGAAACGTTCCAGAACCGGCTGCCTTTTTTCACCAGATGGGTGAATCGCCGTTCAACAAGCACATCAATTGTCACGCCCTGGGAGTTGTTATTAATGGTGTAGTCATACACCTTGCCCACCGGAATTTTACGGAAATAGACCAGTGAGCCGGTATTGAGCGAACCGAGGTCCGGGGCCTTCAGGTGGATCATCAAATCACCGTTATCCAGCCGATATTTAGGTTGGGTATCCAGCGCGGTAAAGTGATCTTCGGGCTCGCCTTTGCCCGGCATCATGCCGATATAGTTGCCGCCCACCAGCGCATCCAGACCGGAAATCCCGGCCAGCGATGCTTTCGGGGTCACCAGCCAGAACTGCGTATCGGTGCGCAGGGCGTCTTTGAGATCGCTTTTGATGCTGACCGTGACGGCAATTTTGTTCAGGTCCTCGCTCAGGCGAATATCCTGGACCGTGCCGACTTCCACACCCTGATAGCGCACGGGCGTTCGCCCGGCAACGATGCCGTCGGCGGAAACAAAGTCGATAGTCACGGTAGTGCCTCGTTCCTGGTACGTTGTCCAGATAAGCCATCCGGCGATCATCAGAGCGATAATCGGCAGTAACCAGAACGGGGAAATGCGGCGTTTTGTTTTAATTCGCGCTTCAGTCGTCGAAGCGGGCGTTTCCTGACTCATGTGCGTCCCAAAGTAAGCGGCTGTCCAGCCATTCAACAGCAAGAATAGTCAATATTACCGCTGCGCCGAAATAAAACGCGGCAGGTCCCATAGTAAAAGCCAAAAGCTGATCGCGGTTCACCAGCGACATGGTTAACGCAATCACAAATAAATCCAGCATCGACCAGCGGCCAATCCAGGTCACAAACCGCAGCAGCAGGATCCGGGTGCGCAGTCCCTGTTCGCATTTAAAATGGATGCTGATCAGCAGGGTCAGCATTACCAGCACTTTGACGAACGGCACCGCAATACTGGCGATAAACACAATGGCCGCCACGGCGATATTGCTGTTCGCCAGCGAAACGATCCCCGAAAGGATAGTGTCCTCCTGGCGGCTGCCGTTGACATAAATAATAGATATCGGCAGCAAATTCGCCGGAAGGAGAAATACCATCGCTGCAATCAGCGCCGCCCAGGTTTTTTGCAGGCTATGGCGACGGCGCTCGCGCAGCGGAACGTGGCAACGCTGACAGCGGCCGCGTTCATCCGGTTCGCTGGTAAAATGGCAGCCGAGACAAACGCGCAGGCTGGCTTTGGGGGTGCGGGGCGGGCGTGTCGGATAAAATCGATCCCAAAGTTGCTCCACGTTGAGGTGGATCAGCGTCAGTATGCTCAACACCATCAGCAGGAAAAACGCCATCAGCCCAATGCCAGCCTGCATGTAGGCATAATCGCTGACTTTGATGGACGCCACGCCGATGCCCACCAGGTAAATATCCAGCATTACCCACTCTTTCAGCCTCTCCAGCATCAACAGCACCGGGCGTAAGTTCATGCCGAGGATATTGCCGAACCAGAGATAGGCGATAGCGACTACCAGCGTGCCGGGCGCGCCCACGGTACAGAAGAACACCATCGCGGCGGTAACCGGGTCGCCCTGGCTGGCCATCTGCCAGATTCCCTGGAGCAGGCTGGCGTCGATACGGGTGCCGAGCAGGATAATGCGCAACAACGGTTCGCCATAGGCGAAGGGCATCAGGACGATCATGGCGATCGCCATCGCGCCGAGACGCGTCAATGACCAGTCACGGCCATCGCGCAGTTTAGCATCGCAGCGCGGGCAATACGCGCTTTGCGTTGACTTCACAACCGGCAACAGAAAAAGCGTGTCGCACTGCGGACATCGCTGATAATGTGCCTGCGGCAAAGGCTCTCCCATCGCATGAATCGTGAGCTTTGCGTTGTTTAATGCCGTTCTGGGTTTAAGGGCCATTTAATGGTCAGAGTTATATTTAGATATCTTTATATTAAATCATGAAATGATTCGTCTTGAGCATAAGCGCATTTAATGCTTATTTTAACAAGCAGGTCATTGTATTTATCAGCTAAGTGATTATTAAATGAACAAAACACAATTCTACGCGGACCTTAACCGTGATTTTCAGGCTCTCATGACAGGGGAAACCAGTGCGCTGGCGACGCTTTCCAATACCAGCGCCTTGCTGTTTGAACGATTAGACGGCGTTAACTGGGCGGGATTTTATCTGCTGGAAGGCGACACGCTGGTGCTCGGGCCGTTCCAGGGGAAAATCGCCTGTGTGCGTATCCCGGTCGGTAGAGGCGTATGCGGAACGGCGGTTGCCACTGCCAGCGTGCAACGCGTGGAAGATGTCCATGCCTTTGACGGCCATATCGCCTGCGATTCCGCGAGTAATGCGGAAATCGTATTGCCAATCACCGTTAATCAACAAATCATAGGCGTGCTGGATATCGACAGCACCGTGTTTGGCCGCTTCCAGGCTGAAGACGAGCAGGGTTTGCGTGAGCTGGTGGAGCGCCTTGAGACGGTGCTTGCCGGGACGGATTACACAAAATTATTTGCGACTCGTGCAGGATAAGCAACGGATAACGTGGCAATTGCTGATGGCGTCATTATAATGACGCCTGTTCATGCCTGCGCCACGTTGGCAACGTCCGTTGTAATCAGGAAATTTCATGGAAAATCAACCTAAGTTGAACAGCAGTAAAGAAGTTATTGCCTTTCTGGCCGAGCGTTTTCCTCAGTGCTTTAGCGCTGAAGGCGAAGCGCGTCCGCTGAAAATCGGCATTTTTCAGGATTTGGTCGCGCGCGTAGAAGGGGAGATGAATCTCAGCAAAACCCAACTGCGTTCAGCCCTGCGTCTTTATACCTCAAGCTGGCGTTATCTGTACGGCATCAAGCTTGGCGCGACCCGCGTCGATCTGGATGGCAATCCGTGCGGCGAGCTTGACGAACAGCATGTTGAACATGCGCGTAAACAGCTTGAAGAAGCCAAAGCTCGCGTCCAGGCGCAGCGTGCCGAGCAGCAGGCCAAAAAACGCGAAGCGGCGATTGCCGCTGGCGAGCAGCCAGAAGCCCCGCGACGTGAGCGCAAACCGCGCCCGGCGCCACGTCGCACTGAAAATGCAGAGCGCAAACCACGTCCGGCAAAACCTGCGGCTAAAGCGCCTCAGGCCGTTCGTGAAGAGCGTCATACCCCGGTATCAGACATTACCGCACTGTCCGTAGGCCAGGCGATTAAAGTCAAAGCGGGGAATAATGCGATGGATGCCACTGTACAAGAAATCACCAAAGATGGCGTCCGTGTACAGTTGACTTCTGGTATGTCGATGCTTGTACGCGCAGAACATTTATTGTTCTGATACGGAGGTCAACCCGGGCATGAACACATTTCTTAAGCTTACCGCTGCGGGCCTGTTATTGTTAGCAGGCCATGCGGTTGCGGTTGAAGACATCACCAAAGCGTCGCAAATTCCGGTATTGAAGGAAGAGACGCAGCACGCGACGGTGAGCGAGCGCGTCACCTCGCGCTTCACCCGTTCTCATTATCGCCAGTTCGATCTGGACGGCACCTTTTCCGCCAAAATCTTCGACCGCTATCTGAATTTGCTGGATTACAGCCATAACGTGCTGCTGGCGAGCGACGTTGAAGAATACGCGAAACAGAAAAATGTACTGGGCGATGAGCTGCGCACCGGCAAGCTCACCGTGTTTTACGATCTGTACAATCTGGCGCAGAAACGCCGCTTCGAGCGCTTTCAGTACGCACTGAAAGTGCTTGAGCGTCCGATGGATTTTACCGGCAACGACACTTACGAGCTCGATCGCAGTAAAGCGCCGTGGCCGAAAACCGAAGCGGAGCTCGACAGGTTATGGGACAGCAAAGTCAAATATGACGAGCTGAGCCTGAAACTGACCGGCAAAACGGATAAAGAGATCCGCGAAACGCTCACCAAGCGTTATAAATTCGCGATTCGCCGCCTGGCGCAAACCAACAGCGAAGACGTGTTCTCGCTGGCGATGACCGCTTTCGCGCACGAAATCGATCCGCATACCAACTACCTTTCCCCGCGTAACACCGAGCAATTCAATACCGAAATGAGCCTGTCTCTGGAAGGGATTGGCGCGGTGCTGCAAATGGATGACGACTACACCGTGATTAACTCCATGGTGGCAGGCGGCCCGGCGGCGAAAAGTAAAGCCATCACTGTGGGCGACCGCATTGTTGGCGTTGGCCAAACGGGCCAGTCGATGCAGGACGTGATCGGCTGGCGTCTTGATGACGTCGTTGCGCTGATCAAAGGCCCGAAAGGCAGCAAGGTACGGCTGGAGATTTTACCCGCGGGTAAAGGCACCAAAACCCGTACCGTGACGCTGACGCGCGAACGTATTCGCCTTGAAGATCGCGCGGTGAAAATGACCGTGAAAACCATCGGCAAGCAGAAAGTCGGCGTGCTGGATATTCCGGGTTTTTACGTGGGCTTAACCGACGATGTTAAAGTTCAGCTTCAGAAGCTTGAAAAGCAAAACGTCAGCGCGGTGATTATCGACTTGCGTACCAACGGCGGCGGGGCGCTGACCGAAGCGGTATCGCTTTCTGGTCTGTTTATCCCGAGCGGCCCGGTGGTGCAGGTGCGCGACAACAACGGCAAAGTGCGTGAAGACAGTGATACCGATGGCGTGGTGTATTACAAAGGCCCGCTGGTCGTCATGGTTGACCGCTTTAGCGCCTCCGCGTCAGAAATCTTTGCTGCGGCGATGCAGGATTATGGCCGTGCGCTGATCGTCGGTGAGCCGACATTTGGTAAAGGCACCGTTCAGCAGTTCCGTTCGCTGAACCGCATTTACGATCAGATGCTGCGTCCGGAATGGCCGGCGTTGGGCTCGGTACAGTACACCATTCAAAAATTCTATCGCGTGAATGGCGGCAGTACCCAGCGTAAAGGCGTGACCCCGGATATCATCATGCCGACCGGCAATGAAGAGACCGAAACCGGCGAGAAGTTTGAAGATAATGCGCTGCCCTGGGATAGCGTCGATGCGGCAACCTACGTGAAATCCGGCGACCTTACGCCGTTTGGCCCGGAATTGCTGAAAGCTCACGATGAGCGCATCGCCAAAGATCCTGAGTTCCAGTACATCATCAAGGATATCGCTCGCTATAACGCCCTTAAGGATAAGCGTAACTTCATCTCTTTAAACCTGCTGCAGCGTGAAAAAGAGAACGATGAAGACGATGCGACTCGCCTGGCGCGCATTAACGACCGTTATAAGCGTGAAGGCAAACCGCCAATCAAGAAACTGGACGACCTGCCGAAGGATTATCAGGAGCCCGATCCGTATCTTGATGAAACCGTCCATATCGCGCTGGACCTGGCGAAACTGGATAAAGCGAAACCCGCTGAACAGCCCGCCGCGAGTAAGTAATTCCCCAACAGGCACAAGCAATTGTGCCTGTTTTTTTACCTGTCTTTGTTTCCCGTAAGAAGAATGCGACAAAATGTAAAGTTACGTATTTTTAGTAACTTGCCCTGCTTTCATGCTTGAAAACAGGGCATTTAGCCATACGATGTGAGTAATCGCATAACGCGACTGGTAAATTGAGGTTAAAAGAAAATTATGATGCGTATCGCGCTTTTCCTGTTAACGAACCTGGCGGTCATGGTGGTGTTCGGCCTGGTGCTCAGCCTGACAGGGATCCAGTCCAGCAGCGTTCAGGGTCTGCTGATTATGGCGCTGTTGTTTGGTTTTGGTGGATCGTTTGTTTCACTGCTGATGTCGAAGTGGATGGCGTTGCGTTCTGTGGGCGGGGAAGTGATCGAACAACCTCGTAATGCGACCGAGCGTTGGCTGATGGATACCGTGGCGCAACAGTCACGCCAGGCCGGTATCGCGATGCCGCAGGTAGCGATTTATCACGCTCCGGACATTAACGCCTTTGCGACCGGCGCGCGCCGCGATGCCTCGCTGGTAGCGGTAAGCACCGGTCTGTTGCAGAACATGAGCCGTGATGAAGCCGAAGCGGTTATCGCCCATGAAATTAGCCATATCGCCAACGGCGATATGGTGACCATGACGCTGATCCAGGGTGTGGTGAACACTTTTGTTATCTTTATTTCGCGCATCATCGCGCAAATCGCGTCGGGTTTTTTGTCCGGCAACCGTGATGACGGCGAGCAGAGCAACGGCAACCCGCTGATCTATTTCGCGGTCGCCACCGTGCTTGAACTGGTGTTTGGTATTCTGGCGAGCATTATCACCATGTGGTTCTCCCGCTACCGTGAATTCCACGCTGATGCGGGTTCCGCAAAACTGGTGGGCCGTGAGAAAATGATTGCTGCCCTGCAACGCCTGAAAACCAGCTACGAACCGCAGGAAGCCAGCAGCATGATGGCATTTTGCATCAACGGTAAGTCTAAGTCGTTGAGCGAGCTGTTTATGACTCACCCGCCGCTGGATAAACGTATTGAAGCCCTGCGTAGCGGGCAGTACCTGAAATAATCGCTCCAGAAACGAAAAAGCGTGCCACGGCATAATGCCGATCAGTTAAGGATCGGTTGACCGATCCGGCAGTTGTGCAAAAATCCG
>NZ_DAMBQK010000037.1:0-31957 GCF_032062175.1 Atlantibacter sp.
TCGCAATCCGTGAAGGCGGCCGTACCGTTGGCGCGGGCGTTGTTGCTAAAGTTCTCAGCTAATCGCTGATAACATTTGACGCAATGCGCATGAAAAGGGCATCATTTGATGCCCTTTTTGCACGCTTTCGAACCAGAACCTGGCTCATCAGTGATTTTTTTCTCATAATCATTGCTGAGACAGGCTCTGAAGAGGGCGTTTAGTCCGAAACATTTATCCTCCGCCATGTTACTGATTAATGCAGTAACGGATTGAAAAATGACGGAAATACGCGATTCGGTTCGGTTTGCCTCGCTGTGGCGGGGCAAAAATGTTTGTCTGATTTATTGTGACAGGTTGGTTTATGAGTGCGAATACCGAAGCTCAGGGAAGTGGGCGCGGCCTGGAAGCGATGAAATGGATCGCCGTGGCGGTGCTGCTTATCGTAGCTATCGTAGGCAACTACATTTATCGTGATATATCCCTGCCGTTGCGTGCCCTGGCAGTGGTGATTTTAATTGCGGCAGCGGGCGGCGTTGCGCTGCTGACCACGAAAGGCAAAGCGACCGTCGCGTTTGCCCGTGAAGCGAGAACCGAAGTCCGTAAAGTGATTTGGCCAACTCGCCAGGAAACATTGCATACCACGTTAATTGTAGCGGCGGTTACTGCTGTAATGTCACTGATCCTGTGGGGCCTGGATGGTATTCTGGTCCGCCTGGTTTCTTTTATCACTGGCCTGAGGTTCTGAGATGTCTGAAGCTCCTAAAAAGCGCTGGTACGTCGTTCAGGCGTTTTCCGGTTTTGAAGGCCGCGTAGCGACTTCCCTGCGCGAGCATATCAAATTACATAACATGGAAGAGTTGTTTGGCGACGTGATGGTCCCAACTGAAGAAGTTGTGGAGATCCGTGGCGGCCAGCGTCGCAAAAGCGAACGCAAATTCTTCCCGGGCTATGTGCTGGTCCAAATGGTCATGAACGATGCGAGCTGGCACTTAGTGCGCAGCGTACCGCGTGTGATGGGCTTCATCGGTGGTACTTCGGATCGTCCGGCTCCGATCAGCGATAAAGAAGTGGATGCGATTATGAACCGCCTGCAGCAGGTGGGTGATAAGCCGCGTCCGAAAACGCTGTTTGAGCCGGGTGAGATGGTTCGTGTTAGCGATGGTCCGTTTGCTGACTTCAACGGCGTTGTTGAAGAAGTCGATTACGAGAAAAGCCGCCTGAAAGTGTCTGTATCCATTTTCGGACGCGCAACGCCAGTTGAACTGGACTTTGCTCAGGTCGAAAAGGCCTAACAGTCAGGTTGTAAAAGCAACGATTAATCGTTGCACAGGGCGCGAGATTGGACTACAATTTCGCGCCTTTTGTTTTTATGGGCCTTGCCCGTAAAACGATTTTTATAACGGGGAGCTTCATTGAAGCGCTATCACCCAATCAGAGGATTTTAGAATGGCTAAGAAAGTACAAGCCTACGTTAAGCTGCAAGTAGCAGCTGGTATGGCGAACCCGAGTCCGCCAGTTGGTCCGGCACTGGGCCAGCAGGGCGTGAACATCATGGAATTCTGCAAAGCGTTCAACGCCAAAACTGATTCCATTGAAAAAGGTCTGCCGATTCCGGTTGTTATCACCGTTTATGCTGACCGTTCTTTCACCTTCGTTACCAAAACTCCGCCGGCAGCCGTTCTGCTGAAAAAAGCGGCGGGTGTTAAGTCTGGTTCCGGCAAGCCGAACAAAGACAAAGTGGGTAAAGTAACCCGCGCTCAGGTGCAGGAAATTGCGCAGACTAAAGCAGCGGACATGACTGGTGCTGACATTGAAGCGATGACTCGCTCAATCGAAGGTACTGCTCGTTCCATGGGCCTGGTAGTGGAGGACTAAGAAATGGCTAAACTGACCAAGCGCATGCGTGTGATCCGTGAGAAAGTTGATGCGACCAAACAGTACGACATCAACGAAGCTATTTCTCTGCTGAAAGAACTGGCTACCGCTAAATTCGTAGAAAGCGTTGACGTTGCTGTTAACCTCGGCATCGACGCGCGTAAATCTGACCAGAACGTACGTGGTGCAACTGTACTGCCGCACGGTACTGGCCGTTCAGTTCGCGTAGCTGTATTTACCCAGGGCCCGAACGCTGAAGCAGCTAAAGCTGCTGGCGCTGAGCTGGTAGGTATGGAAGATCTGGCTGACCAGATCAAGAAAGGCGAAATGAACTTTGACGTTGTTATTGCTTCCCCGGATGCAATGCGCGTTGTTGGCCAACTGGGCCAGGTTCTGGGCCCACGCGGCCTGATGCCGAACCCGAAAGTCGGTACTGTAACGCCGAACGTTGCTGAAGCGGTTAAAAACGCGAAAGCCGGTCAGGTTCGTTACCGTAACGACAAAAACGGCATCATCCACACCACCATCGGTAAAGTGGACTTTGACGCTGACAAACTGAAAGAAAACCTGGAATCCCTGCTGGTTGCGCTGAAAAAAGCAAAACCGTCTCAGGCGAAAGGTGTTTTCATCAAGAAAGTTAGCATCTCCACCACCATGGGTGCAGGTGTTGCGATTGACCAGGCTGGTCTGAACGCATCAGCGAACTAATAATTCGCTATTTACGTGGGCGGCGGATTTGTCTACAATCTTACGCCCACGATTCTGTCGAATAAGACAGAACGCTATGCGAGCCATGCGAATCGCAACAGTGATTCAAAAGGTGAACGCGTAGACAGAATTTTCGGTTGGAGCCTGGCCTTATCCAGGCCCCGTCCAAGACCGCAGGTGTTTCTTTGAAACTTAATGTCCTGCGTAGACGGTGACAGAACCTGAAGACCTTTTTAAAAGTTTTCTTTGGCTTGTTTCTGCTCACCGTATTAAGACGCTCTTTTCTTTTTGGGAAGAGTGAAGTGAGTTCCGGAACATGAGTTCCGGCAAACATCCAGGAGCAAAGCTAATGGCTTTAAATCTTCAAGACAAACAAGCGATTGTTGCTGAAGTCAGCGAAGTAGCCAAAGGCGCGCTGTCTGCAGTAGTTGCGGATTCCCGTGGCGTTACTGTAGACAAAATGACTGAACTGCGTAAAGCAGGTCGCGAAGCCGGCGTATACATGCGTGTTGTTCGTAACACCCTGCTGCGCCGTGTTGTTGAAGGGACTCAGTTTGAGTGCCTGAAAGACGCGTTCGTTGGTCCGACCCTGATTGCATACTCTATGGAACACCCGGGCGCTGCTGCTCGTCTGTTCAAAGAGTTCGCGAAAGCGAATGCAAAATTTGAGGTCAAAGCCGCAGCCTTTGAAGGTGAGTTGATCCCGGCATCGCAAATCGATCGCCTGGCAACCCTGCCGACCTACGAAGAAGCAATTGCACGCCTGATGGCAACCATGAAAGAAGCTTCGGCTGGCAAACTGGTTCGCACTCTGGCTGCTGTTCGCGATGCAAAAGAAGCTGCTTAATTGCAGTTATCTTTATAAAGCATCTGCTTACATATAACTTTATTCTGATTTTCAGGAACAATTTAAATGTCTATCACTAAAGATCAAATCATTGAAGCAGTATCCGCTATGTCCGTAATGGACGTTGTAGAACTGATTTCTGCAATGGAAGAAAAATTCGGTGTTTCTGCTGCTGCTGCTGTCGCTGTTGCTGCTGGCCCGGCTGAAGTTGCTGAAGAGAAAACTGAATTCGACGTAATTCTGAAAGCTGCCGGCGCTAACAAAGTTGCCGTAATCAAAGCTGTACGTAGCGCGACTGGCCTGGGTCTGAAAGAAGCTAAAGACCTGGTTGAATCCGCTCCGGCCGCTCTGAAAGAAGGCATCAGCAAAGACGACGCAGAAGCTCTGAAAAAATCTCTGGAAGAAGCTGGCGCTGAAGTTGAAGTTAAATAAGCCAACTTTTCTGGTTGCAGCCTGAGTAATCAGGCTGATGGCTGGTGACTTTTTGGTCACCAGCCTTTTTGCGCTACAGGGCGCCAGTAGCCTTTCACACTATTTATCTACTGGTTTCCCCCAATGGTTATTTCTATCGACGACTTAATATATTGCGACAGGGCAAGCGCACTGTGTAAATCGCAACGAAATGGTTTAAGAGTGATAGAAACAGGCATTGCGGAAAGTGTTCCATTTTCCGGTCAACAAAATGGTGTTGCATAAACTGTCCTTATTCAATGGACAGAGTGGGTCGACTTGTCAGCGAGCTGAGGAACCCTATGGTTTACTCCTATACCGAGAAAAAACGTATTCGTAAGGATTTTGGAAAACGTCCGCAAGTGTTGGACATTCCTTATCTCCTTTCTATCCAGCTTGACTCGTTCCAGAAGTTTATCGAGCAAGATCCTGAAGGCCAGTATGGTCTGGAAGCGGCATTCCGTTCCGTGTTCCCGATCAAGAGCTATAGCGGCAACTCGGAACTGCAGTACGTCAGTTACCGTCTTGGCGAACCCGTATTTGACGTTAAAGAGTGTCAAATCCGTGGCGTAACCTATTCGGCTCCGCTGCGCGTGAAACTGCGTCTGGTGATCTACGAGCGCGAAGCGCCGGAAGGCACCGTTAAAGACATTAAAGAACAAGAAGTGTACATGGGCGAAATCCCGCTCATGACCGATAACGGTACTTTCGTTATCAACGGTACTGAGCGCGTTATCGTGTCTCAGCTGCACCGTAGCCCGGGTGTGTTCTTCGACAGCGACAAGGGTAAAACTCACTCTTCAGGTAAGGTGCTATATAACGCACGTATTATCCCTTACCGTGGTTCCTGGCTGGACTTCGAATTCGATCCGAAAGACAACCTGTTTGTCCGTATCGACCGTCGCCGTAAACTGCCTGCAACCATTATTCTGCGCGCGCTGAACTACACCACTGAACAGATCCTTGACCTGTTCTTTGAGAAAGTGATTTTCGAAATCCGTGACAACAAGCTGCAAATGGAGCTGGTCCCGGAGCGTCTGCGTGGCGAAACCGCTTCTTTCGATATCGAAGCAGACGGCAAAGTGTATGTCGAAAAAGGCCGCCGCATTACTGCGCGCCATATTCGTCAGCTTGAAAAAGACGACATTAAGCACATCGAAGTACCGGTTGAATACATTGCCGGTAAAGTGGCTGCGAAAGATTATGTTGATGAGTCCACCGGCGAGCTGATTTGCGCGGCGAACATGGAGCTCTCTCTGGATCTGCTGGCGAAACTGAGCCAGTCCGGCCACAAGCGTATCGAAACGCTGTTCACCAACGATCTGGATCACGGCGCCTACATGTCCGAAACGGTACGTGTCGACCCGACCAACGATCGCCTGAGCGCGCTGGTAGAAATCTACCGCATGATGCGCCCTGGTGAGCCGCCGACGCGCGAAGCTGCTGAAAGCCTGTTCGAGAACCTGTTCTTCTCCGAAGACCGCTACGATCTGTCCGCGGTGGGTCGTATGAAGTTCAACCGTTCTCTGCTGCGCGAAGAAATCGAAGGCTCCGGTATCCTGAGCAAAGACGACATCATCGAAGTGATGAAGAAGCTCATCGATATCCGTAACGGCAAAGGCGAAGTGGATGATATCGACCACCTCGGCAACCGTCGTATCCGTTCCGTAGGCGAAATGGCGGAAAACCAATTCCGCGTTGGCCTGGTGCGTGTTGAGCGCGCGGTGAAGGAGCGTCTGTCTCTGGGCGACCTTGATACCCTGATGCCTCAGGATATGATTAACGCCAAGCCGATCTCTGCGGCAGTGAAAGAGTTCTTTGGTTCCAGCCAGCTGTCTCAGTTTATGGACCAGAACAACCCGCTGTCTGAGATTACGCACAAGCGTCGTATCTCTGCACTCGGCCCAGGTGGTCTGACTCGTGAGCGTGCGGGCTTTGAAGTACGTGACGTACACCCAACCCACTACGGTCGTGTATGTCCTATCGAAACCCCTGAAGGTCCGAACATCGGTCTGATCAACTCCCTGTCTGTGTACGCACAGACTAACGAATACGGCTTCCTCGAAACCCCGTATCGTCGCGTTGTTGATGGCGTGGTGACTGACGAGATCCATTACCTCTCCGCAATTGAAGAAGGTAACTACGTCATCGCTCAGGCGAACACCAACCTGACCGAAGAAGGCCGTTTCGTCGACGATCTGGTCACTTGCCGTAGTAAGGGCGAATCCAGCTTGTTCAGTAACGACCAGGTTGACTACATGGACGTTTCCACCCAGCAGGTGGTTTCCGTCGGTGCGTCCCTGATCCCGTTCCTGGAACACGATGACGCCAACCGTGCATTGATGGGTGCGAACATGCAACGTCAGGCGGTTCCGACTCTGCGTGCTGATAAGCCGCTGGTGGGTACCGGTATGGAACGTGCTGTTGCCGTTGACTCCGGCGTAACCGCCGTGGCTAAACGTGGCGGTACCGTTCAGTACGTGGATGCATCCCGTATCGTTATCAAAGTTAACGAAGACGAGATGTACCCGGGCGAAGCAGGTATCGACATCTATAACCTGACTAAATACACCCGTTCTAACCAGAACACCTGCATCAACCAGATGCCGTGCGTGTCCCTGGGTGAGCCGGTTGAACGCGGCGACGTGCTGGCAGACGGTCCGTCCACCGACCTCGGTGAACTGGCGCTCGGTCAGAACATGCGCGTAGCGTTTATGCCGTGGAATGGTTACAACTTCGAAGACTCCATCCTCGTTTCCGAGCGTGTGGTTCAGGAAGACCGTTTCACGACCATCCACATTCAGGAACTGGCGTGTGTGTCCCGTGACACCAAGCTGGGGCCGGAAGAGATCACCGCTGACATCCCGAACGTGGGTGAGGCTGCGCTCTCCAAACTGGATGAATCCGGTATCGTTTATATCGGTGCTGAAGTGACTGGCGGCGACATTCTGGTCGGTAAGGTAACGCCGAAAGGTGAAACCCAACTGACGCCAGAAGAGAAACTGCTGCGTGCGATCTTCGGTGAGAAAGCGTCTGACGTTAAAGACTCTTCTCTGCGCGTACCGAACGGTGTTTCCGGTACCGTTATCGACGTTCAGGTCTTTACCCGTGATGGCGTGGAAAAAGACAAGCGTGCCCTGGAAATCGAAGAAATGCAGCTTAAGCAGGCTAAGAAAGACCTGTCTGAAGAACTGCAGATCCTCGAAGCCGGCCTGTTTGGTCGTATCTATGCTGTGCTGGTTGCTGGCGGCGTTGAAGCTGAGAAGCTCGACAAGCTGTCCCGCGATCGCTGGCTGGAACTGGGCCTGACCGACGAAGAGAAACAGAATCAGCTTGAGCAGTTGGCTGAGCAGTACGACGAGCTGAAGCACGAGTTTGAGAAAAAACTCGAGGCTAAGCGCCGCAAAATCACTCAGGGCGATGACCTGGCACCGGGCGTGCTGAAAATCGTTAAAGTGTATCTGGCCGTTAAACGTCAGATTCAGCCGGGTGACAAAATGGCAGGCCGCCACGGTAACAAAGGTGTTATCTCCAAGATCAACCCGATCGAAGATATGCCTTACGATGAAAACGGCACGCCGGTTGACATCGTACTGAACCCGCTGGGCGTACCGTCTCGTATGAACATCGGTCAGATTCTGGAAACCCACTTGGGTATGGCTGCGAAAGGTATCGGCGACAAGATCAACGCCATGCTGAAGCAGCAGCAGGAAGTCGCGAAACTGCGCGAATTCATCCAGAAAGCGTATGACCTCGGTGCAGACGTTTGTCAGAAAGTTGACCTGAACACCTTCAGCGATGAAGAAGTCCTGCGTCTGGCTGAAAACCTGAAAAAAGGTATGCCGATTGCAACGCCGGTATTCGACGGTGCGAAAGAGTCTGAAATCAAGGAACTGTTACAGCTGGGTGGCCTGCCGACTTCCGGTCAGATCACACTGTTCGACGGTCGTACCGGTGAGCAATTCGAGCGCCAGGTTACCGTTGGCTACATGTACATGCTGAAACTGAACCACTTGGTTGATGACAAAATGCACGCCCGTTCCACCGGTTCTTACAGCCTGGTTACTCAGCAGCCGCTGGGTGGTAAGGCACAGTTCGGTGGCCAGCGCTTCGGTGAGATGGAAGTGTGGGCACTGGAAGCATACGGCGCTGCCTATACCCTGCAGGAAATGCTGACCGTTAAGTCTGATGACGTGAACGGCCGTACCAAGATGTATAAGAACATCGTGGATGGCAACCATCAGATGGAACCGGGCATGCCGGAATCCTTCAACGTATTGTTGAAAGAGATCCGTTCGCTGGGTATCAATATCGAGCTGGAAGACGAGTAACTCTCGCTCAAACAGGTCACTGCTGCCAGGGTAAAACCTGGCGGCAGATTGTGCTAACTCCGACGGGAGCCAATCCGTGAAAGATTTATTAAAGTTTCTGAAAGCGCAGACTAAAACCGAAGAGTTTGATGCGATCAAAATTGCTCTGGCCTCGCCAGACATGATCCGTTCATGGTCGTTCGGTGAAGTTAAGAAGCCGGAAACCATCAACTACCGTACGTTCAAGCCTGAGCGTGACGGCCTTTTCTGTGCGCGTATTTTCGGGCCAGTAAAAGACTACGAGTGCCTGTGCGGTAAGTACAAGCGCCTGAAACACCGTGGTGTGATTTGTGAGAAGTGCGGCGTTGAAGTCACCCAGACTAAAGTGCGCCGTGAGCGTATGGGTCACATCGAACTGGCCTCTCCGACCGCGCACATTTGGTTCCTAAAATCTCTGCCGTCCCGTATCGGTCTGCTGCTGGATATGCCGCTGCGCGATATCGAACGTGTTCTGTACTTCGAATCTTATGTGGTTATCGAAGGTGGCATGACCAACCTCGAACGTAGCCAGATCCTGACCGAAGAACAGTACCTGGACGCGCTGGAAGAGTTCGGTGACGAATTCGACGCGAAAATGGGCGCCGAAGCTATTCAGGCCCTGCTGAAAAGCATGGATCTGGAGCAGGAATGCGAACAGCTGCGCGAAGAGTTGAACGAAACCAACTCCGAAACGAAACGTAAAAAGCTGACCAAGCGTATCAAGCTGCTGGAAGCGTTCGTTCAGTCTGGCAACAAGCCGGAGTGGATGATCCTGACCGTTCTGCCGGTTCTGCCGCCAGATCTGCGTCCGCTGGTACCGCTGGACGGCGGTCGTTTCGCGACGTCCGATCTGAACGATCTGTATCGTCGCGTGATCAACCGTAATAACCGTCTGAAACGTCTGTTGGATCTGGCTGCGCCGGACATCATCGTACGCAACGAAAAACGTATGCTGCAGGAAGCGGTTGACGCCCTGCTGGATAACGGCCGTCGCGGTCGTGCGATCACCGGTTCCAACAAACGTCCTCTGAAATCTTTGGCCGATATGATCAAAGGTAAACAGGGTCGTTTCCGTCAGAACCTGCTCGGTAAGCGTGTTGACTACTCCGGTCGTTCTGTTATCACCGTAGGTCCATACCTGCGTCTGCATCAGTGCGGTCTGCCGAAGAAAATGGCGCTGGAGCTGTTCAAACCGTTTATCTACGGCAAGCTGGAACTGCGTGGCCTCGCCACCACCATCAAAGCCGCTAAGAAAATGGTTGAGCGTGAAGAAGCTGTCGTTTGGGATATCCTGGACGAAGTTATCCGCGAACACCCGGTACTGCTGAACCGTGCCCCAACCCTGCACCGTCTGGGTATTCAGGCGTTCGAACCGGTTCTGATCGAAGGTAAAGCTATCCAGCTGCACCCGCTGGTTTGTGCGGCCTATAACGCCGACTTCGATGGTGACCAGATGGCTGTTCACGTACCGCTGACGCTGGAAGCCCAGTTGGAAGCGCGTGCGCTGATGATGTCTACCAACAACATCCTGTCTCCGGCGAACGGCGAGCCCATCATCGTTCCGTCTCAGGACGTTGTACTGGGTCTGTACTACATGACCCGTGACAGTGTTAACGCCAAAGGCGAAGGCATGGTGCTGACTGGCCCGAAAGAAGCGGAGCGTATTTATCGCGCTGGCCTGGCCTCTCTGCATGCGCGCGTTAAAGTGCGTATCACTGAATACGAAAAAGACGCTAACGGCGAATTCGTTGCGAAAACCAGCCTGATCGACACGACCGTTGGCCGTGCGATCCTGTGGATGATCGTGCCGAAAGGTCTGCCTTTCTCCATCGTCAACCAGGCGCTGGGCAAGAAAGCGATCTCCAAAATGCTGAACACCTGTTACCGCATTCTGGGCCTGAAGCCGACCGTTATTTTTGCTGACCAGACCATGTACACCGGTTTTGCCTATGCAGCGCGCTCAGGTGCGTCCGTAGGTATCGACGACATGGTTATCCCGGAGAAGAAACACGAGATCATCTCCGAAGCGGAAGCAGAAGTTGCTGAGATTCAGGAACAGTTCCAGTCTGGTCTGGTAACCGCTGGCGAACGCTATAACAAAGTTATCGATATCTGGGCTGCGGCGAACGATCGTGTATCCAAAGCGATGATGGATAACCTGCAAACGGAAACCGTTATTAACCGTAACGGTGAAGAAGAGCAGCAGGTTTCTTTCAACAGCATCTACATGATGGCCGACTCCGGTGCGCGTGGTTCTGCTGCACAGATTCGTCAGCTTGCAGGTATGCGTGGTCTGATGGCGAAGCCGGATGGCTCCATCATCGAAACGCCGATCACCGCGAACTTCCGTGAGGGTCTGAACGTACTCCAGTACTTCATCTCCACGCACGGTGCGCGTAAAGGTCTGGCGGATACCGCACTGAAAACGGCGAACTCCGGTTACCTGACCCGTCGTCTGGTTGACGTGGCGCAGGATCTGGTGGTGACCGAAGACGATTGTGGTACCCACGAAGGTATCATGATGACCCCGGTTATCGAGGGTGGCGACGTTAAAGAGCCGCTGCGTGACCGCGTTCTGGGCCGTGTAACTGCCGAAGACGTGCTCAAGCCGGGCACTGCTGACATCCTGGTGCCGCGTAATACGCTGCTCCACGAACAGTGGTGTGACGTGTTAGAAGCTAACTCTGTTGACTCGGTGAAAGTGCGTTCCGTTGTATCCTGTGACACCGACTTTGGTGTATGTGCACACTGCTACGGTCGTGACCTGGCGCGTGGCCACATCATCAACAAAGGTGAAGCTATCGGCGTTATCGCGGCACAGTCCATCGGTGAGCCGGGTACACAGCTGACGATGCGTACGTTCCACATCGGTGGTGCGGCATCCCGTGCGGCTGCTGAATCCAGCATCCAGGTGAAAAACAAAGGTAGCATCAAGCTCAGCAACGCGAAGTCGGTTGTTAACTCTGCCGGTAAACTGGTAGTGACTTCTCGTAACACCGAGCTGAAGCTGATCGACGAATTCGGTCGTACCAAAGAGAGCTATAAAGTGCCTTACGGTGCGGTTATGGCGAAAGGTGATGGCGAACAGGTTGCTGGCGGTGAAACCGTTGCAAACTGGGATCCGCACACCATGCCGGTTATCACTGAAGTAAGTGGTTTTATCCGCTTTACTGACATGATCGACGGCCAGACCATTACTCGTCAGACTGACGAGCTGACCGGTCTGTCATCTCTGGTGGTTCTGGATTCTGCTGAACGTACTGCCGGTGGTAAAGATCTGCGTCCTGCACTGAAAATCGTTGATGCCAACGGTAATGACGTTCTGATCCCTGGCACCGACATGCCTGCGCAGTACTTCCTGCCGGGTAAAGCGATCGTTCAACTGGAAGATGGCATTCAGATCGGTGCAGGTGATGCTCTGGCGCGTATTCCTCAGGAATCCAGCGGTACTAAGGATATTACCGGTGGTCTGCCGCGCGTTGCGGATCTGTTCGAAGCGCGTCGTCCGAAAGAGCCGGCAATCCTGGCGGAAATCAGCGGTATCATTTCCTTCGGTAAAGAAACCAAAGGTAAACGCCGTCTGGTGATCACGCCGGTTGATGGTAGCGATCCGTACGAAGAGATGATTCCGAAATGGCGTCAGCTCAACGTGTTTGAAGGTGAACGCGTTGAACGCGGCGACGTAGTGTCTGATGGCCCGGAAGCGCCGCACGACATTCTGCGTCTGCGTGGCGTCCATGCTGTGACCCGTTACATCACTAACGAAGTGCAGGACGTTTACCGTCTGCAGGGCGTTAAGATTAACGATAAGCACATCGAAGTTATCGTTCGTCAGATGCTGCGTAAAGCAACCATCGTTAATGCAGGCAGCTCCGACTTCCTGGAAGGCGAGCAGGCTGAATACTCCCGCATCAAGATCGCTAACCGCGAACTGGAAGCGAACGGCAAGATTGGCGTGACTTACGCGCGCGATCTGCTGGGTATCACAAAAGCCTCTCTGGCAACCGAGTCCTTCATCTCCGCGGCATCGTTCCAGGAGACCACTCGTGTGCTGACCGAAGCAGCGGTTGCGGGTAAACGCGATGAACTGCGCGGCCTGAAAGAGAACGTGATCGTGGGTCGACTGATCCCGGCGGGTACCGGTTATGCGTACCACCAGGATCGTATGCGTCGCCGTGCTGCGGGTGAACTCCCGGCTGCACCGCAGGTGACTGCAGAAGACGCCACTGCCAGCCTCGCAGAACTGCTGAACGCAGGTCTGGGTGGTTCTGATAACGAGTAATCGTGCTCAGCTAATAAAAAACCCGCTTCGGCGGGTTTTTTTATGGCTGAAACAAATCAGTTTGCGGGCGGCAACCGCCGGTAAAGCTCAATCATATCTTCCGCCAAATCCTGAATGACCATCGCGTTCATCAGGTGATCCTGAGAATGTACGGTAATCAGATTCACCGGCAGTTTGCCGGAGCCTTCGTCTATCCCGATAAGCTGGGTTTGGATTTTATGGGCCTGCTTAACAAATTCGTGGGATTGCACCATTGCCTGTTCGGCACCGCCAAAGTCGCCGCTTCGGGCCAGCCGCAGCGCGCATAACGCCTCGCTGCGCGCCGCACCGGCATTCACTAACAGCTCCATAATGAGCGTTTCCAGATCGTCCATGTTTACTCCAGCAGCTTAAGCGCTTTTTCGAGCACCACATCGCCTTTCATCATGCCGTAATCCACCATATCGATTACCGCGACTTTCTTGCCCTGCGGATCGGCAAGCGCCTGAAGTTTAGCCTGCTCATACTTCACCTGCGGGCCGAGCAGAATAATATCCGCGCTGTCGAGATTGTCCTTAAACTCGGCGACGGGCACTGCTTTAATCGACACTTCAATGCCTTTTTTCTGCGCGGCATCCTGCATGCGTTGGACCAACATGCTGGTGGACATCCCGGCAGCACAGCACAAAACGATATTCTTCATAGGTCGTATCCACTTTTCCTGATTATTAATATGATAATTATCTCTGCCGCTTGTCGGCAACAACCTGAATAATTCGAATATGCGTGAGTTATCACAAAACAGAAATGCAGGATTGACAGTGCATAAACACAGGCTTAGTCTCAAATAAGGTGGTATATACCACTTAACAATAAATAATCGATCAGGGATCCCTATGAATAATTTCACTGAATTGATGGAAAGAAAAATACTGCCTTTGGCAATGAAAATTGAAGGGAATGACTATCTCTCAGCCATCAAAGATGGCTTTATTCGTATCATGCCCTTTTTGATTATTGGTTCTTTTTTCTTGCTTATTGCTAACTTACCTATTCCTGGCTACAACGGATTTATTATTCACTGCTTTGGCGAAAAATTCATTGGCCGTTTAAATTATGTGCTCGACGCAACGTATTCCATTATGGCGCTGTTAGTCGTGATAAGTACCAGCGTTAGCTTAGCGAAAAGGTGGCAGCTTAATGAGATCTCATGTGCGTTAATCTCGCTGGTGAGTTTTTTAATTGTTACGCCGTTCAGAGCACCCGTTGAAAATGGCGTGATAAGCGATGTCATTCCTGTTTCGGCGCTGGGCGCCCAGGGCTTGTTTTTATCGCTGATCGTAACGATAATCGCGGTGCGTTTATATCGGCTGTTCAATCATCCACGTTTAACGATTCAAATGCCTTCCAGCGTTCCGCCAGCAGTCGCCAACAGCTTTAGTTCGCTAATTCCTTCCTTCATGATGGTGGTGTTGTTTTGGCTGGCGCGTTTAGTTTTTGAGGTTACTCCTTTTGGCACCGCTCAGGAGATGATATTCAAAGTGCTTCAAGCACCGATGATGGAACTGGGTAATACGCTGCCATCACAAATGGTCGCTGAGTTCTTTGTGAGTTTCTTCTGGTTTTTTGGTCTGCACGGCGACTCTATTGTTACAGCCATTATGGGGCCGATCTGGCGTTCATTAACGCTGGAAAATATGCAGGCGATGAAGCAAGGCTTACCGCCAGTTAATATTATCACGCAACAATTCCGCGATGTGTTTCTTATCTGCGGCGGTACGGGATTTACTCTGGCAATGTTGCTGGTCATGCTTTTCAGAGCAAAGAGTAAAAGGATGCGCGAAATAGCTAAGCTGGCGTCTCCAGCTGCCATCTTTAATATTAATGAGCCGATTATCTTTGGCGTTCCCATTGCCTTAAATCCCATTTTATTTATTCCTTTTATTATTGTTCCAGTTGTGTTGTGTGTCATTACCTACAGCGCGATGAGTTTCGGTTTGTTGCCATTAACGTCTGGCCTGGAGATACCCTGGACAACACCTATTTTTATCAGTGGGTTTCTGATTTGCGGCTGGAAAGGCATGCTTTTTCAGGTAATTAATTTGGCTGTCGCCATGACGATTTATTATCCCTTTGTCATGGCGTTAGATAAGCAATATTTGCGCGAAGAAGATGCGGTAGATGACTCCTTAACTGTCGTTCAGCCCCTCGCTACCGAGTAAAAAGGATCAGGATATGAGTAACAAATTAAAGATTGTCACTATTGGTGGCGGGAGTTCTTATACCCCAGAAATTATCGAAGGGTTTATCCAGCGTTATAGCGAAATGCCAATCAAAGAAATTTGGCTGGTAGATGTTGAGGCCGGGCGTGAGAAGCTTGAAGTCGTTGGCAACCTGGCGAAACGCATGGTTGAAGCGGCGGGTATTCAATGCCAGATCTATTTAACGCTGAACCGCCGCGAGGCGCTAAAAGACGCCGACTTTGTCACTACCCAGTTGCGCGTTGGCCAGTTGGATGCGCGTATCAAAGATGAACGCATCCCCCTTTCTCATGGCTTAATTGGCCAGGAAACTAACGGAGCCGGTGGGTTTGCTAAAGCTTTGCGTACTATCCCGGTGATTCTGGATATCTGTCGCGACATGGAGGAGCTCTGTCCGAACGCCTGGTTAATTAACTTCACTAATCCCAGCGGCATCGTTACTGAAGCGGTGCTCAAGCACAGTAAAATAAAGTGCATCGGCCTGTGTAATTTATCTCAGTCGATGCAGCGTATGGTGGCGGAGATCCTCGGAGTTGATAAGTCACGCTTTTTACTGCATCTCACCGGGCTGAATCATTTCCTCTATGGCACTCATGTCTATATGGATGGAAAAGATGTCATGCCGGAGGTACTTAAAAATCTTCGATATGATAGTTCGCACAAACCGAAAAATATCCCTGACATTCCATGGTTGCAGGCGCAAATTCACCATCTGGGCGTGATCCCATGCCCTTATCATCAATATTACTATGCCACCAGCGATGTGCTGGAAACACAACTGAGGGAATTCGCCGAACACGGTACGCGGGGTGAAGTGGTTCAAAAAGTTGAGCATGAATTGTTTGCGCTATATAAAAATCCGCCGCTCCATGAAAAACCCAAACAGCTGGAACAGCGCGGCGGCGCTTATTATTCTGAGGCGGCTTGTGAATTAATTAGCGCTATTTACAACGACAAGAATATGTTGATGACGGTAAATATCCGCAATAACGGCGCTATCCGCTCCTTACCTGATGATGTGGCAATCGAGACGACCTGTGTGATTGGCCGCTACGGGGCGATCCCATTAAATAACGATCCGTTACCCACGACGGTGTGCGGACTGGTGTCATTAATGAAAGCCTGGGAAGAGATGGCAGTGGAAGCCGCAGTGACCGGGGATTACGGGGCAGCGTTGCAGGCATTAACGCTGAATCCGCTGGTGCCTTCAGGCAAAATCGCCAAAGTGGTACTGGATGAATTGCTGGACGCGCATCGCGAGTATTTACCCCAGTTTTTTCGGGAATAATGATTTACGGCTGCGCATGCGGAACAGGTCTCCACGGTTATAACTCCACGAGTAGTTAAATACCGTACCGTCCTCAAGCCAGGTACTTTCTTTAATATGCAGCATCGGTGAGTTGGCCGTGATTTCCAGCAGCGCGGCCATTTCTTTATCAAACAAACTGGCGCTGACCAGCGCATCGGAACCACCAATTTTCTGGCCGCATTTTTGTTCGATAAAAGCATACAGGGAATGATTTTGAAGGATTTCATCATCAATAACGCTAACGATTGCCAGCGGTATATAGCTGTCCTCAATCATGACCGGGACATTATCAAACAGCCTAACCCGGCGAATAGCGTGTACAGGTTCATTTTCCGCCACGCCGAACTGGCTATTCAGCAATTCTCCAGCCGGTTGATGGACATGATAGATAAGACGACTGGTGATAGAGACTTTGCCGCGTAGTTCGTGAGTGACGCCAAGCGAGCTGCCCTCACCGCCGGGGTTAAGTAAATAGGTTGGCTGCGATACCGCACGGTTCACATAGGTCCCTTTACCGACAATCTTTTTTACCAGTCCTTCCTGTTCCAGTTGCGCTATGGCTTTTTGCACGGTGGCGCGTGTGACCTGGTATTTCTCAGCCAGCTCACGTTCAGAAGGGATGAGAGAACCTACCTGATATTTCTGGCTGTGGATGTCACGTTTCAGGGTATCGCGGATAAGGATATACAACGGTTTCATGGCTTTCCCTGTAAGGATCACGCAACTGTCGGCAGGCAACGCTTCCGTTCCGGCACGGCGCAAATTCAGTAATGGATGGAAAATAATCATGTTAAATCATAATGAAGCATACTGGCAGCAAAAAGGCGCTCATCTGACGGTTAGCGCTATTCTTAATCAACCCCGTCTGTGGCAAGAAGGGCTGGAGCAGGTTAAACAGCAGCAGGAGGCAATTGCCGCATTCTGGCAAACCTGCCCACCGGCTAACAGGATACTGATTACCGGCGCGGGCTCGTCGTTGCTCGCTGCACAGGCGGCGGCTAACTGGTTGCGAAGCGTTGTTTCCCGGCCTGTCGAGATCGTTCCCGCCACGGATTTAATTCTACAACCACACCGCGTACCTTCCGATATTGTGCTGGTATCGGTGAGCAGTTCCGGAAATACCCCGGAAACGGTAAGCGTCACGGAGCAAATATTAGCCGCCGCGCCGCAAACGCCTTACATAGCTATCACTAATAACCCATCCAGCAGGCTGGCGAAGCTGGCTAACCACTCTCCGATCAGCGTGTTTATCCCTGCACCGGAAGGCACGTCTAACGCAAGTTTCGCCGCAACCTCTGAATTCACGATACCGATGTGGTATACGATGCTGCTGCTGGCGCCAGAACAATGGCCCCAGGCGGAGAGGGTATTACCGCTGCTGCAACGCGGCGCGAGTTACTTCTTTGAACACGAGGCGGCGGGAATTGAACAGTGGGCGGCGGGACGGCGTAATAACGTGGTCGCGTTAGGCGCATTATCGTTAAAAGCGATTGCCTGCGAATCCAGCCTGAAACTGCTGGAAATGGGCAACGGGCAGGTGATGACGGCCTGGCATTCCATGCTGGAGTTTCGTCATGGCCCTAAATTAATCATCAACCGCGACGCGACGGTGGTGGGATATATGGCCGCGAACCCTGATATTCACCGTTATGATAAAGACATGCTGGTGGAATTAAGGCATGAAAGAAGCGCGCTGGCGCAGATTGTTGCTATTGGCCATGATGCGCTGCCGGACCACGCTCAGGTCGCCGATCGCTACTTCCATTTTGCCTGCCCGGAATTGGCTGATTTTCATGAAGCATGGGCTGCCATGCTGTATGTGCTGTTTGCCCAACTGGCAGGGCTGTATTGCGCGATTGAGCTTGGCGTCACGCCGGATATGCCTTCGCGCGACGGTAAAGTCGCCAAAGTGGCAAACGTCACCGTGTATTAATAATGGCGGGGCGGTTTTGCCGCCCCGAATTGTTAATGGCCGTCCCTTCCCAAAAAGCTGTCCCAGTCTTTCCATACCGGCTGAATGCCCGATCGGCTCAGTGCGGCAGCGACCTCTTCCGGCCTGCGTGAATCGTGGGGCGCAAACTGTTCAAGCTCAGGGTGGTCGTCGGCATAGCCGCCGGGCTGGGTTTTAGAGAATGCGCTAACGCTGGTGATCGCCAGCGGGATCACGTTATCGCGAAACGCCGGGGATTCACGGGTCGACAGCGACAGTTCGACCTCTGGCACAAGCAGGCGAAACGCGCAGATCGTCTGCACCAGTTGGCGTTCATCCATAATCGACGCCGGTTCTACGCCGCCAGTGCAGGGGCGTAAGCGCGGAAACGAGATGGAGTAACGGCTTTTCCAGTAGTGCTGTTGCAGCCATAGCAGATGTTCCGCCACCATATAGCAATCCACGCGCCAGCTGTCGGACAGGCCAATCAATGCGCCCAGCCCGATCCGGTCGATCCCGGCGCGCCCGAGGCGATCCGGCGTTTCCAGCCGCCAGAAGAAATCCTGCTTGTTGCCGCGCAAATGGTGCCGGGCATACACGGCTTCGTGGTAGGTTTCCTGGTAAACCATTACGCCATCCAGCCCCAGGGTTTTCAGCTCGGCGTATTCCTGCTCCGCCAGCGGCTGTACTTCCATTTGCAGGGAGGCAAATTGCTCGCGGATGGCCGGGAAATGCGCCCGGAAATAATCCATGCCGACTTTGCTCTGGTGCTCGCCAGTCACCAGCAGCAGATGGTCGAACCCCAACGCTTTTATCGCTGCGCATTCACGGGCAATCTCATCGGCGTCCAGCGTCTTGCGCTTGATGCGGTTGCTCATGGAAAACCCGCAGTAGGTGCAGTCATTGGCGCACAGATTGGACAGGTACAGCGGCACATAGAAGCTGACGGTATGCCCGAAGCGCTGACGGGTCAGACGCTGCGCCTGCCGGGCCAGCGGCGCCAGATACGCGTCGGCGGCGGGGGAGAGTAGGGCCATCATCTCCTCGCGTCCAGGGCGAGGGCACCGCAAAGCGCGTTCAACATCATCAGGCGTTTTGCCGTTGATACGCAGCCGGATGTCGTCCCAGTCCAGTTCGCGCCAGCGGTCAGTGAAGGTTTTCATCGCGCCTCTCCCAGAAACTGGGTTAATGGGCTGGAGGCCTCCGCACGCCAATGCCGTGCGCCTAAACCAGCGGCTCGCGCGGCGACGCCCGCCTCTACTGCCAGACGAAACGCCTGCGCCATCGCCACCGGATCGTTAGCCACGGCAATCGCGGTGTTCACCAGCACCGCCGATGCGCCCATTTCCAGCGCTTCGCAGGCGTGGCTCGGCGCGCCAATCCCGGCGTCGACCACCACCGGCACCGTGGCCTGTTCGATAATAATGTTGAGCAACGCGCGGGTTTGCAGCCCCTGGTTAGAGCCAATCGGCGCGCCAAGCGGCATCACCGCCGCGCAGCCCACTTCTTCGAGCCGCTTGCACAGCACCGGATCGGCACCGCAGTAGGGCAGCACCACAAAGCCCGCCTTCACCAGTTGTTCGGCGGCCAGTAGCGTTTCGATGGGGTCGGGCAGCAGGTAACGCGCGTCAGGGTGGATTTCCAGTTTTACCCAGTTGGTTCCTAATGCTTCCCGGGCCAACTGCGCGGCGAATACCGCTTCCTGGGCGGTTTTCGCACCGGAGGTATTAGGTAACAGCGTTACGCCCAGCGCCTGCAATGGGGCAAGAATAGCGTCCTGATGATGGCGTAAATCGATGCGCTTCATCGCCATCGTCACCAGTTGGCTGCCGCTGGTGCGCAGGGCGTCGGTCATCAACTGCGGTGAAGCAAATTTACCGGTGCCGGTAAACAAGTGGGAGTTAAAGGTTTTATCAGCAATACGTAACATCTTAGCCTCCGGCGATGACCTGAAAAAGCAGCACGCTATCGCCGTCCTGCAATATGTGTTCTGACCACTGGCTGCGCGGCACGATGGCGTCATTAACCGCCAGGGCGATGCCCGGCTTCAACAGATTTTGCTTTTCCAGCAGCGCGTGCAGCGTGATCGCCTCGGCGCAATCCGTCTGCTCGTCGTTAAGCGCAATCCGCATGGCGACCTCCGCATACCGGGCAGTGTGGCGCGGGTTGCAGATTAAGCGAGCGCCACTGATGGCGGCGTCCATCAAACAGCCGTAGCTGGTTATGCGAACCGGAGATACCGCAAAGCAATTTAATGGCTTCCAGCGCCTGTAGCGTACCCATCACACCGACCACCGGGCCGAGTACGCCTGCCGTGCGGCAATTGCGTTCCGGCTCGGCGGCGTCCGGCCATAAACAGCGGTAGCAGCCGTATTGCCAGGGCGGCGTCAGCACCATTAATTGCCCGCCAAACCCCACGGCGCTGGCGCTGATCAGGGGTTTATCCAGTGCCACGCAGGCGGCGTTCACGGCCTGGCGGGTGGTCATGTTATCGCTACAGTCCAGCACCACATCAACGTGGGCAACGGCGCGATGCAATGTGTCGCCCGTCAGACGCTGCGCCAGCGCCTCGATCAAGATGTCCGAATTAAGCTGTTGCAGGCGGCGCTGGCTGGCGGCGGCTTTGTTCTCGCCAATATCCTGGGTGGTAAACAGGATCTGACGCGGTAGGTTGCTTACGTGTACCGCGTCGTCGTCCGCGAGTATCAGCGTACCGACGCCCGCTCCTGCCAGATACAGCGCGGCGGGGCAGCCCAGCCCGCCGAGGCCGATAATCAGCACCCGCGCGTGTTTCAGGCGCTGTTGCCCGTCAACGGCGATATCCTCCAGCAGGATTTGCCGGCTGTATCGCATAAAATCACGATCGTTCATCGCCAACTCCTGCCAGTTTCAACAACTGTGCTGTAGCTGCTTTCCAGTCCTGCGCCTGGGTAATGGCGCTGACCACCGCAATGCTGCCGACACCCGTGGCAAGCACCGCCGGGGCGCGCTCAAGCGATATACCGCCGATGGCGACCGTCGGGTAATCCCCCAGCCGCTGAACGTGGGCGGCCAGTTGTTCGAGGCCCTGCGGGGAGGAGGGCATCTGCTTGGTTTGGGTAGGGAACACGTGCCCGAGGGCGATATAAGAGGGCTGCGCCTTCAGCGCGATGTCGATTTCCATATCATCATGGGTAGAAACGCCAAGCCGTAAACCGGCGGCGCGAATCGCCTCAAGATCGGTGGTTTCCAGATCTTCCTGGCCCAGATGCACGCCGTACACCTGGTGCTTAACCGCCAACCGCCAGTAGTCATTGATAAACAGTCTCGCCTGATAGCGATGGCCTAACGCGATGGCGTCAATAATGTCGCCTTCGACCTCTTCGTCTTGCTTATCTTTGATGCGCAACTGTAAGGTGCGGACGCCCGCGTCAAGCAGACGAGCTATCCACTCGACGCTATCCACGACCGGGTATAAACCCAGCCGTTTTGGCACCGACGGAAACAGTGGCTGAACCATTACGCTTCCTCCTGACGCAGATAAATTTCGCCGCCCCGGGCGCGGAAGTTATTCGCCATATCGCTGAGGCCCGCCTCCCGCTCCTGCGCCGCCGCGTAGTCGCGCACTTCCTGGGTGATTTTCATCGAGCAGAATTTCGGACCGCACATCGAGCAGAAGTGGGCGACTTTGCCGGACTCCTGCGGCAGGGTTTCATCGTGCCAGGCGCGGGCGGTAAACGGGTCCAGCGCCAGGTTAAACTGATCTTCCCAGCGGAATTCGAAGCGCGCTTTCGACATGGCGTTATCGCGGATCTGCGCGCCGGGATGGCCTTTGGCGAGGTCGGCAGCGTGGGCGGCGATTTTATAGGTTATCAGCCCCTGCTTAACGTCTTCTTTGTTGGGCAAGCCGAGATGCTCTTTCGGCGTGACGTAGCACAGCATCGCGCAGCCGAACCAGCCGATCATTGCCGCGCCAATGCCTGAGGTGAAATGGTCGTAGCCCGGTGCGATATCGGTGGTCAGTGGACCCAGAGTATAGAACGGCGCTTCGTGGCAGTGCTCCAGCTCTTCGGTCATATTGCGGCGGATCATCTGCATCGGCACGTGGCCCGGGCCTTCAATCATCACCTGCACATCGTATTCCCAGGCGATTTTGGTTAGCTCGCCCAGAGTATGCAGCTCGGCAAACTGCGCTTCGTCGTTGGCATCCTGAATTGAGCCAGGACGCAGGCCGTCGCCCAGCGAGAGCGAGACGTCATAAGCGGCGCAGATTTCGCAGATCTCGCGGAAATGCTGATACAAGAAATTCTCCTGATGATGGGAGAGGCACCACTTCGCCATGATCGAGCCGCCGCGCGAGACAATCCCGGTCAGGCGCCTGGCGGTCATCGGCACATAGCGCAGCAGTACGCCCGCGTGGATGGTGAAATAATCCACGCCCTGTTCGGCCTGCTCAATCAGCGTGTCGCGGAACATCTCCCAGTTGAGGTTTTCGGCGATGCCGTTCACTTTCTCCAGCGCCTGGTAAATCGGCACCGTACCGATCGGCACCGGGCTGTTACGCAGGATCCATTCGCGCGTTTCGTGAATATAGCGGCCCGTGGAGAGGTCCATTACCGTGTCCGCGCCCCAGCGTGTGGCCCAGACCAGTTTTTCCACTTCTTCTTCAATAGAGGAGGTCACGGCGGAGTTGCCGATATTGGCATTCACTTTCACCAGGAAATTGCGCCCGATAATCATCGGTTCCAGTTCCGGGTGGTTGATGTTGGCAGGGATAATGGCGCGCCCGGCGGCCACTTCATCCCGGACAAACTCCGGCGTGATGTTGTCCGGCAACTGTGCGCCAAAACCGACGCCCGGATGCTGCTGGCGCAGTACGGCGGTGCGAATGCGTTCCCGGCCCATGTTTTCACGGATAGCGATAAACTCCATTTCCGGCGTCACGATGCCCTGACGCGCGTAGTGCAGTTGCGTCACGCGGCGGCCTGCTTTGGCGCGTTGCGGCGTTAACAGGCCGGTAAAACGCAGCGCATCCAGCCCTTCATCCGCCAGGCGTTCGCGGGTATAGGTGGAGCTTAAGGAGGCCAGGGATTCGGTGTCGTTGCGTTCGGCAATCCAGCGGCTACGCAGCTTGCCAAGACCGGCGTGGACGTCAATCTGCACAGCCGGGTCGCCATAAGGACCGGACGTGTCATATACCGGCACCGGCTCATTAGGTTCATAGCGCGGTGCATCCTGGTTGCCGCCCGTCAGCGTCGGGCTGAGCTGGATTTCACGCATTGGCACCCGGATGTCGTCACATGAGCCTGCAAGGTAGATGCGTGACGAATTCGGGAAAGCGGTGCCTTCCAGGGTATCGATAAAGTGTTGGGCCTGTGCGCGGGTTTCGCGACGGTTGGGTTTAGTAGTAACAGACATAGCGCGTTCCAGTTAATCAGCAGGAAAGGGCTTGTCAGAACAACGGAGGGAGTAACAAAACCTGAGCGTTTAAGGTGCGGCAGCCCGTTAAAAACGGTGCGCCACGGCGCAGGTCTATGCTGAATTACTCTTGTTCCCTTCGCAGGTATTAACCTGATCAGGTTCCGCGGATCCCGAATTAACGGTCTCAGCCCGTGCTTGCGCACTGGGCACTCCGACAAGAAAAACCTTGATTACCGGCGGTGACCGTAAGCAATCAAGGGCATAAATAAACTACGCGTTAACGATCCGGAGTTCAAGCCGGACGTGCAACCGCGGTGTCATCGTTGGCGCTTTCTTTCAGATTGTTATCAAACGCCAGAACGATAAGCTTGTCTTCCAGCGCGAAACGCGAGGCCATCGCTTCGCCGATATCCGACAGCGCAGTCTGGAATTCCAGGCAGTTATCATGGTCGATAGCACTTTCCAGGTGGGTATCGTAATAATCCATAATTTCCTGGGTATTCGCTTCCAGAAGGGGGTAGATTTGAGTGGCGGCTAACAGCGGGTTAGTGCCTTCCATTTCGCTGGTGATGCGCTCATAAATATTGAAATGACCCGCGGACAGATAATCCACCAGAGCGTGGCAAAAATCATCCAGCGCTTTTTCATCTAACGCGGTAACCGCTTCTTTTCCCGGTTTAATGCCCACTAATTTGTAATAGGAGACCAACAGGTGGTTGCGGGCATTCAGCCAGTAATCGACCAGTTCGTTACTACCACCGACGCGCTCTGTCAGGCTCTTCAGCTGATTTAGCATGATTGACTCCGTAAGATATAAAATTTAATTGTCCAACAACCCAAAAATGTAAAAATAATGTTAACAACATGCCAGCGAAGCTGAGGTAGTGCAACCGATTATGGAACGGCTATTACAAAAAATAGACCATGGCTGGTGGATAGTCAGCCATGAACAAAAATTATGGTTACCAAAGGGAGAGTTGCCTCACGGTAATGCAGAAAATTTCGGCCTGACCGGACAAATGGCGGCGCAAATTGGTGAGTGGCAAGGCGAGCCGGTGTGGCTGGTCCGCCAGGCCAAACGCCAGGATATGGGCTCGGTTCGCCAGGTCATCGATCTCGACGCCGGGCTGTTTCAACTGGCGGGCAGAGGGGTGCAATTAGCGGATTTTTATCGTGCCCACAAATTCTGCGGCTACTGCGGCCATGAGATGCATCCCAGCAAAACCGAATGGGCGATGCTGTGTCATCACTGCCGTCAGCGATATTACCCGCAAATTTCCCCTTGCATCATTGTGGCAATTCGCCACCAGGATAAAATCCTGCTGGCTCAACACACCCGTCACCGCAACGGCTTGTATACCGTGTTAGCCGGTTTTGTCGAAGTGGGCGAAACCCTGGAACAGGCGGTGGCGCGGGAAGTGATGGAGGAGAGCGGGATCACCGTGAAGAACTTGCGTTACGTGACTTCACAGCCCTGGCCTTTCCCGCAGTCGCTGATGACCGCGTTTATGGCGGAATACCACAGCGGTGAGCTGAAGATCGACCCCAAAGAATTGCTGGACGCAGGCTGGTATCGCTTTGACGATTTGCCCCTGTTGCCGCCGCCGGGCACCGTTGCCCGCCGCTTAATTGAAGATACGGTGGCGCTGTGCCGGGCAGAGTACGGCTCGTGATACACTGGCCCCTTGTCGCTTAAGGAAATGCAAAAATGACCGAACTGAAGAACGATCGTTACCTCCGTGCGCTGCTGCGCCAGCCCGTAGACGTCACGCCGGTATGGATGATGAGACAAGCCGGCCGCTATTTACCGGAATATAAGGCCACCCGCGCCCAGGCCGGGGACTTTATGTCGCTGTGTAAAAACGCGGAGCTGGCTTGCGAAGTGACGCTCCAGCCGCTGCGTCGTTTCCCGCTGGATGCGGCCATCCTCTTTTCGGACATCCTGACCATTCCTGACGCCATGGGCCTCGGGCTCTATTTTGAAACCGGTGAAGGCCCGCGCTTTACGTCGCCCATTACCTGCAAGGCCGATGTCGAAAAGCTGCCGGTTCCCGATCCGGAGCAGGAGCTGGGCTATGTGATGAATGCGGTGCGTACTATTCGCCGCGAGCTTAAAGGTGAAGTGCCGTTAATCGGCTTCTCCGGTAGCCCGTGGACGCTGGCGACTTATATGGTGGAAGGCGGCAGCAGCAAAGCCTTTACCGTAATCAAAAAGATGATGTACGCCGATCCGCAAATCCTGCACAACCTGCTGGATAAGCTGGCGCAAAGCGTCACCCTGTACCTCAACGCACAGATCCGCGCCGGGGCCCAGGCGGTGATGATTTTCGATACCTGGGGCGGCGTGCTGACCGGGCGTGACTACCAACAGTTCTCGCTCTATTACATGCACAAAATCGTTGACGGCCTGCTGCGCGAACAGGACGGCAAACGCGTGCCAGTGACGCTGTTCACTAAAGGCGGCGGCCAGTGGCTGGAACTGATGGCGGAAACCGGCTGCGATGCGCTGGGCCTTGACTGGACCACCGATATCGCCGATGCGCGCCGTCGCGTGGGCGATAAAGTTGCCCTACAGGGGAATATGGATCCGTCCATGCTGTATGCGGCCCCTGAACGCATCGAACAGGAAGTAGCGTCTATACTTGCTGGTTTCGGCCAGGGTGAAGGCCACGTCTTTAATCTTGGGCACGGTATTCACCAGGATGTGCCGCCTGAACACGCGGGTGCGTTTGTTGAGGCGGTGCATCGCCTGTCGGCGCCTTATCACAAATAAACCGAGGAGGGGGAATGGATCTCGCTACGCTACGCGATCAACAACGGGAACTGGCGTCACAGGTGATCCGCGAGGATCGGCTGTTACAGGATCCACCGCGCTTGATTGCAGGCGCGGATGTCGGATTTGAACAAGGCGGCGAAGTGACCCGGGCGGCGATGGTGCTGCTCAAGTACCCCTCTCTGGAACTCGTGGAATATCAGGTGGCGCGTATCGCCACCACCATGCCCTATATTCCCGGCTTTCTGTCCTTCCGTGAGTATCCCGCGCTGCTGAAGGCGTGGGAGATGCTGTCGCAAAAACCGGACCTGTTGTTTGTCGATGGCCACGGAATTTCGCATCCGCGCCGTCTGGGCGTCGCCAGCCATTTCGGCCTGCTGGTGGATGTGCCGACCATCGGCGTGGCGAAAAAGCGCCTGTGCGGTAAGTTTGAACCGCTGGATGAAGAGCCGGGCGCGCTGCAACCGCTGATGGATAAAGGCGAACAGCTGGCGTGGGTATGGCGCAGTAAAAAGCGTTGTAATCCGTTGTTCATCGCGACCGGGCATCGTGTTAGCCAGGACAGCGCGCTGCTGTGGGTTCAGCGCTGCATGGCGGGTTACCGGCTCCCTGAGCCGACGCGCTGGGCCGATGCGGTGGCATCCGGGCGGCGGGCATTTGTGCGTTGGCAGGAAATTCAGGGGTGATTCAGGTACACTCCCGCTCAATATTCGGTTTATGAGAGTCCACTATGTTACAAAACCCGATTCACCTGCGCCTTGAGAAGCTGGAAAGCTGGCAGCAGGTGACCTTTATGGCGTCGCTGTGTGAGCGGATGTATCCCAATTACGCTATTTTTTGCCAGCAAACCGGCTACGGTGATGCGCATTTATACCGCCGTATTCTGGATTTGATCTGGGAAACACTGACGGTAAAGGATGCGAAGGTGAATTTTGACTCTCAACTCGATAAACTCGAAGAGGCTATTCCCGCTGCGGATGACTACGATGTTTACGGGGTTTACCCGGCTATCGATGCCTGTGTCGCGCTCAGCGAGCTGGTGCATTCCCGGCTAAGCGGCGAAACGTTGGAGCATGCTGTTGAAGTCAGCAAGGCGTCCATCACCACGGTCGCCATGCTGGAGATGTCGCAGGCTGGTCGTGAAATGACCGATGACGAGCTTAAAGAAAACCCGGCTGTTGAGCAGGAATGGGACATTCAGTGGGAGATTTTCCGCCTGCTGGCTGACTGCGAAGAGCGCGATGTCGAGCTCATTAAGGGCCTTCGGGCAGACCTGCGTGAAGACGGAACCAGTAATATCGGTATAAATTTGCAGCAATGAGACAATAAAACGTGACTTATCACCTGTTTTGTCTCACCTGAAGGCTTCCAATTGGCCCCCCGTCTGGTCTACATTTGGGAGGCGAAAAAAAGTGGCTATCGGTGCGTGTATGCAGGAGAGTGCTTTTCTGGCATTTTCGTCGCACTCGATGCTTAGCAAGCGATAAACACATTGTAAGGATAACTTATGAATAAGACTCAATTGATTGATGTAATTGCAGACAAGGCAGACCTGTCTAAAACCCAGGCTAAAGCAGCACTGGAATCCACTCTGGCTGCAATTACTGAGTCTCTGAAAGAAGGCGATGCTGTACAACTGGTTGGTTTTGGTACCTTCAAAGTGAACCACCGCGCTGAGCGTACTGGCCGCAACCCGCAGACCGGTAAAGAAATCAAAATCGCCGCAGCCAACGTGCCGGCATTTGTTTCTGGTAAGGCTCTGAAAGACGCTGTTAAGTAATTCGCTGTGACGGCAAAAGGTTTTAACGAAGGGGCGACATCGCCCCTTTTGTTTACCTGGCGCTCACTGGCTCTGGCAGCCGGTGCGTTGTTGCTTACTGCCTGTAGCCGCAATTCAACACTTCCTCCTTTTACCGCCAGCGGTTTTGCCGCCGATCAGGGCGCGGTACGTATCTGGCGTAAAGACGACAGCAATGACGCGGTGCGCATGCTGGTGGTGTTCAGCCCCTGGCGGGCCGGCAATACCACAACACGCGAATACCGGTGGCAGGGCGAATCACTCGCGCTGATTGAAACCAATATCTACGCCAAACCCCTGGAGCATGTGAAGGTGCGCTTTGACGACCACGGCGAGCTGAGCTTTATGCAGCGTGAAGTCGACGGTCAGAAGCAGCAGCTCTCTGACGATGCGATTGCGCTGTATCGCTACCAGGCGCAGCAGATGCGCACGACCAGCGATGCGTTACGCACCGGTAAAGTGGTGTTGAGGCAAGGGCGCTGGCATGCCAACCGCACGGTAACCACATGTGAAGGTGAAACCGTCAAGCCTGCGCTGGATGAAATAGCGATAGGCCATATTGAACGCCGCCAGGCACATTCTTCTCTTGAGGTGAGCGTGGCGTGGCTGGAAGCAGCGGAAGGCACCCAACTTCTGCTGGTCGCCAATCAGGACTATTGCCACTGGCAACCCAAAGCAGATACGTTCTGAGGGCAATAAAAAGCCGCCCGAAGGCGGCTGAATGTTATTTTGCGTTTTCCCGCGCGATAGCGCGATAGCCGATATCACTGCGGCTAAAGCTGCCGTCCCAGTGAATATCCCTCATTAACGCATAAGCGTGCTGCTGGGCCTGCGCCACGCTGTCTCCCAGTGCGGTAACGCACAACACACGGCCGCCGTTGGTCAACACGCGATCGTCGTCTGCCAGTTTGGTGCCCGCATGGAACACTTTCCCGTCGGTAACTTCCTCTAATGGCAACCCGTGGATTTCATCACCGGTACGGTAGTCGGCTGGATAACCGCCCGCTGCCATCACCACGCCCAGAGATGGACGCGCGTCCCACTGGGATTGCACCTCGTCCAGTTTGCCATCGCAGGCCGCCAGGCATAGCTCCACCAAATCCGACTGCATACGTAACATGATCGGCTGGGTTTCCGGATCGCCAAAGCGGCAGTTGAATTCGATAACCTTCGGATTGCCCTGTTTATCGATCATCAGCCCGGCATACAGGAAACCGGTGTAGGTATTGCCTTCCGCTGCCATACCACGCACGGTCGGCCATATTACGCGCTCCATGGTGCGCTGGTGGACATCGGCGGTCACCACCGGGGCAGGAGAGTACGCGCCCATGCCACCGGTATTCGGCCCGGTATCGCCGTCGCCGACGCGCTTGTGATCCTGGCTGGTGGCCATCGGTTCAACGTGTTCGCCGTCGACCATCACAATGAAGCTGGCTTCTTCGCCGTCCAGGAACTCTTCCACTACGATACGGTGGCCCGCATCGCCAAAGGCGTTACCGGCCAGCATGTCTTTGGCAGCGGACTCGGCTTCTTCCAGCGTCATGGCAACGATCACGCCTTTGCCTGCCGCCAGACCGTCGGCTTTAATCACGATCGGCGCGCCTTTCTCACGAATGTACGCCAGTGCGGGTTCGACCTCGGTAAAGTTCTGGTATTCCGCCGTCGGGATGTTATGACGCGCCAGGAAATCTTTGGTGAAGGCTTTAGAACCTTCCAACTGCGCGGCACCCTGGGTTGGGCCGAAAATTTTCAGCCCGGCGGCGCGAAACGCATCCACCACGCCCATTACCAGCGGCGCTTCCGGACCAACGATGGTCAAATCGATATTTTCGTTCTGCGCGAAGCTCAACAGCCCGGCGATATCCGTAGCGTTAATCGCCACGTTCTGTAATGCAGGCTCCAGCGCGGTCCCGGCATTACCCGGCGCGACAAAAACGGTAGACACGCGCGGCGACTGGGCCGCTTTCCAGGCCAGCGCATGCTCGCGCCCGCCGTTACCAATCACTAATACTTTCATTCTCAGATCCTTAGTGGCGGAAGTGGCGCATTTCGGTGAAGATCATGGCGATGCCATGCTCATCGGCGGCGGCGATGACTTCATCATCACGGATGGAACCGCCAGGCTGGATCACGCAGCGAATACCGACGGCGGCAGCGGCGTCGATGCCGTCACGGAACGGGAAGAAGGCGTCGGACGCCATCGCGGAGCCTTTCACTTCCAGCCCTTCGTCACCAGCTTTAATCCCGGCGATCTTCGCCGAGTACACGCGGCTCATCTGGCCAGCGCCAATGCCGATGGTCATATTTTCTTTGGCATAAACAATGGCGTTGGACTTCACGAACTTCGCCACTTTCCAGCAGAACAGCGCGTCGCGCAGTTCCTGTTCGGTCGGCTGGCGTTTGGTCACCACGCGCAGGTCGCTTTCGCTCACCATCCCCAGATCGCGGTCCTGAACCAGTAAACCGCCATTGACGCGTTTGAAATCCAGGCCCGGAACGCGCTGCTGCCACTGGCCGCATACCAGAACGCGAACGTTCTGTTTGGCCGCCGTGATTTTCAACGCTTCTTCAGAGGCTGACGGGGCGATAATCACTTCAACAAACTGACGGGAAATAATCGCCTGCGCGGTTTCGGCATCCAGTTCGCGGTTAAAAGCGATGATGCCGCCGAACGCGGAGGTCGGGTCGGTTTTATAGGCGCGATCGTAGGCTTCAAGAATAGAGGCATTCACCGCCACGCCGCACGGGTTAGCGTGTTTCACGATCACGCACGCCGGTTCGCTGAACTCTTTCACGCATTCCAGCGCCGCGTCGGTATCGGCGATGTTGTTATAAGAGAGCGCTTTGCCCTGCACCTGGGTGGCAGTCGCAACAGAGGCTTCTTTGATTTCTTCTTCTATTTTGATTTCTTCTTCTATATAGAAGGCAGCGTTCTGATGGCTGTTCTCACCGTAGCGCATATCCTGCTTTTTAATGAAGTTCAGGTTTAGCGTGCGGGGGAAGCGGCCAGCAGGTTCTTTGCTCTCGCCATGATAGGCAGGAACCAGGCTGCCGAAGTAGTTGGCGATCATGCTGTCGTACGCAGCGGTGTGCTCGAATGCTTTAATCGCGAGATCGAAACGGGTATCCAGCGTCAGGGAACCGTCGTTAGCATCCATTTCATTAATAATGGCGGTGTAGTCGCTGCTCTTTACTACGATGGCGACATCTTTATGGTTCTTGGCGGCGGAGCGCACCATGGTCGGGCCGCCGATATCGATATTCTCGACTGCATCTTCCAACGAGCAGCCTTCACGGGCGACGGTTTGCGCGAACGGATAAAGATTAACAACCACCATGTCGATTGGCGCGATGGCGTGTTCAGCCATAATCGCATCGTCCTGGCCGCGACGGCCCAGAATGCCGCCGTGGACTTTAGGGTGCAGCGTTTTGACGCGTCCATCCATCATCTCCGGAAAACCGGTGTAGTCAGACACTTCGGTTACCGGCAGGCCTTTATCTGCTAACAGACGGGCAGTGCCGCCGGTAGACAGCAGCTCCACACCACGTTGGGAAAGAGCCTGAGCGAATTCGACAATACCGGCTTTATCAGAAACACTGAGCAGAGCGCGGCGCACTGGACGACGTTGTTGCATGGTAAATCCCCTGGATTTGACAATTACAGAGAGCGTTAGCTGAATTTTTCGTTAAAAACTCAGCTAACGCCCCTCGCGGGGCATCCTTGTTTTAGCGCGGGCATTGTAACGAAAACGTTTGCGCAACGCTCGCGAATTTTTAGAATTTCGACGTGATGTGGATAACTCTGTGTGTAAATGGGTATAAGGCGGGGTTTTGCTGTGGAATGCAGCAGTCAGTCATTTTTCTGTCATTTTCCTGTTGCGGTGACAAAAGAACTCCCTATAATGCGCCTCCATCGACACGGAACATGTGAACAACATCACAATGTAACGGCGGCGATTAAAGAGAAAAATCCTGAAATTCAGGGTTGACTCTGAAAGAGGAAAGCGTAATATA
>NZ_DAMBQK010000038.1:0-28251 GCF_032062175.1 Atlantibacter sp.
ACCTGCCTGTCACGCAGGGGGTCGCGGGTTCGAGTCCCGTCCGTTCCGCCACTTAATCAAACCCTGAGTCTCTGACTCAGGGTTTTTTTTCGTCTTTATTTTTCTATTGAGCAGCATGTTCCGGGATCTGCTCGCTAAGAAAATCAATAAAGGCCCGAATTCGCGTACTCACAGCGCGATCGCTGTAATAAACCGCGCTGAAAGGCATGGCGACGGGCAAGCGAATATCAGTCATGATCTCAACCAGAGTGCCGTTCGTTATCTCTTTATTAATCATGTAGTCAGATAAACACGCAATGCCGTTCCCATTAAGACAAAGTTGTTTTAACGTCTCGCCGCTGTTTGACGATAAACCCGCGTTAATTTCATAAAGTTGTCCGTCAGGTTGTGCCACGGGCCAGTTATTGAGTGATGCTGGCTCGGTGAAACCCAGGCAAAGATGATGCGCCAGGTCATCAATGGATTGTGGCGTCCCGTATTTTTTGAGATATTCCGGCGCGGCGATGATTTTCCGGTAGCTACTGAACAATGGCCTCGCCCGCAGGCTGGAATCACTTAACGTCCCAACGCGGATTGCCACGTCGACCTTACGCTCAATAAGATTGATAAAAGTCTCTGAAGAGACAAGAGAAAGAGTGATTTCAGGATACTTTTCACGAAAGGGTTTAATCAGCGGCGTCAGGTAATGCAGGATCACTGGCGTTGCCGCATCGATCCTCAACAGGCCACGCGGCGTCTGCTTTGTTTCCATAATCTCATTTTCCGCTGTGGCGATGTCCTGCAATATCTGCTGCACGCGTCGAAAATAGCGCTCACCTTCCTCGGTCAGGCTTAACTGACGAGTCGTGCGGTTAAGCAGACTCACACCCAGCTTCATTTCCAGTTTCTTCACGGCCCGGCTCACCGCCGAGTTGGCCAGTGCGAGCTGTTCCGCTGCACGGCTGAAGCTGCCGCTTTCCACAACAGCAACAAATATCATTAACTCTTCTGATGTGGCTTTCATTATTGCACCATACGCAAAACTCTGATCGTATTAAACCCATATTTGTTATTTAACCATCTCTCAGCGGTGGCGTCATGCTCCTGTGTCAGCTAACAACGTCGATCCAAGAGATCGTGTTAACGAAGCGCAGATAACTCGCCAGATACGTCCTGAAATAGCGGATACGCTTGTTTCTCGCCCTGCACGTTGAAAGTGTGAGCTAAAATCCCTATAACAGATAAGCCGCTCCTGTTTTGCGGGCATGCCTATGAGAGGAATTAAGTCGAAAGTGCGTAAATCTACCTATGCAATGCGATATGTCGCCGGACAGCCTGCAGAGCGCATCCTGGCGCCGGGCTCGTTTGCGACCATAGGTCAGGCATTACCGGCGGGAGAACCGCTTCCCGGCCACGATCGCCTTCGGGTGCTGGTCTGGAATATCTTTAAGCAGCAGCGCGCTGAATGGCTCTCAGTTCTGAAAAACTTCGGTAAGGACGCGCATCTGGTGTTGCTGCAGGAAGCGCAAACCACGCCGGAGTTAGTGAATTTTGCCACCACCAATTATCTGGCGGCCGATCAGGTCCCTGCGTTTGTATTGCCTCAGCACCCCTCAGGGGTGATGACGCTGTCGGCAGCGCATCCGGTTTACTGTTGCCCGTTACGCGAGCGTGAGCCTATCCTGCGGCTGTCTAAGTCTGCGCTGGTCACCGTCTATCCCTTGCCAGACACCCGCATGCTGATGGTGATTAACATCCATGCTGTGAACTTTAGCCTTGGCGTAGATGTATACAGTAAACAATTGGGTCCAATTGGCGATCAAATCGCCCATCACAGCGGCCCGATTATTATGGCGGGGGATTTTAATGCCTGGAGCCGCCCCCGGATGAACGCGCTGTACCGTTTCGCGCGTGAAATGTCGCTGCGCGAAGTGCGCTTTACCGACGATCACCGCCGGCGCGCGTTTGGTCGTCCGCTTGATTTTGTGTTCTATCGTGGTTTGGCCGTACACGAAGCCTCCGTTCTGGTGACGCGTGCCTCTGACCATAATCCGCTACTCGTTGAATTCACACCCGGCAAACCTGCTAAGCGTTAAGGTATGTCAGGTCTGCCGTAGGGCAGATCAGACGTTCTGCCCTTCATTCACTCAAAAAGGGCAACGTAATGACAACACACTCGCACCACGACAACATTGATAAGCAGTTCGGCTCCCAGGCCTCGGCCTATTTGACCAGCCAGGTTCACGCCAGCGGGCGGGATTTAGAACGATTAAAAACGCGGCTTGCCTCTTTCCCGCACGCACATCTGCTGGATGTCGGCTGTGGGGCAGGGCATTCGAGTTTTATTGCTGCCTCCCAGGTAAAAGGCGTCATTGCCTACGATTTATCAGCCAGCATGCTGGAAACCGTGAACAGCGCCGCGCGGGAACGTGGGCTGGCCAATCTCCACACTCAGCAAGGTTATGCGGAGTCTTTGCCTTTCGCTGATCAATGCTTCGATATTGTTATTAGCCGTTATTCCGCCCATCACTGGCAGGACGTAGGTCAGGCATTACGGGAAATTAAGCGCGTGTTACGTCCCGGCGGGAAAGCTATTGTGATGGACGTGATGTCGCCCGGTAATGCGGTGCTGGATATCTGGTTACAGACCGTTGAAGCGCTGCGCGACACCTCGCACGTCAGAAATTACTCCAGCGGTGAATGGGCGGCCATGTTAAGTGAGGCAGGGTTGCTGACCACTTCTGTCAGCACTGACCGTCTGGTACTGGAATTTGATAGCTGGATAGCCCGTATGCGCACGCCAGAGGCGTTATCTACGGCGATTCGGTTATATCAGAAGAGTGCATCTGCGATGGTACAACGTCACTTTGAGCTGAAGGAAGAGGGCTCCTTCACCAGCGATACCATCATGATCGAAGTTTATAAGCCTTAATAAACGAAAAAGGCACCGGGGGAATCGGTGCCTTTTTGACTATCTTTAGAGTTACGACTCGCTGTTTACGCTGTTTTTGACAAACAGGGTAATTTGGTCGCCAGGCTGCAAATTATCAGTCCCGCTGTTCCAGCGCATCACATCTTTGATGTTCACGCCATGACGCTTAGCAATGCTGGAGAGCGAATCTCCTTTGCGAACCTTATAGGTAATGCTGTCGTCATTACTGGCAAGCCGCGTACTGCTTTCAACCGCGCCTACGGTCAGCGTTTGCCCAACTTTAATCTGCGCGCCTTTCAAGTTATTCCAGCGCTGCAGATCTTTGGCCGACACGTTTAAACGTGATGCGATGCCCGATAACGAGTCGCCTGAGCGAACCTTATACGCGCGCGCTGTACTGCTGTTATCCGCAACCAGCGTCGGCTGTACCGCAGCAATTTCACCTGCAGCGAGCGAGCTACGCAGCTGATCGGCATGCTTTTGCGGCACCAGTACATATTGCGGGCCACTTGCGCCTAACGTCGATCCTTTAACACCGGCATTAAAGGTTTTCAGTTTACTTACTGAAATCCCGGCCATATCGGCCAGTTGCGCCACCTCAACGGGGTTATTGAGTTTGACGCGTGCCAGTGCGCGACTTTCGTCCGAGGTCGGCAACCGTACACCGTACTTCTTGCTGTTTTTGAGAATATCGCTCAACGCCAGCATTTTCGGTACGTAGATTTTGGTTTCCTGTGGCAGTGAAAGCGACCAAAAATCCGTGGGTTTACCCCGTGCTTTATTCGCTTTCATTGCCTTCATTACACGACCTTCGCCGCTGTTATAGGCCGCAACAGTCAAAAGCCAGTCGCCGTCAAACATGCGGTTTAAGCGCTGCATCATATCGAGTGCCGCAGTGGTGGAAGCCACTACGTCGCGACGTGCATCGTAACTCCGGGTCTGCTTAAGACCATAATTTCGCCCCGTGCTCGGAATGATCTGCCAGATGCCTGCGGCATTAGCACCACTCGTTGCGTGAGGGTCAAAAGCGCTCTCCACTATGGGTAGTAGTACCAGTTCCATGGGCATGTTACGTTTCTTAACTTGCCCTGCTATCCAGTACATATACGGCTCTGCCCGTAAAGTTACATCGTGGAGATAGCTCTTATTTCTCAAATACTTCTGCTTTTGATCGCGAATCCGGCTGTTTTCCGGAATTCCCATCTTTAGCTCGTCGCCAATGAAAGCCCACAAGTCTTGATCCTGAGCGAATGACGTCCCATCGTCCATCCATCGCTCTGAACTTGTAAACTTCCCTGCTTCCCCTTGACCAGCTGCAGAAAGGCTCTGTGCGTGCTGTTGGACGGTGGCATCATGCTTTGACGCCTGGCAGCCCACAAGCAGGACAGAGGCGAGTAATATCGCTTTTGCCTTCATGTGTGTGTCAATAGTTGCTTAAAAGACGAGCGATGATAACGGCGAATGACCCTAATGACAAGCATGAATTATTAGAACTTGTCTTTCATGGCCCTTAACCAGGCAAAACGCTGCTCAGGTTGTTGCAAAGTTGTTTCTTTATTAATTGTATTAATAATATCAATATCTTGTGTTCTTAAAAAAACATTGATTTTCCGCTCTTCCGCGAGCGTTGTTGGCAAGGTAATTTGATTTTTTACACGTAACTCCTTAACTTTTCGATAGTATTCGTTTAAGTCACGATCATGGGGCAATAGGCTGACCGAAAACTTTAAATTGCTTAATGTATATTCATGGGCGCAACAAACGAGAGTATCTTCTGGCAAGGCATTAAGCTTATTAAAGGATTGATACATCTGAGTTGCTGTGCCTTCAAACAACCGACCGCAGCCGCCTGAAAACATCGTGTCGCCGCAAAATAAATAAGGGTAACTAAAGTAACAGAGATGTCCTAAAGTGTGACCCGGCGTGGCAATAACGGCGAATTCATGCCCCAGTAGATTGATTTTATCGCCTTCATTGACTACGCGATTTGTGCCTTTATTTGCGGTTTCCTGAGGGCCATAAACCGGCAGCGAAGGGAATTTTTGCAGCAAGGCCGGTACGCCGCCCACATGATCGTTATGGTGATGCGTCAGCAATATGGCTTCCGGCTGCCACCCGTACTGTTCAATCGCTTTAAGTATGGGCTCGGCTTCGCCCGGATCGACAATCAGGCATTTGCCGCTGTTGTCACTCAGCACCCAGATGTAGTTATCCTGATAAGCGGGAATACTGATAAGATTCATAAAACACCTCTCAATGCGTGATAGAAGGTAGCGATGAAACCGGCAAGGATACCCAAGACGTACCACACGCCAGGGCACTGGGCTGAGCTCCCCTGGGGCGAGTATTATCGCGATGCCCTTGAATACCAGATGCGCCCCTGGCTTGCAAAAATGTTTGGTTTTCACTTACTTAAGATTGGCAATCTCAGCGCGGAAATCAACACCGAGAGTTGTGCAATTTCCCATCAGGTCAATGTGGCCATCCAGGGTGAGCAGCTTCAGGTTAGAGCCGATCCGCTTGCGCTACCGTTCGCGCCTCGTGCTATTGATGCTTGTCTGTTAGCACACACTATCTCCTGGAGTGCTGATCCGCATGGATTACTGCGCGAAGTCGATCGTGTTCTGGTGGATGATGGGTGGTTAATTATGAGCAGTTTTAACCCGTTCAGCCTGATTGGCATCGGCAAGTTAATGCCGTTTCGCCGTAAGCGCATTCCCTATAATAGCCGTATGTTTACTTTAGGCCGCCAGTTGGACTGGCTCGCACTGCTTAATTTTGAAGTGCTGTATCAAACGAATTTCCAGGTGCTTCCCTGGAATAAGCAAGGTGGGAAGTTACTAAGTACTCACTTACCTGCATTAGGGTGTATGCAGGTCATCGTTGCGCGCAAGCGGACCATCCCATTGACCCTGAACCCGCTTAAGCAACGCAGCGCCAAAACGCAGTTACGCCCGGCGGTGGGCGCAACGCGGCAATACCGTAAACCTAACTGACGGCGTTTTCCGCCTGATAGCCAACGTCCACATGAACGGGATTGTTGGCCGCCGCGCGCGCCAGTTCATCGCAGCGTTCGTTTTCAGGATGACCGGCATGGCCTTTGACCCATTCCCAACTGATTTTGTGCTGGCTTAACGCCTTATCCAGCCGCTGCCACAAATCGACGTTTTTGACTGGCTTCTTATCGGCGGTTTTCCAGCCGCGCTTTTTCCAGTTATGGATCCACTGAGTGATGCCCTGCCGGACGTACTGGCTGTCGGTACTGAGCGTGACGTCGCAATGTTCGCGCAGCGCTTCCAGCGCCACGATGGCCGCCATCAGCTCCATACGATTATTGGTTGTCAGCACATACCCTTCGCTAAAGGTTTTTTCGTGCTGCTTATAGCGTAAAATCGCACCGTAGCCGCCCGGTCCTGGGTTACCCAGGCAGGAACCATCGGTGAAAATTTCTACCTGTTTGCGCATCTCTGGTAGACTTCCTGTGATCAAAAAACCAAGTCTGACATAAACGAGCCCTATGAGCACAGCAATTACACGACAGATTGTCCTCGATACTGAAACCACCGGTATGAACCAGATTGGCGCCCATTACGAAGGGCACTGCATCATTGAGATTGGTGCTGTCGAGGTAATCAACCGCCGGTTAACGGGCAACAACTTCCACGTTTATATCAAACCCGATCGCCTGATCGACCCCGATGCGTTCAACGTACACGGCATCGCGGATGAGTTTTTGCTTAGTAAACCGGTATTCGGCGATGTAGCGGATGATTTTATTGACTACATTCGCGGCGCCGAACTCATCATCCATAACGCATCGTTTGATATCGGTTTTATGGATTATGAATTCAGCAAGCTTAACCGTGGCATTCCGAAAACCGACACGTTTTGCAAAATTACCGATAGCCTGGCGCTGGCGCGGCGGTTATTCCCCGGCAAACGTAACAGCCTCGATGCGCTGTGCTCGCGTTATGAAATCGATAACAGTAAACGTACGTTGCACGGGGCATTACTTGACTCCCAAATCCTGGCGGATGTCTGGCTAACCATGACCGGCGGGCAGACGTCAATGACGTTTGCCATGGAAGGGGAAACCCAGAACGTGCAGGATTCGACGGGTATTCAGCGGCTGATGCGCCAGGCGTCTCGTTTGAAGGTGATTACCGCCACCGATGAAGAATGTGCCGCCCATGAATCACGTCTTGATTTGGTACAAAAGAAGGGCGGCAGCTGTCTGTGGCGTGCATAACATCCTGAAATTTGCATGATTTGCCGTCAGTTGGGCGAAATTTGCAGCAAACGAGTATAATTATGAAGAAAAAGCGTTGACGCTTAGAGAGGCTCCCCGTAATATTCGCCTCGTTCCCACGGGAACAACGCGGAGCGGTAGTTCAGTCGGTTAGAATACCTGCCTGTCACGCAGGGGGTCGCGGGTTCGAGTCCCGTCCGTTCCGCCAACATTTATACTTTGGAGAATAAACGCTTCAAAGGTCGAAAAAACCGTATCACCGAAAGGGATACGGTTTTTTTGTTTTTGTTGCCTGTCAGCACGACACATTTCCGCCATAGCCAAACCGCTTTCCATCTGGCACATTGATTTCCTTCAAATTACTTTCTCCTGTGGCCGGAGTGCGTCATGTCTGCTTTCGTTTTGCCCACCCAAATCAATCCGCCGTCTCGTTTACTGATGGGGCCAGGGCCGATTAACGCCGATCCGCGCGTTCTGCGCGCCATGGCGAGCCAGCTTATCGGACAGTACGATCCGGCGATGACGGGCTATATGAACGAAACCATGGCGCTCTACCGCCAGGTGTTCGATACCCAAAACCGCTGGACGCTGTTGATAGACGGCACCTCGCGCGCAGGTATTGAAGCCTTGCTGGTCTCGGCCATTCGTCCTGGCGATCGGGTGCTGGTGCCAGTGTTTGGTCGTTTCGGCCATCTGCTGTGTGAAATCGCCCGCCGCTGCCGGGCAGAGGTGCATACCATTGAGGTGCCCTGGGGCGAGGTGTTTACCCCGGATCGCATTGAAGACGCCATTAAGCGTGTCAAACCCCGCCTGCTGCTCACGGTTCATGGCGACACCTCAACCACGATGTTGCAACCGCTGGCAGAAGTGGGTGAGATTTGCCGCCGTCACGATGTGCTGTTTTACACCGACGCTACCGCGTCGCTGGGCGGAAACACCTTAAAAACCGACGACTGGGGGCTGGATGCGGTCTCGGCAGGATTGCAAAAATGCCTCGGCGGCCCGTCGGGAAGCGCCCCGGTAACGCTCAGTGCAAAAATGGAAGCAGCGATCCGGGCGCGAAAATGCGTGGAGGCAGGGATCCGTACTCTGGCTCATCAGGACGGTAACGACGAGATGATCTATTCCAATTATTTCGATCTCAGCATGATCATGGATTACTGGGGGCCGGAGCGCCTGAATCATCACACCGAAGCCACCAGTATGCTGTTCGCCGCCCGCGAATGCGCCCGCATCATGCTGGAAGAGGGGATGGATAACCGCATCGCCCGGCATGCCCTGCACGGGGAGGCGATGCTGGCAGGAATTCAGGGCATGGGGCTGGAAACCTTCGGCGATCTCCGCCACAAGATGAATAACGTGCTTGGCGTGGTTATCCCGGACGGCATCAACGGCGAAGCGATACGCCAACAGTTGCTGGAAGACTTCCATATTGAGATCGGCACGTCGTTCGGCCCGCTACAGGGCAAAATCTGGCGAATCGGCACCATGGGCTATAACGCGCGCAAAGACTGTGTGCTGCAAACGCTCACGGCGCTGGAAGCGGTATTAAACCGACACGGAGTAAGCACGGCGCAGGGCGAAGCCATGCAGGCGGCATGGAAAGTGTATGAATCGGTGCGGTCGGTGACCGCACCGGAGAAGGATTAAGCGTTCAGCATAAAGTCATCGGAATCGCGCCAGGCGGGGAATTTTTCCCGGTACTCCTTCAGCGCGTTTAACGACAACTCTGCATCCAGACGCGTTGCCTGATGGGCATCGGCGCTGGCAAGAATTTCTCCCTGCGGATTGATGATGCGGCTGTCGCCCCGGTAATGGTGCCCGTTACCGTCGGTCCCAACCCGGTTGCAGCCGGCAACATAGCACTGGTTTTCAATGGCGCGGGCGGTCAGTAACGCCTGCCAGTGCAGAGAGCGCGGCGCGGGCCAGTTGGCGACATACAGCGCCAGATCGTAATCATTGGCGTTGCGCGACCACACCGGGAAGCGCAGGTCGTAACAAACCAGCGGCAGGATGCGCCAGCCTCGCCACTCGACAATCAGCCGCTGCTCGCCCGCCACATAGTGATGATGCTCATCGGCCATGCGAAACAGATGGCGTTTATCGTAGTAATGCACTTTGCCTTCCGGCTCGACGAGCAGGAAACGGTTCACCGGGCCGCGTTCGGTCTGTAACGCGGCGCTGCCGCCGATCATCGCGCCCAACTGGCTGGCTTTGATCTGCATCCAGTTGATGACTTCTTCTTCGGCCATCGACTGTTTGGCCGCTTCCATCGCAAAGCCCGTCGTGAACATTTCAGGTAGCAGGATAAGGTCCCGCCCGGTTAGCTCATCCAGCAACACATCAAAATGGCGCAGGTTGGCAGGGCCATCCATCCACACCAGCGGTTGTTGTAACAACGATACTTTTAACCCAGGCACAATCTCATTCTCCTCGTTAACGGGGCTTTTCACTCTAGCATGACCTTTTAACAAAAGGCGGAGAAGATTGCAGATTAACGTGGCAAACCCGGACAGGTCACATTTAGCCAAAAAAAAGACCGGCTATGGCAACCGGTCTTTTAATTATGAAGCGTTGAGGGTTAGGCCGCTTCAGGTTTACGCAGTTTTTCCGGCATCTTTACCGGCTGAGTCGCCAGTTCCTCCGGTTCAAACTCGTCCACATTAATGCTGCGCAGACGGCTTTCTTCCGCTTTGATAAGAATATCCGCCTCTTCCTGGGTGATCTGTCCTTTGTCCAGCGCCTGTTGCGCCAGCACGTCGAGACGGGTAAAGGAGAGGTTTTTACCCAGCGCTTTGCAGATGCGCTCGTGAATGGGCTCGGCGGCAATCACATCCTGCAGCGCTTCTTCCAGCAGGCCCACCGGGTTGTACTCACTCGGCGTCAGGTACTGACCGCGACCAATACGCGAACGGGTTGCCGACGGGGTTTGCAGGATCTTCGCCACTTTATGGTCCAGCTTATCGGACGGCGCATCGTAACGGCGTCCCAGTGGGAAGATCACCACGCGCAGCAGACCGGCGACAGTCGCATTCGGGAAGTTGCGCAGCAGGTCGTCCATGGCCTGTTCAGCCTGGTGCAGCGCATCCTGAACGCCCCAGTGCAGCAGCGGCAGATCGGCTTCGTTGCGGCCTTCGTCGTCATAGCGTTTCAGTACAGCCGAGGCCAGATAGAGTTGGCTCAGCACATCACCCAGGCGCGCCGAGATACGTTCGCGGCGTTTCAGGCTACCGCCCAGTACCGCCATCGACACATCAGACAGCAGCGCCAGGTTTGCGCTCAGGCGGTTCAGGTGCTGATAGTAACGTTTAGTGGCATCGCGGGTCGGCGTGCGGCTGGTTAAGCCGTTAGTCAGGCCCAGCCAGAAGCTGCGCACTTTATTGCTGCCGACATGGCCAATATGCTTGAACAGCAGCTTATCAAACGCATCCACGTCGTTGCTCTGCGCGGCAGCCATCTCTTCCAGCACGTACGGATGACAGCGGATCGCACCCTGGCCGAAGATCATCATGCTACGGGTCAGGATGTTCGCGCCTTCAACGGTAATTGCGATAGGCGCGCCCTGGTAGGCACGGGCCAGGAAGTTGCTTTCGCCCAGCATAATGCCTTTCCCGCCGGTGATATCCATCGCATCAATAATGGACTGCTGTCCGCGGTGGGTGCAGTGATACTTCACAATCGCCGACAGTACTGCCGGTTTCTCGCCCAGCATGATGCCGTAGGTGATCAGCGACGCCGCCGCATCCATCACATAGGCGTTACCGGCGATACGCGCCAGCGGCTCTTCGATCCCTTCCATCTTACCGATAGAGATTTTGAACTGGCGGCGGATATGGGCATAAGCACCCGTCGCCAGCGCGACGGATTTGATTCCGCCCGTCGAGTTCGACGGCAGGGTGATACCGCGCCCCACGGAGAGACATTCCACCAGCATACGCCAGCCCTGGCCGGCCATCGCCGGGCCGCCGATGATGTAATCGATCGGTACGAAAATATCGTTGCCGCGAGTCGGGCCATTCTGGAACGGCACGTTCAGCGGGAAGTGGCGTTTGCCGATTTCCACGCCGGGGGTGTTAGTCGGGATCAGCGCACAGGTGATACCCAGCTCTTGTTCGCCGCCCAGTAAACGATCCGGGTCAGACAGTTTAAACGCCAGGCCCAGCACGGTAGCGATAGGGGCCAGGGTGATATAACGTTTGTTCCAGGTCAGGCGCATACCCAGCACCTGCTCACCTTTCCAGTCGCCCATGCAGACTACGCCGGTATCCGGAATAGCGCCGGCATCGGAACCCGCTTCCGGGCTGGTCAGCGCAAAGCAGGGGATTTCCAGGCCACGGGCCAGACGCGGCAGATAATGATTCTTCTGCTCGTCGGTGCCGTAATGTTGTAACAGTTCGCCTGGGCCTAACGAGTTAGGTACGCCGACGGTGATCGCCAGAATGCCCGACACGCCAGAGAGTTTTTGCAGCACGCGCGACTGGGCGTAAGCCGAGAACTCCAGGCCGCCGTACTCTTTCTTAATGATCATCGCGAAGAAGCGGTGCTCTTTCAGGTACGCCCACAGCTCCGGCGGCAGGTCGGCCATTTCATGGGTGATCTGGAAGTCGTTGGCCATACGGCACGCTTCTTCCACCGGCCCGTCGATAAACGCCTGCTCTTCTGTCGTTAACTGCGGCTTCGGATAGTTGTGCAGCTTCTGCCAGTCAGGATTACCCTGGAACAGCTCGCCTTCCCACCAGGTGGTCCCGGCATCGATGGCTTCTTTTTCTGTGCGCGACATTGGCGGCATCACCTTACGGAAGCCTTTAAACACCGGCGCGGAGATCAGCGACTTACGCATCGGGATTAGGTTGAACGGCACAAGGATAATCGCGAGGGGAACCAACACCCAGATCGACCACAGGCCAGACGCGCCTAACGCAGCGGTCCAGGCAAGCAGGATCAGGCTGCTGGCCAGCAAATTGACCCGGTGATAAAACAGCACGCCGAGCAGAATAACGGTGGCAACAATACTCAACATCATCATAGCTAAAAGCTCCCTGTCTTGTAGGAGGTCGGACCACTTGTGATGATTAGGTTGTAGTGGAAGCGCAGTTTTTTAGCAATGTATTTACAATATAATTACAACCTGGTTCACATTGTTCCTGTCGATTGGCTGAAATGGATGAGAAAGGGCATCGGGTGATGCTTCTCGCTTTCAAGCCTATCCGGTACACTGCGAGGGTTATTTTCATTCATCCTTAAGGAAATCCTCATGTACCAGGATCTGATTCGCAGCGAGCTGAACGAAGCCGCAGAAACGCTGGCTAACTTCCTGAAAGACGACGCTAATATTCACGCTATCCAGCGTGCGGCGGTCCTGCTGGCAGACAGTTTTAAAGCCGGCGGCAAAGTACTCTCCTGTGGCAATGGCGGTTCACACTGCGACGCGATGCATTTTGCGGAAGAGCTGACGGGCCGTTACCGCGAAAACCGTCCGGGGTATCCGGCTATCGCGATTTCTGACGTTAGCCACATCTCCTGCGTCAGCAACGACTTCGGCTATGACTACATTTTTTCCCGCTACGTTGAAGCGGTAGGCCGTGATGGCGACGTGCTGCTGGGGATTTCTACCTCCGGCAACTCTGCGAACGTGATTAAAGCTATCGAAGCGGCCCGCGCCAAAGGGATGAAAGTGATCACCCTCACCGGTAAAGACGGCGGCAAAATGGCAGGCAGCGCGGATATCGAAATCCGTGTGCCGCACTTCGGTTATGCCGATCGCATTCAGGAGATCCACATCAAAGTGATCCACATCCTGATCCAGTTGATCGAAAAAGAAATGGTAAAAGCGTAATTGCACGACAGGGGCGCAAGCCCCTTTTTTGAAACGGGAGGTGGGTGATGTGTGAACTGCTCGGGATGAGCGCCAATGTGCCAACCGATATCTGCTTTAGCTTTAGCGGACTGGTTCAGCGCGGCGGCGGCACCGGTCCGCATAAAGATGGCTGGGGTATTACCTTTTATGAAGGTAAAGGCTGTCGCACCTTTAAAGACCCGCAGCCCAGCTTTAATTCGCCCATTGCCCGGCTGGTTCAGGAATACCCAATCAAATCCTGTTCGGTGGTGGCGCATATCCGCCAGGCGAACCGGGGAAAAGTGGCGCTGGAAAACACCCATCCGTTTACCCGCGAACTGTGGGGCCGTAACTGGACCTACGCGCACAACGGGCAGCTTAAAGGCTACCAGAGTCTGGAGACCGGGAATTTTCGTCCGGTTGGGGAAACTGACAGCGAGAAAGCCTTTTGCTGGCTGCTGCATAAGCTGACCACGCGCTATCCGCGCACGCCTGGCAATATGGAAGCGGTATTTCGCTATGTTGCGTCGCTGGCGGGGGAGCTGCGTGACAAGGGCGTGTTTAACATGTTGTTGTCAGACGGGCGCTACGTGATGGCGTTTTGCTCGACCAACTTATTCTGGATAACCCGGCGTGCGCCGTTTGGCGTGGCGAAGCTGTTGGATCAGGACGTGGAAATCGACTTTCAGCAGGAGACCACACCCAACGATGTGGTCACCGTGATTGCCACTCAGCCGCTGACCGGCAATGAAACCTGGCAAAAAATCATGCCAGGTGAGTGGGCGTTATTTTGTCTCGGGGAGCGTATAGTTTGAGGCTAGCTGCGGCTGAACCGCCTGGCTGCCGATCGGCTTGCTGACTACATAGCGGCCATCCACTACCGAGACCACAGGCGGCTGGTGGGTGGCGGCGAAATAATCGTAACCCGGCTTCAGTTGCTTCCAGAAATCGATGTGGTACGAGTATTTATGGCGCTGCATGTTGGCGTCGGTCATGCGGAACGGATAAATGCTCACCTGAACGGTAGGCTGACCAAACACCAGCGCGCCGGTCACGAACTGAAAGATCTCGTCAATGCCCTGGTCGGTCATGGCGTAGCAGCCAACCGACACGCAGGCACCGTGAATCATCAGGTATTTGCCTTCATAGCCGTGCGCGCGGTCATACGCGTTAGGGAAGCCGATATTAATCGCTTTATAGAAGCGGCTATCCGGCTTCAACTGGCTGCGCTGCACCGAGTAAAACCCTTCCGGGCTTTTGAAGTCGCCCTGGCGCTGTTTCGGGCCGAGGCCGCCGGAATAGCTACAGATGCGGTAAGTGTCCAGCAGTTGGTACTGCTCGCCCATTTTCACATACAGATCGAGGGTGCGTTCTTCTTTAAAGATCTGAATATAAACCGGCGAGCCCATCAGCTGCTGTCTCAGTTCTTTTTTGATCGGTGTGGCGCTGTCATTGCTGAGTAGGCTGGCGAACGCCAGGCACGGCATCAGAAGCATCGCAAGTAACACTGCGATTTTACGCATACTGCTTGTTTCCTTGATAAATCGATAACAAATGCCGGAACGGCACAACAAAAAGAAACCCTAAATCGGATGATTCTGGATTGAGTGCGCTCACATTAGCACCGCTGTTATTTTTCGCAAGCGCGCCGAGGTGAGTTTACAATTCAGTTTTGCTACACAGTATTGCCTGGCCCGCCTGCGCGCGGCAAAAACTTTGCGCGCTTCCTCGCAGTTATTATTCCTTTTCATCTATTTCTGACGCTAATCAATCGATTGATGATACCATTCACGCCGTATGATGACCTGCACAGAAGAAAGGAAATTCTCCTGACGATCATTACCCGAACTTTGCCTTTTCTGGCGTTGTCGGCAGTAGCGCATTCGTAACGTCCCATCCTTCTTTTCTTCCACATTGCAGCGATGTTCAACTCTGGTTTCGGCATTCCATGCCGGGAATTACGTTAACTATTCCGTGCTAACCTTATGATTAAAATTAAAAAAGGGCTAAATCTTCCCATCGCGGGCCTGCCGGAACAGCAGGTGACGGATGGCCCCGTTATTCAGCACGTAGCCTTGCGTGGCGAGGAGTACGTTGGCATGCGCCCCTCAATGCTGGTCAAAGAAGGCGACCGGGTCATTAAAGGGCAGGCGCTGTTTGAAGATAAAAAAATCCCCGGCGTACTGTTCACCGCGCCCGCCAGCGGCGAGGTGGTGGCGATCCACCGTGGGGAGAGACGTGTTTTACAGTCTGTGGTCATTCGCGTTGAAGGCGATGAGCAGCGAACCTTTGCCCGCCATGAGCGCGCCTCGCTGGCCTCGCTTCCCCGTGAAACGGTGCAAAGCCAGTTGCTGGATTCCGGATTATGGACGGCGTTCCGTACCCGTCCATTCAGTAAAGCGCCCGTACCGGGCAGCGTACCGGCGGCGATTTTCGTCACTGCCATGGACACCAACCCGCTGAGCGCCAGGCCTGAGCCGATTATTCTTAGCCATCGCGCCATGTTTGATGCGGGGCTGAGCGTACTCGCGCGCCTCACGCCGGGCAAAGTACACGTCTGCCAGGCCAGCGGCGGCAAGTTAGGCGGCCATACCAGCGGCCAGGTGACTTTTAACGAGTTTGCCGGTCCCCACCCGGCGGGCCTGCCGGGCACCCATATTCACTTTCTGGAGCCGGTCAGCCTGCATAAGCAGGTGTGGCACCTGAATTACCAGGATGTGATTGCTATCGGCAAGCTGTTCATCGACGGCGAACTGTGGACCGAGCGGGTCATTGCGCTCGGTGGCCCACAGGTGAAAAACCCGCGTTTAATCCGCACCCGGCTGGGCGCATCGCTGGACGAGCTCACCGCAGGAGAGTTGCAGGACGGTGCCAACCGCATTATTTCCGGTTCGGTGCTAAACGGCGTGCGCGCCCACGGGCCGCATGCGTACCTGGGGCGTTTTCATCTCCAGGTCAGTGTCTTGCCTGAAGGCGGGGACAAAGAGCTGTTCGGCTGGGTGATGCCCGGCAAAGAGAAGTTCTCGATTACCCGCACCACGCTGGGCCACTTCCTGAAAAACAAGCTGTTTAACTTCTCCACCGATACCAACGGTGGGGAGCGCGCCATGGTGCCGATCGGCAATTACGAACGCGTGATGCCGTTAGATATCTTACCGACCCTACTGCTGCGCGATTTGCTGGCGGGCGATACCGATGCCGCGCAGGCGTTAGGTTGTCTGGAGCTGGATGAAGAGGATTTAGCGCTCTGTACCTATGTTTGCCCCGGAAAATATGAGTACGGCCCGGTGCTGCGCGACGTGTTAACCCGTATTGAGCAGGAAGGATAAGCAATGGGTTTGAAGCACTTTTTTGAAAAGCTGGAGCCGCATTTTATTGAGGGCGGCAAGCTGGCGAAGTATTACCCGCTGTATGAAGCGACGGTCACCCTCTTTTACACGCCGGGCATGGTCACGAAGGGCGCGTCCCACGTGCGTGACGCCATCGACTTAAAGCGCATGATGATCCTGGTGTGGTTCGCGGTATTCCCGGCCATGTTCTGGGGCATGTACAACGTCGGGCTGCAAACGATTCCCGCCTTAAACAAGCTCTACGAGCCTGCGCAACTGGTACAGGTGATTGCCAACAACTGGCATTACCAGACGGCGCAGTGGCTCGGCGTCAGCTTCGCGCCGGACGCGGGCTGGATCAGCATGATGACGCTGGGAGCCGTTTACTTTCTGCCGCTCTACCTGACGGTATTTTTGGTGGGTGGGTTCTGGGAAGTGCTGTTCGCTATCGTGCGCAAACATGAAATCAACGAAGGCTTTTTCGTTACGTCGATCCTGTTCGCCCTGATTATCCCACCGACGCTGCCGCTCTGGCAGGCGGCGCTGGGCATCAGCTTTGGCGTAGTGATTGCCAAAGAGCTGTTCGGCGGCACCGGGCGTAACTTCCTCAACCCGGCGCTGGCGGGGCGCGCGTTCCTGTTCTTCGCCTATCCGGCGCAAATCTCCGGCGACCTGGTGTGGACCGCAGCGGACGGCTTTTCCGGCGCGACGCCGCTCTCCCAGTGGGCGACGGGCGGCGGCGAATCGCTGGTGGATATCACCACTGGTCTGCCGGTGAGCTGGATGGATGCCTTCCTCGGCTTTATCCCCGGCTCGATTGGTGAAGTCTCTACGCTGATGATCCTGATTGGCGGGGCCATTATTTTGTTTGGCCGCGTCGCTTCCTGGCGCATCGTGGCGGGCGTCATGCTCGGCATGATCGCCACCGCCACGCTGTTTAATCTCATCGGCTCCGACACTAACCCCTTGTTCTCCATGCCCTGGTACTGGCATCTGGTGCTCGGCGGGTTTGCCTTCGGGATGATGTTTATGGCTACCGACCCGGTGTCCGCTTCCTTTACCGAGAAAGGCAAATGGTGTTACGGCGCGTTGATTGGCGTGATGTGCGTACTGATCCGCGTGGTCAACCCGGCGTATCCGGAAGGCATGATGCTGGCGATCCTGTTTGCCAACCTGTTTGCGCCGCTGTTCGACTACGTGGTGGTGCAGGCCAATATCAAGCGGAGGGCGTCCCGTGGCTGAGGTGAAAAGTTTCGATACCCCAGGCAGAACGCTGCTGGCGGTGCTGGTGCTGTGCCTGGTGTGCTCGGTGATTGTGGCGGGCTCGGCGGTGGGCCTGAAGTCGCGTCAGCAAGAGCAAAAGCTGCTTGATAAGCAGCGCAATATTTTGCAGGTCGCCGGGCTGATGGCCCCAAATTTGACCAACGAAGAGGTCAAATCAATCTATGACACGCGTATCAGCGCGCGGCTGGTGGATTTGAAAACTGGCGAGTTCGTTAACAAAGACCCGGCGCAGTTCGATCAAAGCCTGGCGCTGAAAGACCCGGAGCTCAGCATCGCACTGCCCGCGGAGCAGGACCCGGCGGGCATTAAGCGCCGCAGCAATATTGCGGAAATCTATCTGGTGCGTGACGAGCAGCAGCAAACTCAGGAGATCGTGTTGCCGGTCTACGGCAACGGGCTGTGGTCGGTGATGTACGCCTTCGTGGCGCTGGATACTGATGGCCGCACGGTTAAGGGCATTACGTACTATGACCACGGCGAAACCCCTGGTCTGGGCGGCGAAATCGAAAACCCAAACTGGCAGCAAGGCTGGGTCGGTAAGAAGCTGCTTGATGAGAGCGGCAAACCGGCGCTGAAGATTGCCAAAGGCGGCGCGCGTTCAGGCGATGAATACGGCGTGGACGGGCTTTCCGGCGCGACGCTGACCTCCAACGGCGTGCAGCACAGTTTTGATTTCTGGATGGGCGAACGCGGTTTTGGCCCGTTCTTAAAACGCCTTCGTGAAGGAGCGCTCAACAATGGCTGAAATCAGCAATATGAAAGAGATCAAGCGGGTGCTCGTCAGCCCGCTGGTGGATAACAACCCGATCTCCTTACAGGTGCTCGGCGTCTGTTCGGCGCTGGCGGTCACCACCAAACTGGAAACGGCTTTTGTGATGACTCTGGCGGTGACGCTGGTAACGGCGTTTTCCAGCATGTTTATCTCGATGATCCGGCATTACATCCCCAACAGTGTGCGCATCATCGTGCAGATGGCGATCATCGCCTCGCTGGTGATCGTGGTGGATCAGATCCTGCGCGCCTTCGCCTATGAGATCTCTAAACAGCTGTCAGTATTTGTCGGCCTGATTATCACCAACTGCATCGTGATGGGGCGCGCCGAAGCTTACGCCATGAAATCCCCGCCGCTGGCGAGCTTTATGGACGGCATCGGCAACGGTCTGGGTTACGGCGTGATTTTGATCGTGGTCGGCTTCTTGCGGGAGCTTTTCGGCAGCGGCAAACTGTTTGGCGTCACCGTACTGGATACCGTGCAAAACGGTGGCTGGTACTTGCCGAACGGCCTGTTTCTGCTGGCCCCGAGCGCGTTCTTTATTATCGGGCTGCTGATTTGGGCGCTGCGTACCCTGAAGCCTGAACAGCAGGAAAAGGAGTAATTCCATGGCCCATTACATAAGCCTGTTTGTGCGCGCGGTGTTTGTCGAAAACATGGCGCTGGCCTTCTTCCTGGGGATGTGCACCTTCCTGGCGGTGTCGAAAAAGGTTTCGACGGCATTTGGCCTGGGCGTGGCAGTCACCGTGGTGCTGGGCATTTCGGTGCCGGTCAACAATCTGGTGTTTAACCTGGTGCTGCGTGATGGCGCGCTGGTGGACGGTGTCGACCTGAGCTTCCTGAACTTCATCACGTTTATTGGGGTAATCGCCGCGCTGGTGCAAATCCTCGAGATGATCCTCGATAAGTATTTCCCGTCGCTGTACAACGCGCTGGGCATCTTCCTGCCGCTGATCGCGGTGAACTGCGCCATCTTCGGCGGCGTCTCGTTTATGGTGCAGCGCGACTATAACTTCAGCGAATCTATCGTTTACGGCTTTGGCTCTGGCATCGGTTGGATGCTGGCGATTGTCGCCATGGCGGGGATCCGCGAAAAGCTGAAATACGCCAATGTACCAGCGGGTCTGCGCGGCCTGGGGATTACCTTTATTACCACCGGCTTGATGGCGCTGGGCTTTATGTCCTTCTCCGGTGTGCAGCTTTAAGGGATAGCTATGACAGAAATATTACTTGGCGTGGGGATGTTCACGCTGATTGTGCTGGTGCTTTCAGTGCTGATTTTGTTCGCCAAATCGCTACTGGTTAACGCCAGCGATGTCGTGATTGAAATCAACGACGACACCGATAAACAGTTCCGCGCTCCGGCGGGGGACAAGCTGCTCAATACCTTATCAAACCAGGGGATCTTCGTGTCATCCGCCTGTGGCGGCGGCGGCTCCTGCGGCCAGTGCCGCGTGACGGTGAAGTCCGGCGGCGGGGACATTCTGCCCACCGAGCGGGCGCATATCTCGAAACGCGAAGCCAAAGAGGGCTGCCGTTTAGCCTGCCAGGTGGCGGTGCGCCAGGATATGAAAATCGAGCTGCCGGAAGAGATTTTCGGGATTAAAAAATGGCAGTGCGAAGTGATCTCTAACGATAACAAAGCCACGTTTATCAAAGAGCTGAAACTGCGCATTCCTGAAGGTGAAGATGTCCCGTTCCGCGCGGGCGGCTACATTCAAATCGAATGCCCGCCGCACACGGTGAATTACGCCGATTTCGACGTGCCGCAGGAATATCGTGGCGACTGGGAAAAATTCAATTTGTTCCGCTTCCAGTCAACCGTGACCGAGCCCTGCGTACGCGCCTATTCGATGGCGAACTACCCGGACGAGAAAGGCATCATCATGCTGAACGTGCGTATCGCCACGCCGCCGCCGGGCGTAACTGATGCGCCGCCGGGGATGATGTCCTCGTATATCTGGTCGCTGAAGGCCGGGGATAGCGTGACCATTTCCGGGCCGTTCGGCGAGTTCTTTGCCAAAGAGACCGACGCAGAAATGGTGTTTATCGGCGGCGGGGCAGGGATGGCGCCGATGCGTTCGCATATTTTCGACCAGTTGGTGCGCCTGAAAACCCAACGCAAAATCAGCTTCTGGTACGGCGCGCGCTCGCTGCGCGAAATGTTCTACCAGGAGGAGTTTGAGCAGTTGGCGCGGGACAATCCGAACTTTACCTTCCATATTGCGCTGTCCGATCCGCTGCCGGAGGATAACTGGACCGGCTATACCGGGTTTATCCATAATGTCCTGTACGAAAACTACCTGCGCGACCATCCTGCGCCGGAAGATTGCGAGTTCTATATGTGTGGCCCGCCGATGATGAACGCTGCGGTTATTACCATGCTGAGGAACCTGGGCGTTGAGGATGAAAACATCCTGCTGGATGATTTCGGAGGTTAATCATGTTGACCATTTTTATCGCCACCTTTGCCATCTTCCTGCTGGTGATTTTCGGCATGTCGCTTGGCGTGCTGATCAAACGTAAAACCCTCCAGGGGAGTTGCGGAGGGATTTCCGCGCTGGGCATGGAGAAAGTGTGCGACTGCCCTGAACCCTGCGATGCGCGTAAAAAGCGTCTCGCCCGGGCGGCTCAGCGCCAGAACCGCATTCTCTAATCCGAATCGCCTCCTTTATGGGGGCGATGTCTTATCCCGCTCTTCTCAATTTGCTAAATCACGCTGTATACTTATCCAGTGTTATTCCTGAGGTGGGCTATGCGCAAAATTATTCACGTCGATATGGACTGCTTTTTTGCAGCCGTAGAGATGCGCGACAACCCGGCATTACGCTATATCCCCATCGCTATCGGCGGCAGCCGGGAGCGGCGCGGGGTCATCAGCACGGCGAACTATCCGGCGCGCAAATTTGGCGTGCGTAGTGCTATGCCGACGGGAATGGCCCTGAAACTTTGTCCCCATCTCACGCTGTTGCCTGGCCGCTTCGACGCCTATAAAGAAGCCTCTAACCATATCCGTGAAATTTTCCTGCGCTATACGCCGCTGATCGAACCGCTCTCGCTGGATGAAGCCTACCTGGACGTCACCGACAGCCCGCACTGCCACGGCTCGGCAACGTTAATGGCGCGAGAAATCCGCCAGACCATTTTTGATGAACTGCAACTCACCGCCTCCGCCGGCATCGCGCCAATAAAGTTCGTGGCGAAAATCGCCTCAGATCTCAATAAGCCCAACGGCCAGTGCGTGATCACCCCGGAAGAAATGCCTGCGTTTTTGAAAACGTTGCCGCTGTCGAAAATCCCGGGCGTAGGGAAAGTCACGGCAGGCAAGCTGGAAAAGCTGGGCCTGGTAACCTGTGAAGACGTGCAGAAATGCGATCTGGCCTCACTGTTAAAGCGTTTTGGTAAATTCGGGCGAGTGCTGTGGGAGCGCAGCCAGGGTATTGATGAGCGTGAAGTCAGCAACGACCGGCAGCGTAAATCCATCGGCGTGGAACGTACCCTGGCCGAGGACATTCACGACTGGGCCGATTGTGAGCAAATCGTCGAACGCCTGTACCCGGAACTGGAGCGCCGGCTGGCGAATGTTAAACCCGACCTGTTAATTGCCCGCCAGGGCGTTAAGCTTAAGTTTAATGATTTCCAGCTCACCACTCAGGAGCACGTCTGGCCACGGCTCAATAAAGAAGATTTGCTTGCCACGGCGCGTAAAACCTGGGACGAGCGGCGCGCCGGGCGCGGCGTTCGCCTGGTGGGCCTGCATGTCACCCTGCTTGACCCACAACTGGAGCGTCAGTTGGTGCTTGGTCTTTGACTTATTAATACAGGAGGCAGTGATGGTAAAAAGCGCGCCAGTTATTCGTCGCTATCATCCACGCGATTTCCCTGATGTTGTAGAGGTGTTCCTGCGCTCGGTTAGCGAAGTGGCGGCCAGGGATTATAACGAGGCGCAAACCCGCGCCTGGGCGCAGATTGATGAACAACGCTGGATGGTACGTCTGTCGCACGCCTGGACGTTTGTCGCCTGTAACCATGACGAAATTGCCGGGTTTATTACTCTTGAGCGCGATGGGCATCTTGATTTGCTGTTTGTGCATCCTGATTACCAGCGGCAAAAAACCGCTACCGCGCTGCTGAATCGCCTGGAAAACCAGGCCCGCGCGCAAAACATTGCCACGCTGTTTACCGAAGCCAGCATTACGGCGCGGCCTTTCTTTGAGCGGCACGGGTTCAAAGTCATAGCGAAACAAACCGTGGGGTTACGGGGTGAGGATTTCGTGAATTACCGAATGCAGAAATGGCTGGGCGAGGCGCATACGCTGCTGGAATACCGTGAACTGAGCGAATAAAAAAAGGGCAACATCGCGTTGCCCTTAATCTATGACTTATTTAGCCGGAATAGCTTTCAGCAGTTCCGTGAGAAGCGTCCAGTACTGACCGACGCTTTCAATATGAACCTGCTCATCCGGGGAGTGCGGCCCGGTGATGGTTGGCCCAATCGACACCATATCCATGTCAGGATACGGTTTTTTGAACAGACCGCATTCCAGACCCGCGTGGATCACCTGAATGTTCGGCGTCTTGTTGAACAGCTTCTGGTAAGTTTCACGCACCAGCGCCATGACCGGTGAGCTGGCGTCCGGCTGCCAGCCAGGATAGCTGCCTTTGGCTTCGGTTTGCGCGCCGACCAGGCCGCCCAGCGATTCCAGCATACCGACTACGTAATCTTTACCGCTGTCGATAAGCGAACGGATCAGGCAGATAATCTGCGCGCTGTCCTGCTCCATGGTTACCACGCCGACGTTCAGGGACGTTTCCACCACGCCTTTCGCCACGTCGGAATTACGGATCACGCCGTTCGGGGTGGCGTTCAGCAGGCTGATAAACGCATCGCGGCTTGTCGCGGTCAGGGCGGATTTATCGGTTGTTGCGCTATCCAGCAGCACCACCAGATTTTTTTCCACTACCGACAGTTCGTTTTTCAGGATGTCCTGATAGTGGCTGGCCAGGTTTTTCAAGTCAGCCGCGTTGTCTGCCGGAACGGCAACGGTGGCAAAGGCTTCACGCGGGATGGCGTTACGCAGGGTGCCGCCGTTAAAGTCCACCAGACGCAGGTCCAGTTCTTTGGCGTGACCGGCCAGGAAACGCGCCAGCAGTTTGTTGGCGTTGCCCAGGCCTAAATGAATATCGCCGCCAGAGTGGCCGCCTTTCAGGCCCTTCAGCGTCAGTTTGAAGGTCTCAAAACCTGCCGGAATTGCCTCGCGATCCAGTTTCAGGGTGGTGATAAAGTCGATACCCCCTGCGCAGCCCATGTAGATTTCACCTTCTTCTTCGGAGTCGGTGTTAATCAGAATGTCGGCTTTTAACCAGCCTGGCTGCAAACCAAACGCGCCGTCCATGCCTGCTTCTTCGGTCATGGTCAACAGTACTTCCAGCGGGCCGTGGGCCACGGAATCATCCGCCAGCACCGCCAGCGCGGACGCCATACCGATGCCGTTATCTGCACCCAGCGTGGTGCCGCGCGCTTTCACCCATTCGCCGTCGATCCACGGTTGAATCGGGTCTTTGGTGAAGTCATGGTCGGTATCGTTATTTTTCTGCGGCACCATATCAAGGTGCGCTTGCAGGACCACCGTTTTGCGGTTTTCCATACCGGCAGTGGCCGGTTTGCGGATCAGGATGTTGCCAACGCTGTCGCGCTCCGCTTCCAGTCCTTTCTCACTGGCCCAGCTTAAAATGTGTTCGGCGAGTTGTTCTTCATGATAAGACGGGTGAGGGATGGAGCAGATTTTGGCAAAAATATCCCACAGCGGCTGCGGGGAGAGTTGAGACAGTTCAGACACGTTAAGTCTCCTTGACGTTGACCCGGCAAAAGGGGCTGCCGGTCACAGGTTTACCTGATTACGATGTACCACAAGCCAGGCTTGCGTGATGTCGTGAGCATACCACTTTCTGTTACATCATGTAGACCGCCTCACGTAAAAACCGCAGCGGATGCCGCACAGCACTGGTTTTTAGTGCGTCAGATCTCTATAATCTCGCGCAACCTATTTTCCCCTGAATACTTTTAAGCCGTTTAAAACAGGCCGGGACACTTCACATGAGCGAAAAATACATCGTCACCTGGGACATGTTGCAGATTCACGCCCGCAAACTGGCAAGCCGCTTGCTGCCAGCCGATCAATGGAAAGGCATTATTGCCGTGAGCCGCGGTGGTTTGGTCCCTGGCGCGCTGCTGGCCCGTGAACTGGGTATTCGCCATGTCGATACCGTCTGTATTTCCAGCTACGATCACGACAACCAGCGCGAGCTGAAAGTGATCAAGCGCGCTGAAGGCGATGGCGAAGGCTTTATTGTGATTGACGATCTGGTGGACACTGGCGGTACGGCGGTTGCCATCCGTGAGATGTACCCTAAAGCGCATTTCGTGACCATTTTCGCCAAGCCGGCCGGGAAACCGCTGGTGAATGACTATGTTGTCGACATCCCGCAGGACACCTGGATTGAGCAGCCGTGGGACATGGGCGTGGTCTTTGTACCGCCGTTGTCTGGCCGTTAATGCGAAACAGCATTTTGCCTGACTGATATCAACGCCCGCTTGCCGGGCGTTTGTTTTTTTTAGCCCCTGACACGCTACAATAGGGCCATTGAGCGTTATGGAGGCTGAACGACATGGCAAAAAATCTGAGCGAAACCCTGTTTAAACCCCGCTTTAAACACCCGGAGACGTCAACACTCGTTCGGCGGGTGCACCATACTGGCCATCCCGCCATTCAGTCCGCCCTTGATGGTAAAAATATTCCCCACTGGTATCGGATGATTAACCGCCTGATGTGGGTATGGCGCGGCATCGATCCGCGTGAAATTCTCGACGTGCAGGCGCGCATTGTGATGAGTGACGCCGAACGTACCGATCCGGCGCTGTACGACACGGTGATCGGCTATCGCGGCGGTAACTGGATTTACGAATGGTCGAAACAGGCCATGCTGTGGCAGCAACGGGCAGGGCAGGCGGAAGACGACGCCACCGCCGGTCGCCACTGGCTGAAAGCCTCTAATCTTTACAGCATCGCCGCCTATCCGCACTTAAAAGGCGATGAGCTGGCGGAACAAGCCCAGGCGCTGGGGAACCGCGCCTATCAGGAAGCGGTGCAGCGCCTGCCGTTCAACATCCGCGAGCTGGAATTTAACGTACCTGGCGGCAGCCCCGTCAGCGGTTTTTTACACCAACCGAAGGGTGACGGACCGTTCCCTACCGTGCTGATGTGCGGTGGTCTGGACGCGTTACAAAGCGATTATTTCAATCTGTTCGAGCAATATTTCGCGCCGCTGGGCATTGCGATGCTGACCCTTGATATGCCGTCGGTCGGCTTCTCGGCAAAATGGAAACTCACCCAGGACTCCAGCCTGCTGCACCAGCACGTGTTGAAATCCCTGCCGGAACTCCCCTGGATTGACCACACCCGCGTGGCGCTGTTCGGCTTTCGTTTTGGGGCCAACGTGGCAGTGCGCTTAGCCTATCTCGAATCGCCGCGCCTCAGAGCGGTGGCGTGTCTGGGACCAATGGTGCATCAGTTGCTGACTGACACCACGCTACAAAACAAAGTGCCGGAAATGTATATGGACGTGCTGGCCAGCCGGTTGGGCATGTACGATGCGGCGGATACCGCGCTGCGCACCGAGCTCAACCGCTATTCGCTAAAAACTCAGGGGTTGCTGGGCCGCCGTTGTCCGACGCCGATGCTGTCAGGTTACTGGAAAAACGATCCTTTCAGCCCGCCTGAGGAGTCGCGGTTCATCACCTCGTCATCATCCGATGGCAAATTGCTGGAGATACCCTTTAATCCGGTGTATCGCAATTTTGATAAAGCGTTAAAAGAAATTGCCGGATGGATTAACAATCGATTTGGTTAATAGATTGCTAAATTCCATTGTTTTGGTAAAACAGTTGCTTCACCAAAGGAGATTGCAATGACGTTACCGAGTGGACACCCGAAGAGCAGGATGATTAAAAAGTTCACGGCCCTGGGCCCGTATATCCGGGAAGGGCAATGTGAAGACAACCGTTTCTTTTTCGATTGCCTGGCAGTTTGCGTCAATGTCAAACCCGTGCCGGAAAAGCGTGAGTTCTGGGGATGGTGGATGGAACTGGAAGCGGAAGAGAAGCGCTTTACCTATACCTGGCATTTTGGTCTTTATGATGAAGAAGGCCACTGGCAGTCAACGCCGATTAAAGATCGTGAAGTGAATGAAAAGCTGGAGCAAACCCTGCGTGATTTCCATGAGCGTCTGCGTGAGTTGTTAGCGTCATTGGATCTGAAGCTAGAGCCGGCAGATGATTTTGCCGAAGCGAATATCAAACTCACCGCCTGATAGTTTCCCCTCTTTAAAAGCAAAACCCCCGTTTACGCGGGGGTTTTGTTGCTGATTAGAACTGGTAAGTCATACCCACGGCAACGATGTCATCGTCGTTGATGCCGAGCGCATTGTTTTTATCAATTTGGTTAATTTTGTAATCAACAAAGGCGGACATGTTTTTGTTGAAATAGTAAACCGCACCCACGTCAAAGTAGTTGACTAAATCAACGTCGCCGATGTTTTCGATATCTTTACCTTTCGACTGGACATAGCCCAGGGACGGACGCAGACCGAAGTCGAACTGATACTGAACAACCACTTCAACGTTCTGTGCCTTATTCGCTGCGCCAATGTAACTGTCACTGGCATAAACCGGTGTCATGTTACGGGTTTCAGAATACATGGCCGCAATGTAGATATTGTTGGCGTCGTATTTCAGGCCGGTCGCCCAGGCTTCTGCTTTGTCGCCTCTGCCGACACGCTGGATATTCTGTCTGTCGGTGCGTTCAGAGTTGGTGTACGCGGCACCAATGCTGTAAGGGCTGCCGCCAAAGTCATAGGTCATTGCCGTACCGAAACCGTTACCGTTTTCAGTGCGCGCGCTGCGGTCGCCATTGGCTCCCTGGTATTGCAGGGTGGTGTTCAGACCATCGACGGTACCGAAGAAATCGGTGTTACGGTAAGTCGCCAGACCATTGGCACGCTTAGCCATAAAGTTATCGTTATGACCGGAGGAGTCGCCGCCGAACTCCGGGAACATATCGGTCCAGGCTTCCACGTCATACAGCGCGCCCAGGTTACGACCATAATCGAGCGAGCCGTAGTCCTGAAGTTTTAAGCCAGCAAAAGCCAGGCGGGTTTTCTGCGTGTTAGCCGCACCTTCTTCTTTGTTACCAGCGAATTCCGCTTCCCAACGGCCATAGCCAGTCAGTTCACTATTAATTTGCGTTTCACCTTTAAAGCCGAAACGCACGTAGGTTTTATCGCCGTCTTTTGCAGAGTAATCGCTCATGTAATGCATGGCTTTCACTCGTCCGTAGACGTCCAGTTTATTACCGTCCTTGTTATAAACTTCAGCTGCTTGCGCTGCTGATGCTGTAACCATGCTCATCATCACTAATGCCAGTGTGCTTATCTTCATTTTTAATCCTTTTTATTCATCCTTTTTATGACTGCCATTAATAGAGCAACCATCAGCTAAAGAAATAGATGCGCCCTATATGACATTGCAGGAATGATATATTTCAAAGAAAGAATAAGCATGAATAAAAGTGAGATAAGGTTTCTAAAAATGTAATTTTCGGAATTTTAAATAAACATTATTGCTTCTGTCCGAATACCTCAGAAAATGCGCCAGCCTGTTTATTTGGCTCTACGTGAATGTTGAAACGACAGGGGATAACGGAAAGCGATTCTGCGTAAACGAGGGGGTGTTGCCTGAAAGCAAAACCCCCGCTTGCGCGCTGGGGAATCCCCAGTAATGTGCGGGTAAAAAAGGACGGGCATAGAGTTTTG
>NZ_DAMBQK010000039.1:0-26268 GCF_032062175.1 Atlantibacter sp.
TCGCAATCCGTGAAGGCGGCCGTACCGTTGGCGCGGGCGTTGTTGCTAAAGTTCTGGGCTAAGTAATTACCCTGAATTGAAAAGGGCGCTTCGGCGCCCTTTTTGTTTTTCTATTGCTCGGTAATTTTCTGCTCGGTAATTTTCGTTACGCTCGCTCTCTACCGTTTACAATTGTGCTATTGTAATCATAACTATTCTCATTTACACTGCGCATAATTTGAACGGGAGCCATCATGTACGTTTGTTTATGTAACGGTGTCAGCGATAAAAAGATCCGCCAGGCAGTTCGCCAGTTCCATCCACAGTCATTTCAGCAGTTGCGTAAATTTATTCCTGTAGGGAATCAATGTGGTAAATGCGTTCGTGCCGCGCGCGAAATCATGCAGGATGAATTGATGCAGATCCCGGAATACAAAGAGATTGCTTAAAGCGTCATCTTTTTTTTGACTTCCCTTTTAGTCGATCTACGCTTCATGTAGTGGAAGCGGAGGGACTATAAAATGAAAGGTGATATCAAGATAATAAATTATCTCAATAAATTATTGGGAAATGAGCTTGTCGCAATCAATCAGTATTTTCTTCACGCAAGAATGTTCAAAGACTGGGGCCTGATGCGCCTCAATGATGTCGAATACCACGAATCCATCGATGAAATGAAACACGCCGATAAGTATATCGAGCGTATTCTGTTCCTCGAAGGCATCCCAAACCTGCAAGATCTCGGTAAATTACACATCGGCGAAGATGTGGAAGAGATGCTGCAATCTGACCTGAATCTCGAACTTGAAGGCGCTAAAGATCTGCGTGAAGCGATTGCCTATGCGGATAGCGTCCATGACTATGTCAGCCGTGACATGATGATCGCAATTCTTGCGGACGAAGAACACCACATTGACTGGCTGGAAACCGAACTGGATCTGATCGCTAAGATTGGTTTGCAGAATTACCTGCAATCTCAGATCAAAGAACAGAATTGAACAGCACCAATATAGGCTGCTCGAATGTTGGCCAGCCTATGCAGAACCCTGCAGCCACCAGAAATGGACCAAACGGCAGCGGGGTTTTTTTATGTCTGTCAGAATTTGCCAAGAGTAGTAGCCCAGCAACGATCAAACCGCTTAGCGAGGCTATTAAGATGATGGCCGATAGGGATTGCCATCCATGCCATGCACCGAGCGCCGCCAGTAATTTTACATCTCCATATCCCAGCCCTTCGTGACCACGTAGGCTGCGGTATAGCCAATAGAAGCAGGCAAAAAATCCATAACCCGCAACTGCGCCAAGTACGGCACCCGATAAAGAATCCGGTATGCAGAATAGGTTGAACAACAGGCCGCCCCACAGTAATGGACAGGTCAGACGATCGGGAAGCAAGGCTGTGCGCCAGTCATACCAACTAAGGCAACTGCACATTACTAAATAAAAAAGCATAAAGGCTACGGTCACTGGCACCTCCATGACAATGGGGTAGGGGAGGCACCAACAATGCCAAAATGATGAACCTGGCTGTAGCGCTGTTTCTCAAAGATGGAGGCCGTCTTCAGGCTTTTTCAGTGCTTTTCCATAGCCCCGGCAAAAAAATGCGCGCCGGATTCCAGCCCTGAACGCACGAATAGTAAACAGCACTTGCTTAAGCTGCGTAATTCCGTATAATGCGCGGGCTTGTCATTATTGACGGCAGGTTCAATCAGAACCGGAGCAATGCAGTTTGTTGCTTAACAATGCTTCCAATTGGGAAGCTATGTAAAAACGATTACACTCCCCCATCAATCGTAATGGGTGCGAGGAGTAATTATTTTCGTCTATAAATAATTGGAGCTCTGGTCTCATGCAGAACCAAAGAATCCGTATCCGCTTGAAAGCGTTTGATCATCGTCTGATCGATCAATCAACCGCCGAAATCGTCGAGACTGCTAAGCGCACTGGTGCGCAAGTACGTGGTCCGATCCCGCTGCCGACCCGCAAAGAGCGCTTTACCGTTCTGATCTCTCCGCACGTTAACAAAGACGCGCGCGATCAGTACGAAATTCGCACTCACAAGCGTCTGGTTGACATCGTTGAGCCAACCGAGAAAACCGTTGATGCTCTGATGCGTCTGGATCTGGCTGCCGGTGTAGACGTGCAGATCAGCCTGGGTTAATCAGGTCATTGAGCGATTGAGAGGTTGAAACAATGATTGGTTTAGTCGGTAAAAAAGTGGGTATGACCCGTATCTTCACTGAAGACGGTGTTTCTATCCCAGTAACCGTTATCGAAGTAGAAGCAAACCGTGTTACTCAGGTTAAAGACCTGGCTAACGACGGCTACCGTGCAATTCAGGTTACCACTGGTGCTAAAAAAGCTAACCGTGTAACCAAGCCGGAAGCTGGTCACTTCGCTAAAGCTGGCGTTGAAGCTGGCCGTGGTCTGTGGGAATTCCGCCTGGCAGACGGCGAAGAGTTCACTGTTGGTCAGAGCATCAGCGTTGAACTGTTTGCAGAAGTGAAAAAAGTTGACGTAACTGGCACCTCTAAAGGTAAAGGTTTCGCAGGTACCGTTAAGCGCTGGAACTTCCGTACCCAGGACGCTACCCACGGTAACTCCTTGTCTCACCGCGTTCCGGGTTCTATCGGTCAGAACCAGACTCCGGGCAAAGTGTTTAAAGGCAAGAAAATGGCAGGTCAGCTGGGTAACGAACGTGTAACCGTTCAGAGCCTGGACGTAGTACGTGTTGACGCTGAGCGCAACCTGCTGCTGGTTAAAGGTGCTGTTCCCGGTGCAACCGGTAGCAACCTGATCGTTAAACCAGCTGTGAAGGCGTGAGGAGATAGCAATGGAATTAGTATTGAAAGACGCGCAAAGCGCGCTGACTGTTTCCGAAACTACCTTCGGTCGTGATTTCAACGAAGCGCTGGTACACCAGGTTGTAGTTGCTTACGCAGCTGGTGCTCGTCAGGGTACTCGTGCTCAGAAGACCCGTGCTGAAGTAACTGGTTCCGGTAAAAAGCCGTGGCGCCAGAAAGGTACCGGCCGTGCGCGTTCAGGTTCTATCAAGAGCCCGATCTGGCGTTCCGGTGGCGTAACCTTCGCTGCTCGCCCGCAGGACCACAGTCAAAAAGTTAACAAAAAGATGTACCGCGGCGCGCTGAAAAGCATCCTGTCCGAACTGGTACGTCAAGATCGTCTGATCGTTGTCGAGAAGTTCTCTGTAGAAGCGCCGAAAACTAAGCTGCTGGCTCAGAAACTGAAAGACATGGCTCTGGAAGATGTGCTGATCATCACCGGTGAACTGGATGAGAATCTGTTCCTGGCTGCACGCAACCTGCACAAGGTTGACGTACGTGACGCAGTGAGCATCGATCCGGTAAGCCTGATCGCCTTCGACAAAGTCGTAATGACGGCTGACGCTGTTAAGCAAGTTGAGGAGATGCTGGCATGATTCGTGAAGAACGTTTGCTGAAGGTGCTGCGTGCACCGCACGTTTCTGAGAAAGCGTCTACTGCGATGGAAAAAACCAACACCATCGTTCTCAAAGTTGCCAAAGACGCGACTAAAGCAGAAATCAAAGCTGCTGTGCAGAAACTGTTTGAAGTCGAAGTCGAAGTCGTTAACACCCTGGTCGTTAAAGGGAAAGTTAAACGTCACGGACAGCGTATCGGTCGTCGTAGCGACTGGAAAAAAGCTTACGTCACCCTGAAAGAAGGCCAGAACCTGGACTTCGTTGGCGGCGCTGAGTAAGTCGGAGGAGTAATACAATGGCAGTTGTTAAGTGTAAACCGACATCTCCGGGTCGTCGCCACGTTGTTAAAGTGGTTAACCCTGAGCTGCACAAGGGCAAACCTTTTGCTCCGTTGCTGGAAAAAAACAGCAAATCCGGTGGTCGTAACAACAATGGTCGCATCACCACTCGTCACATCGGTGGTGGCCACAAGCAGGCTTACCGTATTGTTGACTTCAAACGCAACAAAGATGGTATCCCGGCAGTTGTTGAGCGTCTTGAGTACGATCCGAACCGTTCCGCGAACATCGCGCTGGTTCTGTACAAAGACGGCGAACGCCGTTACATCCTGGCCCCGAAAGGCCTGAAAGCTGGCGACCAGATTCAGTCTGGCGTTGATGCTGCAATCAAAGCGGGTAACACCCTGCCGATGCGCAATATCCCGGTTGGTTCTACCGTTCATAACGTAGAAATGAAACCAGGTAAAGGCGGTCAGCTGGCGCGTTCTGCGGGTACTTACGTTCAGATCGTTGCTCGCGATGGTGCTTATGTCACCCTGCGTCTGCGTTCTGGTGAAATGCGTAAAGTCGAAGCAGATTGCCGCGCGACTCTGGGCGAAGTTGGCAATGCTGAGCATATGCTGCGCGTTCTGGGTAAAGCTGGTGCTGCACGCTGGCGTGGTGTTCGTCCTACCGTTCGCGGTACTGCGATGAACCCAGTCGACCACCCACACGGTGGTGGTGAAGGTCGTAACTTTGGTAAGCACCCGGTAACTCCGTGGGGCGTTCAGACCAAAGGTAAGAAGACCCGCAGCAACAAGCGTACTGATAAATTTATCGTACGTCGCCGTAGCAAATAATATTAGAGGATAAGCCATGCCACGTTCTCTCAAGAAAGGTCCTTTTATTGACCTGCACTTGCTGAAGAAGGTAGAGAAAGCGGTGGAAAGCGGAGACAAGAAGCCCCTGCGCACTTGGTCCCGTCGTTCAACGATCTTTCCTAACATGATCGGTTTGACCATCGCTGTCCATAATGGTCGTCAGCACGTTCCAGTCTTTGTTTCCGACGAAATGGTCGGTCACAAACTGGGTGAATTCGCACCGACTCGTACTTATCGCGGCCACGCTGCTGATAAAAAAGCGAAGAAGAAATAAGGTAGGAGGAAGAGATGGAAACTTTAGCTCAACATCGCCATGCTCGTTCTTCTGCTCAGAAGGTTCGCCTTGTTGCTGACCTGATTCGCGGTAAGAAAGTGTCGCAGGCCCTGGACATCCTGACCTATACCAACAAGAAAGCTGCGGTATTGGTTAAGAAAGTACTGGAATCTGCCATTGCTAACGCTGAACACAACGATGGCGCTGACATTGACGATCTGAAAGTTGCGAAAATTTTCGTAGACGAAGGCCCGAGCATGAAGCGCATTATGCCGCGTGCGAAAGGTCGTGCAGATCGCATCCTGAAGCGCACCAGCCACATCACTGTGGTTGTGTCCGATCGCTGAGACTCTGGAGACTAGCAATGGGTCAGAAAGTACATCCTAATGGTATTCGCCTGGGTATTGTAAAACCATGGAACTCTACCTGGTTTGCGAACACCAAAGAATTCGCTGACAACCTGGACAGCGACTTTAAAGTACGTCAGTACCTGACTAAGGAACTGGCTAAAGCGTCCGTATCTCGTATCGTTATCGAGCGTCCGGCTAAGAGCATCCGTGTGACCATTCACACCGCTCGCCCGGGTATCGTTATCGGTAAGAAAGGTGAAGACGTAGAAAAACTGCGCAAGGTCGTAGCGGATATCGCTGGCGTTCCTGCTCAGATCAATATCGCCGAAGTTCGTAAACCTGAACTGGACGCAAAACTGGTTGCTGACAGCATCACTTCTCAGCTGGAACGTCGTGTTATGTTCCGTCGTGCGATGAAGCGTGCTGTACAGAACGCAATGCGTCTGGGCGCTAAAGGTATCAAAGTTGAAGTTAGCGGCCGTCTGGGCGGCGCGGAGATCGCACGTACTGAATGGTACCGTGAAGGTCGTGTTCCGTTGCATACCCTGCGTGCTGACATTGACTACAACACCTCTGAAGCGCACACCACTTACGGTGTAATCGGCGTTAAAGTGTGGATCTTCAAAGGCGAGATCCTGGGTGGTATGGCTGCTGTTGAACAACCGGAAAAACCGGCTGCTCAACCTAAAAAGCAGCAGCGTAAAGGCCGTAAATAAGGAGCGTCGCTGATGTTACAACCAAAGCGTACAAAATTCCGTAAAGTGCACAAAGGCCGCAACCGTGGTCTGGCGCAGGGTACGGATGTTAGCTTCGGCACTTTCGGTCTGAAAGCTGTTGGCCGTGGTCGTCTGACTGCCCGTCAGATCGAAGCAGCACGTCGTGCTATGACCCGTGCAGTTAAGCGTCAAGGTAAGATCTGGATCCGTGTATTCCCGGACAAACCGATCACCGAAAAGCCGCTCGAAGTGCGTATGGGTAAAGGTAAAGGTAACGTGGAGTATTGGGTTGCCTTGATTCAGCCGGGTAAAGTCCTGTATGAAATGGACGGAGTACCGGAAGAGCTGGCCCGTGAAGCATTCAAGCTGGCAGCAGCGAAACTGCCGATTAAAACCACCTTTGTAACTAAGACGGTGATGTAATGAAAGCAAAAGAGCTGCGTGAGAAAAGTGTTGAAGAGCTGAACACCGAGCTGCTGAACCTGCTGCGTGAGCAGTTCAACCTGCGTATGCAGGCTGCAAGTGGCCAGCTGCAACAGTCTCACCTGTTGAAGCAAGTGCGTCGTGATGTCGCACGCGTTAAGACTTTACTGACTGAGAAGGCGGGTGCGTAATGACCGATAAAATCCGTACTCTGCAAGGTCGCGTTGTTAGCGACAAAATGGAGAAATCCATTGTTGTTGCTATCGAACGTTTTGTGAAACACCCGATCTACGGTAAATTCATTAAGCGTACGACCAAACTGCACGTACATGACGAGAACAACGAATGCGGTATCGGCGACAAGGTTGAAATCCGTGAATGCCGTCCGCTGTCCAAGACTAAGTCCTGGACGCTGGTTCGCGTTGTAGAGAAAGCGGTTCTGTAATACAGTAGCCTTTCTCAATACGAATAAACGGCTCAGCGATGAGCCGTTTATTTTTTCTACCCATATGTAGGAACCGGTGTTATAATGCCGCGCCCTCGATTATGGGGCTTTTTAACGACCCGATTTATTGGGTCCCGAAGTAGTAGTTGACATTAGCGGAGCACTGAAATGATCCAAGAACAGACTATGCTGACCGTGGCCGACAACTCCGGCGCACGTCGCGTAATGTGTATCAAGGTTCTGGGTGGCTCGCACCGTCGCTACGCAGGCGTCGGCGACATCATCAAAATTACCATCAAGGAAGCAATTCCTCGCGGTAAGGTGAAAAAAGGCGATGTCCTGAAGGCGGTAGTGGTGCGCACCAGGAAGGGCGTTCGTCGCCCGGACGGTTCTGTCATTCGCTTCGATGGCAATGCATGCGTTATTTTAAACAATAACAGCGAGCAGCCAATCGGCACGCGTATTTTTGGGCCGGTAACTCGTGAACTGCGTAATGAAAAGTTCATGAAAATTATCTCTCTGGCACCAGAAGTACTCTAAGGAGCGAATCATGGCAGCTAAAATCCGTCGTGATGACGAAGTTATCGTGTTAACCGGTAAAGATAAAGGTAAGCGCGGTAAAGTTAAGAATGTCTTGTCTTCCGGCAAGCTCATCGTTGAAGGTATCAACCTGGTTAAGAAACATCAGAAGCCGGTTCCGGCCCTGAACCAACCAGGCGGCATCGTTGAAAAAGAAGCTGCTATTCAGGTTTCTAACGTTGCAATCTTCAATGCGGCAACCGGCAAGGCTGACCGTGTAGGTTTTAGATTCGAAGACGGCAAAAAAGTCCGTTTCTTCAAGTCTAATAGCGAAACTATCAAGTAATTTGGAGTAGTACGATGGCGAAACTGCATGATTACTACAAAGACGAAGTAGTTAAGAAACTCATGACTGAGTTTAACTACAATTCTGTCATGCAAGTCCCTCGGGTCGAGAAGATCACCCTGAACATGGGTGTTGGTGAAGCGATCGCTGACAAGAAACTGCTGGATAACGCAGCAGCTGACCTGGCAGCAATCTCCGGTCAAAAACCGTTGATCACCAAAGCACGCAAATCTGTTGCAGGCTTCAAAATCCGTCAGGGCTATCCGATCGGCTGTAAAGTGACTCTGCGTGGCGAACGCATGTGGGAGTTCTTTGAGCGTCTGATCACTATTGCTGTACCGCGTATCCGTGACTTCCGTGGCTTGTCCGCTAAGTCTTTCGACGGTCGTGGTAACTACAGCATGGGTGTCCGTGAGCAGATCATCTTCCCGGAAATCGATTACGATAAAGTCGATCGCGTTCGTGGTTTGGATATTACCATTACCACTACTGCGAAATCCGATGATGAAGGCCGTGCTCTGCTGGCTGCCTTTGACTTCCCGTTCCGCAAGTAAGGTAGGGTTACTTCATGGCTAAGCAATCAATGAAAGCACGCGAAGTAAAACGCGTAGCTTTAGCTGAAAAATACTTCGCTGTACGCGCTGAACTGAAAGCGATCATTTCTGATGTGAACGCTTCTGACGAAGATCGTTGGAATGCCGTTCTCAAGCTGCAGTCTCTGCCGCGTGATTCCAGCCCGTCTCGTCAGCGTAACCGCTGCCGCCAAACTGGTCGTCCGCACGCTTTCCTGCGGAAGTTCGGGTTGAGCCGTATTAAGGTCCGTGAAGCCGCTATGCGCGGTGAAATTCCGGGTCTTAAGAAGGCTAGCTGGTAATTGTCACCAATTGAATCACGGGAGTAAAGACAGATGAGCATGCAAGATCCGATCGCGGATATGCTGACCCGTATCCGTAACGGTCAATCCGCGAATAAAACTGCGGTCACCATGCCTTCCTCCAAGCTGAAAGTGGCAATTGCCAACGTGCTGAAGGAAGAAGGTTTTATTGAAGATTTTAAAATTGAAGGCGACACCAAGCCGGAACTGGAACTGACTCTTAAGTATTTCCAGGGCAAGGCTGTGGTAGAAAGCATTCAGCGTGTCAGCCGCCCAGGTCTGCGCATCTATAAGAAAAAAGATGAGCTGCCGAAAGTAATGGCTGGTTTAGGTATCGCTGTCGTATCTACCTCTAAAGGTGTTATGACCGATCGTGCAGCGCGCCAGGCTGGTCTTGGTGGCGAAATTATCTGCTACGTAGCGTAATCGGAGGAAAAAATGTCTCGTGTTGCTAAGGCACCGGTCGTTATTCCTGCCGGCGTAGAGGTAAAACTCAACGGTCAGGTTATTTCGATCAAAGGTAAAAACGGCGAGCTGACTCGTACTCTCAACGATGCTGTTGAAGTGAAACAAGCAGACAACGCTCTGACTTTCGGTCCGCGTGATGGTTTCGTGGATGGATGGGCTCAGGCGGGTACTGCTCGTGCACTGCTGAACTCAATGGTTATCGGTGTTACCGAAGGCTTCACTAAGAAGCTGCAGCTGGTTGGTGTAGGTTATCGTGCAGCGGTTAAAGGCAATGTAGTAAACCTGGCTCTGGGTTTCTCACATCCTGTTGACCATCAACTGCCGGCAGGGATTACTGCTGAATGTCCGTCTCAGACTGAAATCGTGCTGAAAGGCGCTGATAAGCAGCTGATCGGTCAGGTTGCAGCTGATCTGCGCGCCTACCGTCGTCCTGAGCCTTATAAAGGCAAGGGTGTTCGTTACGCCGACGAAGTCGTGCGTACCAAAGAGGCTAAGAAGAAGTAAGGTAACACTATGGATAAGAAATCTGCTCGTATCCGTCGTGCGACCCGCGCACGCCGCAAGCTCAAAGAGCTGGGTGCAACTCGCCTGGTGGTACATCGTACCCCGCGTCATATTTACGCACAGGTAATTGCACCGAATGGTTCTGAAGTTCTGGTAGCAGCTTCTACTGTTGAAAAAGCTATCACTGAACAACTGAAGTACACTGGGAACAAAGACGCTGCCGCTGCTGTTGGTAAAGCAGTTGCTGAACGCGCTCTGGAAAAAGGTATCAAAGAAGTGTCTTTTGACCGTTCTGGTTTCCAATATCATGGTCGTGTCCAGGCACTGGCAGATGCTGCCCGTGAAGCTGGCCTTCAGTTCTAAGGTAGAGGTGTAAGATGGCTCACATCGAAAAACAAGCTGGCGAACTGCAGGAAAAGCTGATCGCGGTTAACCGCGTATCTAAAACCGTAAAAGGTGGTCGTATTTTCTCCTTCACAGCTCTGACTGTAGTAGGCGATGGTAACGGTCGCGTTGGTTTTGGTTACGGTAAAGCACGCGAAGTTCCGGCAGCCATCCAGAAAGCGATGGAAAAAGCCCGTCGCAATATGATTAACGTCGCGCTGAACCACGGCACCCTGCAGCACCCGGTTAAAGGTGTTCACACGGGTTCTCGTGTATTCATGCAGCCGGCTTCCGAAGGTACCGGTATCATCGCCGGTGGTGCAATGCGCGCCGTTCTGGAAGTCGCTGGAGTTCATAACGTACTGGCTAAAGCGTACGGTTCCACCAACCCGATTAACGTGGTTCGTGCAACTATCGATGGCCTGGAAAATATGAATTCTCCAGAAATGGTCGCTGCCAAGCGTGGTAAATCCGTTGAAGAAATTCTGGGGTAATGACCATGGCAAAGACTATTAAAATTACTCAAACCCGCAGTGCAATCGGTCGTCTGCCGAAACACAAGGCAACGCTGCTTGGCCTGGGTCTGCGTCGTATTGGCCACACCGTAGAGCGCGAGGATACTCCTGCTGTACGCGGTATGGTTAACGCGATTTCCTACATGGTTAAAGTTGAGGAGTAAGAGATGCGTTTAAATACTCTGTCTCCGGCCGAAGGGTCTAAGCACGCTTCCAAGCGTCTGGGTCGTGGTATCGGTTCTGGCCTCGGTAAAACCGGTGGTCGTGGTCACAAAGGTCAGAACTCTCGTTCTGGCGGTGGCGTACGTCGCGGTTTCGAAGGTGGTCAGATGCCGTTATACCGTCGTCTGCCGAAATTCGGTTTTACTTCTCGTAAAGCAATGGTCACTGCAGAAGTTCGTCTGTCTGACCTGGCTAAAGTAGAAGGCGATGTCGTTGACCTGAACACGCTGAAAGCTGCAAACATTATCGGTATCCAGATCGAGTTCGCGAAAGTGATCCTTTCTGGCGAGGTAACTCGTCCGGTAACTGTACGCGGTCTGCGTGTTACTAAAGGCGCTCGTGCTGCTATCGAAGCTGCTGGCGGTAAAACTGAGGAATAAGTAGCAGATGGCTAAACAACCGGGATTAGATTTTCAAAGTGCCAAAGGTGGCCTTGGCGAACTGAAACGCAGACTGCTGTTTGTTATCGGTGCGCTGATTGTGTTCCGTATTGGCTCTTTTATTCCGATCCCTGGTATTGATGCCGCTGTACTTGCCAAACTGCTTGATCAACAGCGTGGCACCATCATTGAAATGTTCAACATGTTCTCTGGTGGTGCTCTTAGCCGAGCTTCAATCTTTGCTTTGGGTATCATGCCGTATATTTCGGCATCCATTATTATCCAGCTGTTAACGGTCGTTCATCCGGCCCTGGCAGAGCTCAAGAAAGAAGGGGAGTCTGGCCGTCGTAAGATTAGCCAGTACACCCGTTACGGTACGTTGGTGTTGGCAATATTTCAGTCGATCGGTATTGCTACCGGTCTGCCGAATATGCCTGGAATGCAGGGCCTGGTTATTAACCCAGGCTTTGCGTTCTACTTCACCGCTGTTGTAAGTCTGGTTACAGGGACGATGTTCCTGATGTGGCTCGGCGAACAGATTACTGAGCGTGGTATCGGTAACGGTATCTCAATCATTATCTTCGCTGGTATCGTTGCGGGCCTCCCGCCAGCCATTGGCCATACGATTGAGCAAGCGCGTCAAGGCGACCTGCACTTCCTCCTGTTGCTGTTGGTTGCAGTATTAGTATTTGCAGTGACTTTCTTTGTTGTTTTCGTAGAGCGTGGTCAACGCCGCATTGTGGTGAACTATGCGAAGCGTCAACAAGGTCGTCGTGTCTATGCTGCACAGAGCACACATTTACCGCTGAAAGTGAATATGGCGGGGGTTATCCCGGCGATTTTTGCTTCCAGTATTATTCTGTTCCCGGCGACCATCGCGTCATGGTTCGGGGGTGGTACCGGTTGGAACTGGCTGACAACAATTTCGCTGTATTTGCAGCCTGGGCAACCGCTTTATGTGTTACTCTATGCGTCTGCAATCATCTTCTTCTGTTTCTTCTATACCGCGTTGGTTTTCAACCCGAGAGAAACAGCTGATAACCTGAAGAAGTCCGGTGCATTTGTACCAGGAATTCGTCCGGGAGAGCAAACGGCGAAGTATATCGATAAAGTAATGACTCGCCTGACTTTAGTTGGCGCGCTTTATATTACTTTTATCTGCCTGATCCCGGAGTTCATGCGTGATGCAATGAAAGTGCCGTTCTACTTCGGTGGGACCTCACTGCTAATCGTTGTTGTCGTCATTATGGACTTTATGGCTCAAGTGCAAACTCTGATGATGTCCAGTCAGTACGAGTCTGCATTGAAGAAAGCGAACCTCAAAGGCTATGGCCGTTAATGGTCGCTTAAGAAGTTACGGAGAGTAAAAATGAAAGTTCGTGCTTCCGTCAAGAAATTATGCCGTAACTGCAAAATCGTTAAGCGTGATGGCGTCATCCGCGTGATTTGCAGTGCCGAGCCGAAGCATAAACAGCGTCAAGGCTGATTTATCTCGCATATTTTTCTTGCAAAGTTGGGTTGAGCTGGCTAGATTAGCCAGCCAATCTTTTGTATGTCTATGCGTTTTCCATTTGAGTATCCTGAAAACGGGCTTTTCAGCATGGGACGCATAATTAAATAGTAGGAGTGCATAGTGGCCCGTATAGCAGGCATTAACATTCCTGATCAGAAACATACCGTGATCGCGTTAACGTCGATCTACGGTGTCGGCAAGACTCGCTCCAAGGCCATCTGCGCCGCTGCGGGTATCGCTGAAGATGTTAAGATCAGTGAGCTGTCTGAAGAACAAATCGACACGCTGCGTGACGAAGTTGCCAAATTTGTCGTTGAAGGTGATCTGCGCCGTGAAGTGAGCATGAGCATCAAGCGTCTGATGGACCTTGGTTGCTATCGCGGTTTGCGTCATCGTCGTGGTCTCCCGGTTCGCGGTCAGCGTACCAAGACCAACGCACGTACCCGTAAGGGTCCGCGCAAACCGATCAAGAAATAATCGGGGTGATTGAATAATGGCAAAGGCACCAATTCGTGCACGTAAACGTGTAAGAAAACAAGTCTCTGACGGCGTGGCTCATGTCCATGCTTCTTTCAACAACACCATCGTGACTATTACCGATCGTCAAGGTAACGCGTTGGGTTGGGCAACTGCCGGTGGTTCCGGTTTCCGTGGTTCTCGCAAATCCACTCCGTTTGCAGCTCAGGTTGCAGCAGAGCGTTGCGCAGAAGCCGTGAAAGAATACGGTATCAAGAACCTGGAAGTTATGGTTAAGGGACCGGGTCCGGGTCGCGAATCTACCATTCGTGCTCTGAACGCCGCTGGTTTCCGCATCACTAATATTACTGATGTGACTCCGATCCCTCACAACGGTTGTCGTCCGCCGAAAAAACGTCGCGTATAACGCTCGTTTTTAGGAATGTTGGAGAAAGAAAATGGCAAGATATTTGGGTCCTAAGCTCAAGCTGAGCCGTCGCGAGGGTACAGACTTATTCCTTAAGTCTGGCGTTCGCGCGATCGATACCAAGTGTAAAATTGAACAAGCTCCTGGCCAGCACGGTGCGCGTAAACCGCGTCTGTCTGACTATGGTGTGCAGTTGCGTGAAAAGCAAAAAGTTCGCCGTATCTACGGTGTGCTGGAGCGTCAGTTCCGTAACTACTATAAAGAAGCAGCGCGTCTGAAAGGCAACACCGGTGAAAACCTGTTAGCTCTGCTGGAAGGTCGTCTGGACAACGTTGTATACCGTATGGGTTTTGGCGCTACTCGTGCTGAAGCACGTCAGCTGGTTAGCCATAAAGCTATCATGGTAAACGGTCGTGTTGTTAACATCGCTTCTTATCAGGTTAGCCCGAACGACGTAGTCAGCATTCGTGAGAAAGCGAAAAAGCAATCTCGCGTGAAAGCAGCTCTGGAGCTGGCTGAGCAGCGTGAAAAGCCAACCTGGCTGGAAGTTGATGGTGGCAAGATGGAAGGTACGTTTAAGCGTAAGCCTGAGCGTTCTGATCTGTCTGCGGACATTAACGAACACCTGATCGTCGAGCTTTACTCCAAGTAAAGCTTAGTACCAAAGAGAGGACACAATGCAGGGTTCTGTGACAGAGTTTCTAAAACCGCGCCTGGTAGATATCGAGCAAGTGAGTTCGACGCACGCCAAGGTGACCCTTGAGCCTTTAGAGCGTGGCTTTGGCCATACTCTGGGTAACGCACTGCGCCGTATTCTGCTTTCATCGATGCCGGGTTGCGCGGTGACTGAGGTTGAGATTGATGGTGTACTGCACGAGTACAGCACCAAAGAAGGTGTTCAGGAAGATATCCTGGAAATCCTGCTTAACCTGAAAGGGCTGGCGGTAAGAGTTCAAGGTAAAGATGAAGTTATCCTTACCCTGAATAAATCTGGCATTGGCCCTGTGACTGCAGCCGACATCACCCATGATGGAGATGTCGAAATCGTCAAGCCGCAGCACGTGATCTGCCACCTGACCGATGAAAACGCAGCTATTAGCATGCGTATCAAAGTTCAGCGCGGTCGTGGTTATGTGCCGGCTTCTGCCCGAATTCATTCGGAAGAAGATGAGCGCCCAATCGGCCGTCTGCTGGTCGACGCATGCTATAGCCCTGTAGAGCGTATTGCCTACAATGTTGAAGCAGCGCGTGTAGAACAGCGTACCGACCTGGACAAGCTGGTCATCGAAATGGAAACCAACGGCACAATCGATCCTGAAGAGGCGATTCGTCGTGCGGCGACCATTCTGGCTGAACAACTGGAAGCTTTCGTTGACTTACGTGATGTACGTCAGCCGGAAGTGAAAGAAGAAAAACCAGAATTCGATCCGATCCTGCTGCGCCCTGTTGACGATCTGGAATTGACTGTCCGCTCTGCTAACTGCCTCAAGGCAGAAGCTATCCACTATATCGGTGATCTGGTACAGCGTACCGAGGTTGAGTTGCTGAAAACGCCGAACCTGGGTAAAAAATCTCTTACTGAGATTAAAGACGTGCTGGCCTCCCGTGGTCTGTCTCTGGGCATGCGCCTGGAAAACTGGCCGCCGGCAAGCATTGCTGACGAGTAACCGGATCACAGGTTAAGGTTTTACTGAGAAGGATAAGGTCATGCGCCATCGTAAGAGTGGTCGTCAACTGAACCGCAACAGCAGCCATCGCCAGGCTATGTTCCGCAACATGGCAGGTTCTCTGGTTCGTCATGAGATCATCAAGACGACCCTGCCTAAAGCGAAAGAGCTGCGTCGCGTAGTTGAGCCGCTGATTACTCTTGCCAAGACTGATAGCGTTGCTAATCGTCGTCTGGCATTCGCCCGCACTCGTGATAACGAGATCGTGGCAAAACTGTTTAACGAGCTGGGCCCGCGTTTCGCGAGCCGCGCCGGTGGTTACACTCGCATTCTGAAGTGTGGCTTCCGTGCAGGCGACAACGCGCCGATGGCATACATCGAGCTGGTTGATCGCTCTGAGTCGAAAGCAGAAGCTGCTGCAGAGTAATCTGTAGTATCGTAAAAAAACCCGCCTCGGCGGGTTTTTTTATATCTACTCATTCTCACCTGTTATAATTCATATCTTTTCCAAAGCCCGGAACAGCGCAATGTGGTTAATTGATCAATGGGCTGAGCAACGAATTCTGGAAGCCCAAAATAAAGGCGAACTGGATAACCTTCCCGGAACAGGCCAGAAACTGGTGTTGGATGACGACACCCACGTGCCGCTAGACCTGCGTGCAGGATATCGGCTTCTGAAGAATTCGGGGTTTTTGCCTCCTGAACTGCTACAGCGTAAAGAAGCGGTTAAACTTTCTGAGCTACTTCAGAGCCTTAAACCCGAACAGCCGGAATATGCCGCGTTAAAAAAGCAATTGCTGTTGCTGGAAATGAAGCTGCGTCAGGCGGGTATAAATACCGACTTTCTCCGTACATCCTATGGATTATCCATCGAGAAAAAACTGGCTAAGGAGTAACCATGTATAAAATTGGTGAGTTAGCGAAGCTGGCTGAGGTCACGCCCGATACGATCCGCTTTTATGAAAAGCAGCAGATGATGGATCATGAAGTTCGTACTGAAGGTGGGTTCCGGTTATACAGTGAAAACGATTTACAGCGGCTGAAGTTTATTCGTTATGCCCGGCAGTTGGGCTTCACGCTGGAATCCATTCGTGAGCTGCTGTCGATCCGCATCGATCCTGAACATCATACCTGCCAGGAATCTAAAGGGATCGTGCAGGTAAGACTCAATGAAGTCGAAGAAAAAATTCATGAGCTTGAGCTTATGCGCGTGTCGTTACAGCGGTTAAACGCAACTTGCTGCGGCACAGCCCATAGCAGCGTCTATTGTTCTATTCTGGAAGCGCTGGAGCAGGGCGCAAATGGCCCGGCGCGTTGATTTTTCAATCAGTGAGTATTACACTCGCGGCACATTCCAAAGGAGAGAGTTATGAGCAGTTATAAGCATACCCGGGGGCAGATTAAAGAGAATGCGCTCGAAGCACTGTTACACGATCCGTTATTCAGACAACGCGTCGAGAAAAATGTAAAAGGCAAAGGAAGCTATCAAAGAAAAGGAAAATACAAAGGGCGGGGTAACTGGGAGGCCAGTGGTAAACAAGCTAACAGCTTATTTTCCACTGGCCTTCTGCTTTCCTGGCGTTAATTAAATACGTTCTTTCTGTTGTTTCAAAATATCGCGAATTTCCGTCAGGAGAACTTCTTCTTTAGTTGGCGCAGGCGGTGCCTTTGGTTCTTCTTTTTTCTTACGGTTCAGTTTATTAATGAGTTTGATAGCCATAAAGATAGCGAAGGCTACGATGATGAAATCAAAGACATTCTGAATGAACACCCCGTAATGCATGACTACAGCAGGCGTATCACCAACTGCCGGGCGCAGGGTAAGGGCGAACTGTTTAAAATCAATACCCCCGATCAGTAAGCCCAGCGGTGGCATAATAATATCGGCAACTAACGAAGAAACAATTTTCCCGAATGCCGCACCAATAATTACACCCACTGCCAAATCAACCACATTTCCGCGCATCGCGAATTCGCGGAACTCTTTCAACATACTCATTTTATTCTCCTTATCTGGGCTAGCTTCATAAGTCTAACAAAGACTTCATCGTTTGCCATTGATGCGAAGTAATTGTTTTCACACAATATCCACAATATCAAAGCGGAAAAATACCCAGCGGAATTGCTCCGCATAGGTATTAAAGGAAGAACGGACTCGGCTGGAATAAACGCTCAACGTCAGAGACAAACTTTTTATCCGTCAGGAACATGATGACGTGATCGCCCTGTTCTATACGCAAAGTATTATTGGCGATCATCACGTCATTGCCGCGTACGACTGCCCCAATAATGGTACCGGGAGGAAGTTTAATCTCGTCAATTACTCGCCCAACGACGCGAGACGTACTCTCATCGCCGTGCGCCACAGCTTCAATTGCCTCCGCTACGCCACGGCGTAATGATGATACGCTGACGATATCGGCTTTACGCACATGGCCCAAAAGAGCGGAAATGGTGGCCTGCTGGGGAGAAATAGCGATATCAATAACGCTCCCCTGAACCAGGTCAACGTAAGCGCGTCGCTGAATTAGCACCATGACCTTTTTTGCGCCCATGCGTTTCGCGAGCATGGCGGACATGATGTTGGCTTCGTCATCGTTAGTGACAGCAATAAATAGATCAACTTGATCGATATGCTCTTCGGCAAGCAGTTCCTGATCCGATGCGTCGCCGTAGAACACAATGGTATTCTGTAATTTTTCGGCAAGCTCTGCGGCGCGTTGCTGGTTACGTTCAATCAGCTTTACGCTGTAGTCTTTTTCAAGACGATGCGCGAGACCTGCACCGATATTCCCGCCGCCAACGAGCATAATGCGCTTGTAGGGTTTCTCCAGACGCTGGAGCTCGCTCATTACCGCCCGGATATGCTGCGATGCCGCAATGAAGAAGACTTCATCACCGGCTTCTACAATGGTTGAGCCTTGCGGACGTATAGGACGATCGTGACGGAATATCGCCGCCACGCGGGTATCGATATGCGGCATATGTTCGCGCATGGTAGACAGCGCATTGCCGACCAACGGACCGCCATAATAGGCTTTTACCACCGCCAGGCTGACCTTCCCTTCGGCGAAGTTCACTACCTGTAGCGCACCAGGGTACTCAATCAGACGGTAAATATTATCGATAACCAGCTGCTCGGGGGCGATAAGGTGATCGATAGGCACTGCTTCTGAATTAAACAGCTTTTCGGCGTCACGCACATAGTCCGGAGCACGGATGCGGGCAATACGGTTAGGCGTGTTGAATAGCGAATAAGCCACCTGGCAAGCCACCATATTGGTTTCATCGGAGCTGGTCACGGCAACTAACATATCTGCATCATCAGCGCCCGCTTCGCGTAGTACACGAGGATGCGAGCCGTGGCCTTGTACCACGCGTAAATCGAACTTGTCCTGCAAGCTGCGCAGGCGGTCGCCATTGGTATCAACCAACGTGATGTCGTTGTTTTCGCCTACCAAGTTTTCCGCCAGGGTTCCACCCACCTGACCCGCGCCCAGAATGATTATTTTCATCGTCTTTCGCTTCTCAGACTCAGTTGAAAATGACCTTAGCCTTGCTTCACAAGCTTAGCGTAAAAAAAGCCGTCGCCTTCTGTGCTGGCCGGCAAGTTCTGAACGCCCGGCGAGTCGGGCGTACCGGTTTCGGCAATCTGGGCGTCAGGTGTACGTTTCAGGAATGCAGCGACCTGCTGCGTGTTCTCTTCAGGAAGAACCGAACAGGTTGCGTAAACCAGCGTACCGCCGGGCTTGAGCAGCGGCCAGACAGCATCCAGAATTTGCGACTGGAGTTCAGCCAGCTCGGGGATATCCCGATCGCGACGTAGCCATTTAATATCCGGATGACGGCGGATCACGCCGGTTGCGGAGCATGGCGCATCCAGCAATATTCGATCGAACTGTTTACCTTCGGCCCACTGTTGCGGATATCGACCGTCGCCCTGTTTGACCGTCGCCTTCATTCCCAGACGTTTTAAGTTTTCATAAACGCGGCTCAGGCGCTGCTCATCAATATCGACGGCCAGCACAGTGACCTGAGGGGCTGCTTCCAGTATATGCGTAGTCTTCCCGCCCGGAGCTGCGCAGAGATCTAAAATCTCTTCACCGTTCTGCGGATTGAGTAGAGGAATACACCCTTGCGCGGAGGCATCCTGCACCGTCACCCAGCCCTCTTCGAAGCCGGGGAGCGCATGAACCGAGGCTGGGGTTTCCAGACGTACCGCGTCTGGATAATCCGGATGCGCAAAGCCCTGAATACCGCTTTCTTCCAGCAGGGCAAGCCAGGCGTCGCGGCTGTGGTGTTGACGATTCACCCGCAGCCACATGGGCGGGCGCTGATTATTTGCCTCCAGGATCGCTTCCCATTGCGTGGCATAAGCGGCGCGTAGCCGTTTGATCAGCCATGATGGATGCAAGAAACGGCTATCGTGTGTGGCAAATTCGCCGAGCAACGTTTCCTGCTGGCGTTGAAATTCTCTCAATACACCGTTAATCAGCCCCTTTAATTGAGGGCGCTTAATAACGACCGCGCCTTCCACCGTTTCGGCCAGCGCCGCATGAGGAGGAATACGGGTATACAGCAACTGATATAGGCCCACCATAATCAAATAGTGGACAGTGCGCTGCTTGCCGGTCATCGGACGCGACATTAATTTGCCGATAAGCCACTCAAGCTGTGAAAGGGTACGCAATACACCAAAGCAAAGCTCCTGAAGCAGGGCTTTATCTTTTTCCGGCACTTTCTGCTGCAAGACGGGCAGCACATTGCTTAACGACTGGCCTTTCTCGACCACTTGCTCAACGGCTTGCGCCGCCAGGCTGCGAATATTCGGTGATTTGTTCATAGTTACGGTCATTAAAATAAAAAGGCCCGGAAAATCCGGGCGCTAAAAAGAGAGAGGTTCAGGCAAGCCTGTTACCAGGCGCAAAAAACGCTTTACGGGAGTTCAGCAAATCCTGCGCTTTCATGGCCTTTTTACCGGCTGGCTGCAATTCTTCAATATTCAGCACACCTTGTGCCGTCGCAACCTGGATGCCTTGCTTATCTGCCGACAGGATGGTGCCGGGCTCAGCATTCGCCGCTGTGTCAATTACGCTGGCTCTCCAGACTTTTACCGGCTGTTCTTCCATCATAAAGAAACTCATTGGCCACGGGTTAAAGGCGCGAATGCAGCGTTCTAACTGAGCTGCAGAGAGTGACCAGTCGAGCAGGGCTTCTTCTTTACTCAGTTTTTCCGCATAGGTGACCCGCGATTCGTCTTGCACTTCAGGTTTGGCCTTACCGTTGGCAATCTGTTCCAGCGTTTCGATAAGCCCTTGCGGACCAAGCTCAGCCAGTTTGTCATACAGCGAGGCGCTGGTGTCATCCGCCGTGATGGGACAGGCCAGTTTGTACAGCATATCGCCAGTATCCAGGCCCACATCCATCTGCATAATGGTCACGCCGGTTTCGTCATCACCCGCCCACAGGGAGCGTTGGATCGGCGCCGCGCCGCGCCAGCGGGGCAGTAAAGAACCATGAACGTTGATGCAGCCCAGCCGGGGCATCTCCAGCACGGCTTTTGGCAGGATTAACCCATAGGCCACAACAACCATAATATCGGCGTTCAAATCTGCAATAAGTTGCTGGTTGTCTGCCGGGCGAAGCGAAGCAGGTTGAAAAACAGGGAGGCCATGCTCTTCCGCCAGGGTTTTAACCGGGGAGGGCATAAGCTTTTTACCGCGCCCCGCCGGGCGGTCAGGCTGAGTAAAAACTCCCACCACGTTAAAGTTCGCGGCAAGCAGCGCAGCGAGATGGCGCGCTGCGAAATCGGGCGTACCTGCAAAGATGATACGTAATGAATCGGACACGATATTCCCTGTTTTGCTAAAGGCTTAACGCCCGTTTAAACGATCGAGCTTTTCAACTTTCTGGCGAATACGCTGGCGCTTCATCGGTGAAAGGTAATCAACAAAAAGTTTGCCGACCAGGTGGTCCATTTCATGTTGAATACAAATCGCCAGCAAGCCATCGGCTGCTAATTCAAAGCTATTACCGTCGCGGTCGAGCGCACGGATTTTCACGGTCTCAGCGCGTGGTACCAGGGCTCTCTGCTCAGGAATAGATAAACATCCCTCTTCAATACCGGTCTCGCCGTGTTTTTCCAGCAGTTCCGGGTTGATAAGCACTAGACGCTCATCGCGATTCTCAGAAACGTCAATCACGATAATCCGTTGATGAATATCGACCTGAGTGGCCGCCAGGCCAATACCTTCTTCTGCGTACATCGTTTCGAACATATCATCCACGATACGTTGAATTTCCGCATTCACTTCTTTGACCGGTTCAGCGACTTTGCGAAGACGCTCGTCCGGGAAATGTAATACCTGCAAAACTGACATATTTATCCAGAGCTGTGTTCAAGAGTTGATAAAGATCATTATCCCTATTCTAGACAAAACCCCCCTTGATTGACAGCATCCGTAACCAATCGCAGGGATTGCCTGAATGGGTTAATGGCAGGGGAAAACGATGCCGCTTATTGAGATTTGGTTGCGCTTGATGGCTGTTACCAACCTGAATGGCGAACAGATGCTAACGGTTGTGAAATATCTGCAGTGTAGCCCTTCTGACCCTGCATCGGCTCTGGCTGCCGTCCCGTTAACGGCCTCGCAAATAAAGCAGTTTTTATCGGTCAGCATGGCTGACATTGAACATGCTCTGCGTTGGCTCGAACAGCCTGAGCACTGCTTGTTAACTGCAGATATGCCTCAGTACCCCCCACTGCTCAGGGCTATTGACTGGTTTCCCGGTGCACTGTTGATTGCGGGCAATATTGATGCGTTAACATCGCCACAGCTCGCAGTGGTAGGGAGCCGTGCGCATTCATGGTACGGCGAACATTGGGGGCGGTATTTCTGTGAGATTTTGGCAAAGCTTGGCATGACGATTACCAGTGGTCTGGCAGTAGGGATTGATGGTGTCGCTCATCGTGCGGCATTAAGCATGCAGGGAACAACCATTGCCGTGCTGGGAAGCGGCCTTGAACAACTCTATCCAAAAAGGCATAAGCGTTTAGCTGAGGAGATTATTGCCAGGGGTGGCGCATTGGTCAGCGAATTCCCGCTCACCATGAAGCCCTGGCAAAGTAATTTTCCCAGACGGAACCGTATTATTAGCGGGTTAAGCCACGGTGTGCTGGTGGTTGAGGCGACGCAGCGCAGCGGTTCGCTGGTTACAGCGCGCTGTGCGCTGGAGCAGGGCCGGGAAGTGTTCGCGCTGCCGGGCCCGCTTGGCAGTCCTGGTGCAACGGGCCCGCACTGGCTGATTCAGCAGGGCGCTACACTGATCACCTCGCCAGAGGAGATACTTGCACATTTGCAAAGCGATCTCCAGTGGCTCTCTTCTGTGAAAGTCGCAAATTATTCACCAAATGAAGAGGAGGGTACATTGCCATTTCCCGAGCTGTTGGCTAACGTAGGAGATGAGGTTACACCTGTTGACGTCGTCGCTGAACGTGCCGGCCAACCTGTGCCAGAGACAGTAACCCAATTACTCGAACTGGAGTTAGCAGGATGGATCGCAGCTGTACCCGGCGGCTATGTCCGATTAAGGAGGGCAGGCCATGTTCGACGTACTAATGTATTTGTTTGAGACATATATCCACAACGACGCCGAAGTGCGCGTCGATCAGGATATAATCACTCGCGACCTTACTGATGCTGGCTTTGAGCGTGAAGATATTTATAACGCGCTCCTGTGGTTAGAAAAACTCGCTGATTATCAGGATGGTCTGGTTGAACCGATGCAGTTGGCTTCTGACCCGCTTTCGATGCGTATTTATACCGCCGAAGAGTGTCAGAGACTGGATGCCAGCTGCCGGGGATTCCTGTTGTTCCTGGAACAAATTCAGGTGCTGAACCTCGAAACCCGTGAAATGGTGATTGAACGCGTACTTGCTCTTGATACGGCCGATTTTGATCTGGAGGATCTTAAGTGGGTGGTATTGATGGTGTTGTTCAACCTTCCGGGCTGTGAAAATGCGTATCAACAAATGGAAGAATTACTCTTCGAAGTGAATGAAGGTATGCTGCACTGACATCTATGCAGCGAAATAAGTCGTTATGACAAAATCGGCACTCTTTTCTGTGCGCCAACAAGAGCCCTGCCCGCAGTGTGGGGCCGATCTGGTTATTCGAACCGGGAAACACGGACCTTTTCTCGGTTGTTCTCACTATCCGGAATGTGATTATGTCCGTCCCCTGCGTAATCAGGCGGATGGACATATCATTAAAATTCTGGAGGGTAAGTTTTGCCCTCAGTGCAACGCGGAACTGGCGCTACGTCAGGGCCGCTTCGGTATGTTTATCGGCTGTAGCCGCTATCCGGAATGCGACCATACCGAACAAATCGATAAGCCTGACGAGACGGCGATTAGTTGTCCACAGTGTCAGGAAGGCCATCTGGTTCAGCGCCGCTCCCGTTATGGCAAGACCTTTCATTCCTGCGATCGCTATCCGGAATGCCAGTTCGTCCTTAATGCTAAACCCGTTGCGGGTGTTTGCCCGCAATGCGGCTACCCGCTGCTAATAGAAAAGAAAACCGCGCAAGGGGCTAAGCACTTTTGCGCCAGTAAACAATGTGGAAAGCCGGTGACGGCGGAAAAAAGTGAATAAAAACTTGCCTGCGGACTCAATCGAATCGCTCGTTGAGGTCCTGAAAAAACAAGAAGTTATTGCCTATCCTACCGAAGCTGTGTTCGGCGTAGGCTGCGATCCCGACAGTGAAATTGCAGTCAATCGACTGCTTGCGCTCAAGCAGCGCCCAGTGGAAAAGGGACTAATTCTCATCGCCTCCCGTTTCGACCAACTCACGCCTTATATTGATGACGCCGCCTTGACTGCAGAGCAGCGCGACGCTGTTTTTGCCCGGTGGCCAGGTCCTGTAACGTTTGTCTTTCCTGCCAAAAAGACGACGCCGCGCTGGCTTACCGGTCGTTTTGAGACGCTGGCCGTGCGCGTTACCGATCACCCGTTGGTAATTGCGCTGTGTGAAGCGTTTGGTAAACCGTTAGTGTCAACCAGTGCTAACTTAACCGGTTTACCGCCGTGCCGTAGCACTCAGGAAGTCCGGCTACAATTTGGTCATGATTTCCCTGTGCTGGATGGTGCAACGGGCGGACGCGTTAATCCTTCAGAGATTTGCGATGCGCTGACGGGCGAACTTTTTCGTGAGGGGTAATGTAATGGAAACTTATGCGGTATTCGGCAACCCTGTTGCCCACAGCAAATCGCCTTTTATTCATCAGCTCTTTGCACAGCAACTCCAGATTGAACATCCTTATGGCCGGGTTCTTGCGCCGCTTGATGGATTTATCCCTACGCTGGATGCTTTTTTTCAGGCAGGCGGCAAGGGTGCTAACGTCACGGTTCCCTTCAAAGAAGAAGCATTCGGGCGCGCTGACCAACTCACCGAACGCGCTTCGCTGGCGGGAGCGGTTAATACCCTTAAACGTCTTGAAGATGGTCGTTTGCTTGGCGATAACACGGACGGTATCGGCCTGCTAAGTGATTTAGAGCGTCTGAAAATGATTAAGCCTGGCGCGCGCGTGTTATTAATTGGCGCAGGTGGCGCGGCCCGGGGCGTCTTGCTTCCACTGCTTTCTTTAGACTGCGCGGTAACAATAACTAACCGGACGGTGTCCCGCGCTGAGCAATTAGCTACGCTTTTCAGTCATACCGGTAGTGTGGCTGCGCTGGCGGGCGGCGCGCTTGAAGGGCATGAGTTCGAGCTTATTGTGAACGCCACATCCAGCGGGCTTTCTGGCGATCTGCCGGGGATCCCGGCTTCACTTATTCACGCCAGCGTTCATTGTTATGACATGTTCTATCAACATGGGCGTACGCCTTTCCTAAGCTGGTGCGAGTCGCTGGGTGCGCACAGTATGGCCGATGGGTTGGGTATGCTGGTGGGCCAGGCGGCGCATGCTTTTATGCTTTGGCATGGACAGATGCCGGATGTGGTCCCGGTAATTGAACGTCTCAAGCAGGAAATGACGGCATGAATCAGGCGATCCAGTTTCCGGATGTTGAACAGTGGAATGAAGAGTTGCGTGCAGTGTGCTTTCCGGCCCTGACAGGTGGGTTTCAGGTTAACTGCGCAATATCTGCCGGGGCGCTGGCCAGGCGCTTTGGCGGCGAAACGCCTTCAGACTGGCTGGAACGGTTTCGCCAACACCGTTGGGATCTGGAAGACGAACTCGAGCCCCTTATCGCTGAAGGGCTCGATGATGCTCAGGGCTGGTTTTGGCTTTCTTGATCCAGATACTCGTCTTTCCATTTCACGTAGTTATTAGCGGAATAGACTAAGCCCTGTATCTCAGCATCTGAGAGCGGGCGAATTTGTTTGACCGGGCTTCCCAGATACAAATAACCGCTCTCCAGTCGCTTATTTTGCGGAACCAGACTGCCTGCGCCAATCATCACATCGTCTTCTACTACCGCGCCATCTAATACAATAGAGCCCATTCCTACCAGCACGCGATTGCCGATGGTGCAGCCGTGCAGCATCACTTTATGGCCAACCGTGACGTCTTCGCCAATAATTAATGGATTCCCTTCCGGGTTATAAGATGACTTGTGCGTGACATGAAGCACGCTTCCATCCTGAATATTGGTGCGCGCGCCAATCTCAATAAAATGCACGTCGCCGCGCATTGCAACCAGCGGCCAGATGCCGACGTCATCGGCAATACGTACATCGCCAATCACCACGCTCGATGAATCGACCATGACGCGCTGGCCGCGTTTGGGAAATGTATCTTTATAAGGACGCAGTACTGCAGACATAAAAACCTCATCAATCAAAGACCGTGAAAGGAACTTTGGCCGTATTACGAAGGGTAAGCAAGGCAAAACGGTATCATTTTTTAAGCAGATCGTATGCGATCGCAGCGAAAAGCATGAAAAAACAGCGATCGAAATAAAAGATCGAAAAAAGGCTTGTGCAAAAAAATGGGATCCCTATAATGCGCCTCCGTTGAGACGACAATGTGAAACGCTTCACAGCAACAGTCGGAACAGCAAAGAGAAAAATCCTGAAATTCAGGGTTGACTCTGAAAGAGGAAAGCGTAATATACGCCACCTCGCGACAGTGAGCTGAAAGCCGCGTCGCAACTGCTCTTTAACAATTTATCAGACAATCTGTGTGGGCACTCGCAGGATTGATAT
>NZ_DAMBQK010000040.1:0-13157 GCF_032062175.1 Atlantibacter sp.
GAGGCCACAGCGCTACGCGCTGCGGCCACCTTCAAAGCTTAACTGACAAGCATTATCGCGTAAGCGGCCCTTTTTTTATTCGCCGCCCGGCGGGCAGGTTGCGTAAACTATGCTTAAGGATGAATTTTTTGCCAGGAGGTGAGCGTTGAATATTATTGCCATTATGGGGCCGCAAGGGGTCTTTTATAAAGACGAGCCGATGCAGGAACTGGAGCAGGCGCTGCGAGGTCAGGGCTTCCAGCTTATATGGCCGAAAAACAGTCTCGATCTCCTGAAGCTGATTGAACATAACCCGCGCATCTGCGGCGTGATTTTCGACTGGGACGAACACGGCATCGAGCTGTGCGGCGATATCAATCAACTCAATGAATATCTGCCGCTGTATGCCTTTATCAATACCCACTCGACGATGGACGTCAGCGCCCACGAGATGCGCATGGCGATTTGGTTTTTTGAATATGGCCTGGGGGCGGCAGAGGATATTGGCCAGCGCATCCGCCAGTATACCGATGAATATATTGATAACATCACACCGCCGTTAACCCGGGCGCTGTTCAAATACGTCCATGAGGGAAAATATACCTTCTGTACGCCAGGGCACATGGCCGGGACCGCTTACCAAAAAAGCCCGGTGGGCTGTCTGTTTTACGACTTCTTTGGCGGCAATACGCTGAAATCCGATGTGTCGATTTCCGTTACCGAGCTGGGGTCGCTGCTCGACCACACCGGTCCGCATCTGGAAGCCGAAGAGTACATCGCCCGAACGTTTGGTGCCGAACAAAGTTATATGGTGACCAACGGCACGTCCACTTCGAATAAAATTGTTGGCATGTACGCCGCCCCGGCGGGCAGCACCATGCTGGTGGATCGCAACTGCCATAAGTCGCTGACCCATCTGTTGATGATGAGCGACATTGTCCCCTTGTGGATGAAGCCGACGCGTAACGCGCTGGGCATTCTCGGCGGCATTCCGCAGCAGGAGTTTTCTTGTGAATCCATCGCCCAAAAGGTGCGTAATACGCCCAACGCCCAGTGGCCGGTTCATGCGGTGATCACCAACTCCACCTATGACGGCCTGCTGTACAACACCAACTGGATTAAGCAGACCCTCGACGTGCCGTCGATTCATTTCGATTCCGCCTGGGTGCCGTATACCCACTTTCATCCCATCTATAGCGGTAAAGGCGGCATGAGCGGCGAGCGCACGCCGGGCAAAGTCATCTTTGAAACCCAGTCGACCCACAAGATGCTGGCGGCTTTTTCCCAGGCGTCAATGATCCATATTAAAGGCGACTACGACGAAGAGACGTTCAACGAAGCTTATATGATGCATACCACCACGTCGCCGAGCTATCCGCTGGTGGCCTCTATTGAAACCGCTGCGGCGATGCTGCGTGGCAACCCGGGCAAACGGCTGATTAATCGCTCCGTGGAGCGCGCGCTGCATTTCCGCAAAGAAGTCCAGCGGCTGCGCGAAGAGGCCGACGGCTGGTTTTACGATATCTGGCAGCCGGAAGCGATTGAAGAAGCCGACTGCTGGCCGATTGCGCCCGGTGAGGACTGGCACGGTTTTACCCATGCCGATGAAAACCATATGTTCCTCGACCCGGTGAAAGTCACTATCCTGACGCCGGGCATGGATGAACACGGCAATATGGCGGAAGAGGGTATCCCTGCCGCGCTGGTGGCGAAGTTTCTTGATGAGCGCGGCGTGGTGGTGGAGAAAACCGGCCCGTACAATCTGCTGTTTCTGTTCAGTATCGGCATCGATAAAACCCGGGCCATGGGTTTGCTGCGCGGGCTCATGGAATTCAAGCGCGCCTACGATCTGAATCTGCGGGTGAAAAACATGCTGCCGGACCTGTATGCTGAAGATCCTGACTTTTACCGCAATATGCGCATTCAGGATCTGGCGCAGGGCATCCATCGGCTGATCAAACATCACGACCTGCCGCAGTTAATGCTTAAAGCCTTCGACGTACTGCCGGAAATGCAGCTTACGCCGCACCAGATGTATCAACAGCAGGTGAAAGGCAATATTGAAACCGTTGAGCTGGATAATCTGATTAATCGGGTTTCCGCCAATATGATCCTGCCGTATCCTCCGGGCGTACCGCTGGTGATGCCGGGCGAGCGGGTCACTCAGGAAAGCCGCGCGGTACTCGATTTCCTGCTGATGCTGTGCTCGATTGGCCGCCACTATCCCGGTTTTGAAACCGATATTCACGGCGCAAAGCGCGGGGAAGATGGCGTTTATCGGGTCAGAGTTTTAAAACAGTAGCGATGGCGCGAAGGCTTAACGCCAACAAGGAGAATGTATGCTGGGTTTAAAAAAGGTTCATCACATCGCTATTATCGCGACCGACTACGCGCGCAGTAAGGCGTTTTACTGTGACATTCTGGGCTTTACGCTACAGTTCGAAACATATCGCGAGGCACGGGATTCATGGAAAGGGGATTTAGCGCTTAAGGGTGACTACGTCATCGAGCTGTTTTCGTTTCCGTTCCCCCCGGAGCGCCCAAGCCGCCCGGAAGCCTGCGGGCTGCGCCATTTGGCCTTTAGCGTCGCGAGTCTGGATGACGCGGTAGCGCATCTCGAAAAGCACGGCGTTCCCTGCGAACCGATCCGTGTCGATCCTTTCACGGATAAGCGTTTTACCTTTTTCAACGATCCCGATGGATTGCCGCTGGAGCTGTATGAGGAATGATCCAGTGGGAGAGTCACTACCGCAAAGTGCTGGTGGCGTTCAGCGGCGGGCTGGACTCCACCGTGCTGCTTCACCAGATGGCGGCGCTACGCCAGCAGAACGATCTACAGTTGAGGGCCGTACATATCCATCACGGGATCAGCGCCTTTGCCGATGAGTGGGTGGCGCATTGCCAGGCGATTTGCGAGCGCTGGGCGGTGCCGCTTGAGGTGGTACGGGTCACATTGCAGAACGATGGCTCGGGCATTGAGGCGCAGGCCCGCTCCGCCCGCTATGCCGCCTTTGCGCAGATTATCCAGCCGGCTGAAGCGCTGGTCACCGCGCAGCATCTCGACGATCAGTGCGAAACGGTGCTGCTGGCCCTGAAGCGCGGCAGTGGGCCCGCTGGCCTGGCGGCAATGCCGGAAACGCTGCCGTTTGGCGACAACATCCTGCTGCGCCCGCTGTTAAATACGTCTCGTGAAGCCCTGGAGGCCTATGCCCAGGCGCATCAGCTCACGTGGATCGATGACGACAGCAATCAGGACGATCGTTACGATCGCAACTTTCTGCGCTTGCGCGTCCTTCCGCTGCTTCAGGCGCGCTGGCCGCATTTTGCCCGCAGCGCGGCCCGCAGCGCAGCGCTGTGTGGCGAGCAGGAAGCGCTGCTTGATGAGCTGTTAGCCGACGAACTAATGTCGCTGACGACGCCGGAAGGTAGCCTGACGATTGCGCCTTTGAATGAGGTGAGCCAGGTCCGTCGCAATGCGCTACTGCGCCGCTGGTTAACTCAGCGTGATGCGCCGCCGCCGTCGCGCGCCATGCTGGAGCGGATCTGGCAAGAAGTGGCGTTGAGCCGGGAAGATGCCGCGCCGCGCCTGCAAATCGGTGCCTTTGATGTGCGGCGCTATCAGGGGCAACTCTGGTGGATCAAACGCCGCGCCGCGCCAGGTAGACAGGCCGTTATCTGGGAGCCGCCTTACTCGCCATTAAAGCTCCCACTCGAATTAGGGATATTACGCCTGGCGCAGACAGGCTATGCTGTGCGGGCTCCTTATCAGGATGAACAGGTATCGGTACGTTTTCATGCGCCAGGCAACTGGCAAATCGTCGGACGTGAACGTAGCCGAAACCTCAAAAAGCTTTGGCAGGAGCTATCCGTGCCGCCCTGGCGACGGAATACCACGCCGCTGCTGTTTTACGGTGAGCAATTAATTGCCGCTCCAGGCATCTTTGTTACGCGTCAGGGGCAGGCTCAGGATCATGCATGCTGGCATATCGACTGGCAGAAAGGAGAATAACGATGACGATGCGTAGTGCGGTTTTAATAGGATTGCTGGCCTGTAGTTTGCCGGTTTTAGCCAAAGGCGACCCGAAGGCGGGCGAGCAAAAAGCGATGATGTGCGTAGCCTGCCACGGCGCGACGGGCAATGTTTCCGTACCGCTTTACCCGAACCTGGCGGGGCAGCATGAAGAGTATCTGGCGCATTCCCTGCACGCCTACAAAAAAGGCGAGCGCAGCGGCGGCCAGGCCGAAGTGATGAAAGCCTACGTGAGCGGCTTGTCTGACGAAGATATTGATAATCTGGCGGCGTACTACGCCAGCCAGAAGCCATAAAAAAGGGCAGCCAACGGGCTGCCCTCATTGTTTCGGTTGTTAACTAGCCTTCGCTGACCACCACGGTGCCAATTTCCGGATGGCTGAAGCTGGCAATTTTATCGAGACGAACTTCGCGTGAGGCTCCGGCTTCATCGATGATCAAATATTCGACGTTTTTGCGTGAAACCAGATCGTTGGCTTGCGCCTTCAGTACTTCCCCACTCTTCAATTCCAGCGTTAATACCAGGTGGTGCTGGCAGGCGAGTTCGAGATTGTCATAATCATCACAATTGATGGGTTGATAGGTTTCATTCATTGACATAATCGCTCACCAGTAAGTTCGCGGCGGCATAGGCCGCCTTTTCCCGGACCGACTCAGAAAGGGCTTCATCTGAGGCCATTTCATTCAATACTTTCAATACGCAACCCAGCGCGTCGGGGATGTACCCCAGATCGCCGCTGGCTATCTCGGCATATCGCTTGCGTATTAACTCACAATACTTTTCCACATGCCCTCCTGTCAGAGTCCTGACTACAGACTGAATCGTGGGATGCAAGTCTAAGCCTACGAATATTAACTCTGTTTAGCAAGGTGACTATACCATACTCACTCTGGCGGCATTAACAGTCATAGCAGGGAATTCTGTACGAAGCGGCGGGTGAGGCGGGCGCGGGCGCGCTAATTTCGCTACAATAGCCGCCGATTGTCTTTCGGGGGACCTATGGCTTTAAAAGCAACGATTTATAAAGCAACCGTGAATGTTGCTGACATGGACAGAAACCAGTTTCTGGACGCCAACTTGACGCTGGCGCGCCATCCGTCTGAAACCGAAGAGCGTTTGATGTTGCGCCTGCTGGCGTGGACCAAATACGCCGATGAGCGGCTGCAGTTTACCCGTGGGCTCAGCGCTGAAGAAGAGCCCGAACTGTGGCTGCGTAATGATTATTTGGGTATCGATCTGTGGATCGAGCTTGGCCTGCCGGATGAGCGACGCCTGAAGAAAGCCTGTAGCCAGGCGGCCCAGGTCGCGCTGTTTACCTACAACAGCCGGGCAGCGGAAATCTGGCGCCAGCAAAACCAGAGTAAGTTTCGCACTTACGATAATCTGACCATCTGGTATCTGGATGACGCGCAGTTGGCAAAGCTGAGCGCACTGGCTTCACGAAGTATGACAATACAGGCTACGCTTCAGGACGGCCTGATCTGGCTGTCGGAAGGTGAGAATAATCTGGAAATTACGCTGGATAACTGGCACACGTCCGAATGATTGTTTTTTCGCGTACCGTTTCTATTTCCGAGGATGAAGTCACCTTCACCGCCATCCGTGCCCAGGGCGCGGGCGGGCAGCATGTAAATAAAGCCTCGACGGCGATCCATTTGCGCTTCGATATCGCCGCTTCCAGCCTGCCAGAAAGCTATAAGGTGCGCCTGCTGGCGGCGAGCCACCATTTGATTACCGCGGAAGGGCTGGTGATCATCAAGGCGCAGGAATACCGCAGCCAGGAGATGAATCGCGAAGCGGCGCTTGCCCGTTTTATTACGCTGGTACGGGAACTTACTGCGGAACAAAAGCATCGAAAAGCAACAAGACCCACACGTGCGTCGAAAGAGAGACGCCTGACGTCAAAAGCGCAAAAGTCCACCACCAAATCACTACGCGCGAAGATCCGCCGCACGTCAGACTAACTGAGGCAAAGAACATTGAAAATCAGGGATATGATGTCAAAAACTCCGCTTATCTCCGCCGCTATCGCCTGCGGAGTATTTTTATTGATCGGCTGTAATCACCGCAGCGAAGTCCAGGGGCTCCGGGCCGTCCAGCCGCTGGAAGCCAAAGCGATGCAGCAAAGCTTTCGCGGCCTGCTGCCGTGCGCCGACTGCGAAGGTATCGACACCGCGCTGTTTCTCGAAAAAGACGGCACCTGGGTGATGAACCAGCGCTATCAGGGCGCGCCGCAACCGACCCAATTTGCGTCATGGGGCCAATGGGCGCGTACGGCAGACAAGCTGGTGCTCACCGACACCAATGGGGAAAAGCGCTATTTTCGCGTAAAAGGTGAAAACCTGGAGATGCTCGATCGCGAGGGCAACCCGATTGCGTCGCAGCTGAACTATACGCTTAAGCCATCCAAAGCCGCGCTGCCCGCTACGCCGATGGCGATGAAAGGCATGTACTTCTATATGGCCGATGCGGCGGTATTCACGGATTGCGTTACCGGCAAGCGTTTCCCGGTAGTGAATAACGCGCAGCTGGAGCGGGGATTTTCTGCCGCGCAGCAGGGAGAAATGAAACCAGTATTGCTGCATATTGAAGCGCACTTCGTATTGCAGGCTAACCCGGATAGCGGCGCTATGCAGAAAACGCTGGTGGCGGATAACACGGGTGCGTTCAAGCCCGGTGCAGATTGCGATGATTAATCGCCGCTAAAAAAAACGCCCTGCGGGTGCAGGGCGTGAGCGTTACTTCTTAATCTGGCTAACCAGGTAATCCACAATATCCCCGGTTTTAATCATTTTCTTCTCGCCTTCACGACGATACTTATATTCGATCTCGTCGCTATCGAGGTTGCGATCGCCAATCACCACGGTATGCGGGATACCAATCAACTCCATATCGGCAAACATTACCCCCGGACGCTCTTTGCGATCGTCCATCAGTACGTCAATGCCGTGCGCACGCAGTTCGCTATAAAGTTTCTCAGCCAGCTCCTGAACGCGGAAAGACTTGTGCATGTTCATCGGCAGGATCGCCACCTGGAACGGCGCGATGGCGTCAGGCCACACGATGCCGCGGTCGTCATGATGCTGTTCGATCGCAGCGGCAACCACGCGGGTTACACCGATACCGTAGCAGCCCATGGTCAGCGTCTGGTTGCGGCCATCTTCCCCCTGAACGGAAGCTTTCAGCGCTTCAGAATACTTAGTACCTAACTGGAAGATATGGCCCACTTCGATACCGCGTTTGATCAGCAGCGTACCCTGGCCATCCGGGCTCGGATCGCCTGCGACCACGTTGCGAATATCCGCCACTTCCGGGGTCGCCACATCGCGATCCCAGTTAATGCCGAAGTAGTGTTTACCGTCGATATTGGCACCTGCGGCGAAATCGCTCATTGCGGCCACGGAACGGTCAATCACAACCGGGATCGGCATGTTCACCGGACCAAGAGAGCCAGGACCGGCGTTGATCACGGCGCGGATTTCCGCTTCGGTTGCGAAAGTCAGCGGGCTGGCCACCTGCGCCAGTTTCTCTGCCTTCACTTCATTCAATTCATGATCGCCGCGCACTAACAGCGCCACCAGCGGATAAGCGCTGCCGTCTACGGCTTTCACCAGCAGGGTTTTCACCGTTTTCTCGATTGGCAGGCTATGCTGCTCAACCAGTTCAGCGATAGTTTTGGCGTTCGGCGTATCGACCAGATGCATTTCCTGAGTCGCTGGCGCGCGTGGCGCTTTCGGCGCAACGGCTTCAGCCAGTTCGATATTGGCGGCGTAATCGGAGGTGTCGGAGAAAATAATATCGTCTTCGCCGCTCTGCGCCAGTACCTGGAATTCGTGCGATGCGCTACCGCCGATAGAACCGGTATCCGCCTGAACCGGACGGAAATCTAATCCCATACGGGTAAAGATTTTGCTGTACGCCTCGTACATGGCGTCATAAGTCGCCTGTAGGGATTCCTGAGACGTATGGAAAGAGTAAGCGTCTTTCATCAGGAACTCGCGCGAACGCATCACGCCGAAACGCGGGCGAACTTCGTCACGGAATTTGGTCTGGATCTGGAAGAAGTTGAGCGGCAACTGCTTATAAGAACTCAGTTCGTTACGGATCAAATCGGTGATGACTTCTTCGTGAGTCGGACCGAGCACGAACGGGCGCTCGCCGCGATCGACAAAACGCAATAATTCCGGGCCGTACTGCTCCCAGCGCCCGCTCTCCTGCCACAGATCGGCTGGCTGAACCACTGGCATTGACACCTCGATAGCACCGGCGTTATTCATCTCTTCACGCACGATGTTTTCGACTTTTTTCAGGACGCGCAGGCCAGTCGGCAGCCAGGTGTATAACCCGGAGGCGAGCTTGCGGATCATCCCGGCGCGCAGCATCAGCTGGTGGCTGATAACCTCGGCGTCGGCGGGTGTCTCCTTCAGAGTGGAGAGCAAATATTGGCTAGTACGCATTATTACGATTCCATTAGATGGTTCAGATACAGGCAAATGGCCTGACTTAAGTAAAGTGAATTAGTTTACCAGCGAGGCCGGATTGCCAAAAGAGAAGGGTGCGAAATTAACGCGCTTCGAGTGCAAACACTTCGCAGCCTGTTTCGGTTACGCGCCAGCGCACGTTGAAATCCAGCAGCCAGACGGCGTACGTTTTACCGGGATCTTCCGTTTTACGGTAGGCCGGACGCGGGTCCTGGGCCAGCACCTCGCGGATAAACTGTTCGAGGCGAGGATAGCGCGCATGGCGTTGGCGCATTTGGTGTTGCACGTCATCGGTAAAATACACCGCCATCGCGGCGTTGGGTGCCTGTTGGGCGTAACCTGCGCGGGCGTCTGGCAGCGCTTCTGCGAAAGGCAGATAGGGTTTGATATCGATAACTGGCGTACCGTCAACCAGATCCAGCCCGCCTAATTGCAGCACCACTTGATCTTTATGGCAGCGAACTCCTTCCAGTGCAACCAGCGACATGCCCACCGGATTAGGGCGAAACGTGGAACGGGTCGCGAAAACGCCCATCCGCGCGTTGCCGCCAAGCCGGGGAGGACGAACGGTAGGGTGCCAGCCGCCTTCCATGGTTTGATGGAAAATGAAGACTATCCAGATGTGGCTGAAGTCTTCCAGACCACGCACCGCGTCAGGGTTGTTGTAGGGTGGAAGAAGATGAAGCTCGCCGCCCCCGCTGGTGACAAGGCCTGGCTGGCGGGGGACTGCGAATTTTTCTTTATAGGGCGAACGGATAACGCCTATCTGCTCAAGGCAGAACTGACTCATTTGGCAGAGACTTTTAACGCTGAACCCACGCAAACGGCCTGACGGTAGCAACCTGGCGTACCGCTGGTCACTTCACAGCTGTGCAGCAATACGGCATTGGCTTTCATTTTTGAGGCATTAATCTGCATACGCTTGCGTGCGGTTGGGATATTCGGCGGAGAGTCCTGATTCGACGCCTGGCACGATTCACCGCTCACTTCACCTAAATCGCGGAATGGCTTACCAACCAAATCTTCCGCGTTGGTATAAATTCTGACGGGGGCAGGGCGCGGAGCCTGCGGTTTCGCGGGCTCGACTTTAGCCGGTGCTGCCGTGCTTTTGACAGGTTCTACAGGGGATCTGCTTATCATTGAACAGCCGCTCACCATGAGTGCCAGCAAACAGATCGGTAAAGCACGCATAATTTATCCTCAATCATGATTAAATCGTAGGTTATTGAATCAGGTGCCTGCACAAATAACAAGACGGGCGTGCGCCCGTCCTGAATATTTATGTCGTACTTATTGAAGAAACGAATTACCAGCCTTTAACAGCGCCACCGTTAAAGGTTTTGTTCGCGGCTTCGTTCACTTCGTCAGACTGGTAAGCCTGTACGAATTTTTTCACGTTTTCCGCGTCTTTATTGTCTTCGCGTGCCACGATCAGGTTCACGTACGGGGAGTCTTTATCTTCCACGAAGATACCGTCTTTCGCAGGCGTCAGGTCAATCTGGCTGGCGTAGGTGGTGTTGATAACGGCCAGGGCAATCTGCGCATCGTCCAGGGAGCGCGGCAGCTGCGGTGCTTCCAGTTCAACAATCTTCAGGTTTTTCGGGTTCTCAGTGACGTCCAGTACGGTCGGCAGCAGGCCCACGCCGTCTTTCAGTTTGATCAGGCCCACTTTCTGCAGCAGCAGCAGGGAACGGCCCAGGTTGGTCGGGTCGTTAGGAACGGCGATCTGTGCGCCTTCCTGGAGCTCATCCAGAGATTTGATTTTTTTGGAGTAGCCGGCAATCGGGTAAACGAAGGTGTTGCCAACGGAAACCAGTTTGTAACCACGGTCTTTGATCTGCTGATCGAGGTACGGTTTGTGCTGGAAGGCGTTAGCGTCGATATCGCCTTTGTTCAGCGCTTCGTTCGGCAGAACGTAATCGTTGAACGTCACCAGCTCAACGTCCAGGCCGTATTTCTCTTTCGCGACTTTCTGAGCGACTTCAGCAACCTGCTGTTCCGCACCGACAATCACGCCCACTTTGATGTGGTTCGGATCTTTTTCTTCCTGACCACAGCCAACCAGCGCCAGAGAACCGATCAACGCACCGACTGCTGCGAAAGTTTTTAACTTGAAAGACATAGCGATTCCTTACTCTTTAGATGTTGTGTTTGTTACTTATGCGTGACAGCCCGGACGATGCGATCGCCGGAGATTTGAATGAGATACACCAGAACGACCAGTAATACTAATACTGTATTCATCACCGTAGCGTTATAACCAATATAACCGTACTGATAGCCAATCTGCCCCAGACCGCCTGCGCCTACCGCGCCGCCCATGGCGGAGTAACCAACCAGAGTGATCAGCGTAATGGTGGCGGCGTTAACCAGCCCCGGCAACGCTTCCGGCAACAAGACCTTGCGCACGATCTGCATCGGCGTTGCGCCCATCGCGCGGGACGCTTCGATAAGCCCCGACGGGATTTCCAGCAGGGCGTTTTCTACCATACGGGCGATAAACGGCGCAGCGCCGACCGTCAGCGGGACAATCGCCGCCTGCAAACCGATGGAAGTGCCGACAATGGCGCGGGTAAACGGAATCATCCACACCAATAAGATAATGAACGGGATGGAACGGAAGATGTTCACTAACGCGGACAGCACGCGATAAACGCTGGCGTTCTCATTGATCTGCCCCGGACGGGTAACATACAGCAGTACGCCTGCCGGCAGGCCCAGCACAAAGCCGAAGAAACCGGAAACGAAGGTCATCGCCAGCGTTTCCCATACGCCGCGAACCAGCAACCACATCATTGCTTCAGACATAACCCAGAACCTCTACTTTTACATGATGTTGTTGCAAATACGCGATAGCCGCCTGCGTCTCTTCGGAAGAGCCGTGCATTTCAGCCAGCATAATTCCGAACTTCACGCCGCCGGCGTAATCCATCTGGGCGCTAATAATGTTGTTGTTCACGTTGTAACGACGTGCGGTTTCGGAAAGCAGCGGCGCATCCACCGACTGGCCGGTGAATTCCAGTCGCAATAACGGCACCGAGTCTGCCTGCGCGGTAGGCTGCAAACGCTGAGCGTAGTCTTCCGGAATATCCAGATGCAGAGTGGACTGAATAAACTGCTGAGCCAATGGCGTTTTGGGATGGGAGAACACTTCGCTCACTGTATCCTGTTCAATCAGCTCGCCGTTGCTGATCACGGCGACGCAATCGCAGATGCGCTTCACCACGTCCATTTCATGCGTGATTAACAGAATGGTTAAACCGAGGCGGCGGTTAATATCTTTCAGCAGTTCGAGGATAGAACGGGTGGTTGCCGGGTCCAGCGCGCTGGTGGCTTCATCACACAACAGCACCTTCGGATTGCTGGCCAGCGCGCGAGCAATAGCAACACGCTGCTTTTGGCCGCCGGACAGGTTAGCCGGATAGACATCGTGCTTTTCAGACAGACCAACCAGATCCAACAGTTCGGTGACGCGGCGCGTTACTTCTTCACGCGGGACGTTATCCAGTTCTAACGGCAGCGCAACGTTACCGTAAACGGTACGGGAAGAGAGCAAATTAAAGTGCTGGAAAATCATGCCAATCTGGCGGCGGGCTTTGGTCAGCTGTGACTCGGAAAGCGCCGTGAGATTTTGTCCATCAACCAGAACGCTGCCCTGAGTTGGGCGCTCCAGTAAATTCACGCAGCGAATCAGCGTACTTTTACCTGCGCCGGATGCGCCAATCACGCCATAAATTTGCCCGGCAGGAACGTCCAGACTGACGTTATTCAACGCCTGAATGGTGCGGTTCCCTTGCTGGAACACTTTGGTGATATTCGAAAGTTTGATCATTAGCTATTTATTATCGTATGAGAGTGAGCCGTGGCATTTTGTTTTGCCAGATACGGCGGATGACCGTACATGAAATGGATGTTAAGGCATCCAGACGTCTAAATCAATCTGCTGTGCGTGATGAGTTGTTTCTCACAGAGGGAAACATGCGATACTACGCGCATTACTTATATGCAGGAGTTCTACCGGTGGCTAAATCGATGCCCGCTATTTTTCTCGATCGTGACGGCACTATTAATGTCGATCATGGTTATGTACATGAGATTGACCAGTTCGAATTTATCGATGGTGTGATTGACGCCATGCGCGAATTAAAAGAAATGGGTTTTGCGCTGGTGCTGGTGACTAACCAGTCAGGCATCGCCCGCGGTAAATTTACCGAAGCGCAATTTGAAATCCTCACCGAGTGGATGGACTGGTCGCTGGCCGATCGTGGCGTGGACCTGGATGGCATCTACTATTGCCCGCATCACCCGGAAGGGGCGGTGGACGAGTTTCGTCAGAGCTGCGATTGCCGCAAACCCCAGCCTGGGATGCTGATCTCTGCGCGTGACTATCTGGACATTGATATGGCCGCTTCTTATATGATCGGCGATAAGCTGGAAGATATGCAGGCAGCGCAGGCGGCAGGCGTGGGAACAAAAGTGCTGGTGCGTTCCGGCAAACCGGTGACGGAAGAGGCCGAAAAAGCAGCAGACTGGGTGGTGGATAGCCTTGCAAAGCTGCCGGAAGCCATCAAAACGCGGCAAAAAACGGCGCAATGATTAAAAGGTGAGCAGTCGGAAATTATTTTGAAAAATAGGCTTGTCAGATTCTGATTACTCCCTATAATGC
>NZ_DAMBQK010000041.1:0-4909 GCF_032062175.1 Atlantibacter sp.
CCAGGCATCAAACAAGCAGAAGCCCATCCTCACGGATGGGCTTTTTGCTGTCTGCGATATAGCAAAATAAACTTAACCTTCCTGCCAAAAGTTCTGAAACCCACTATTGCTCTCCGTCGGTTAACCCACGATACAAGCCTTACGCTGCGCGATCGGGTAAACTAGCGGGATCGTGGTATCAGGAAAAAATCATGCGTATCTCCCTCAAACCTTTTAATAGTTTTAATCTGGAATGCCGCGCTAAAAAGCTGATTGAGGCGGCGACACCAGAGTCGTTACAGCAGGCCTGGCTTGATGCAATACGGCAGGGCGAACCGGTGATGATTCTGGGAGGGGGCAGTAATGTTCTTTTTCTTAAAGACTTCGACGGTACGGTAATCGTCAATCGCATTGCGGGCATCGCCGTTAAAGAGGCGGAAGAAGCCTGGCATATTCATGTTGGCGCAGGGGAGAATTGGCACAAGCTGGTCGAATACACGCTCAACAAGGGTATGCCTGGACTTGAAAACCTGGCGCTTATCCCCGGCTGCACCGGATCTTCACCGATCCAGAACATCGGCGCTTACGGCGTCGAGCTTAAACAGGTCTGTGAATATGTCGATTGTATCGAGCTTGAAACCGGCAAAGTATTGCGTGTCGATAATACTGATTGTCAGTTTGGTTATCGGGACAGCATCTTCAAGCATGACTATCAGAACCGTTTTGCGATTATCGCGGTCGGGCTGCGCCTGAACAAACATTGGGTGCCCGTTTTAACCTATGGCGATCTCGCCCAGTTAGATCCCGCGACTGTAACCCCACAACAGGTCTTTGATAGCGTCTGTCATATGCGGCAAACCAAACTGCCCGATCCCCGCGTACAGGGCAATGCAGGCAGCTTCTTTAAGAATCCTGTCATCAGCGCTGAGCAGGCTGCACGGCTCATTGAGCTGTTTCCACGCATACCTCATTACCCTCAGGCCGACGGAAGCGTTAAGCTCGCCGCGGGCTGGCTGATCGATCAATGCCAGCTGAAGGGATACCGGGTGGGAGGCGCAGCCGTGCATCGTCAGCAGGCACTGGTACTGGTTAATCTGGATAACGCGACCAGCCAGGATGTAGTAAGCCTGGCACATGATGTGCGACAGCGCGTGGGTGAGCGATTTAACATCTGGCTTGAACCGGAAGTGCGTTTTATTGGTCAGGCTGGCGAAGTGAATGCTGTGGAGACAATTTCATGAAGGACAATAAGATACCTTTAACGCTTATCTCTCTCCTTGCGGATGGCGAATTCCATTCGGGTGAGCAACTGGGCGAAAAATTAGGTATGAGCCGTGCGGCGATTAATAAGCACATCCAGACGCTGCGCGATTGGGGCGTGGATGTGTTTACCGTACCGGGAAAAGGTTATAGCCTCCCTGAACCTATCCAACTGCTGGATGCATCGTTCATTCATAGCCAAATTGATGCCGGATCAGTAAGCGTCTTACCGGTTATCGACTCTACCAACCAGTATCTTCTCGACCACCTGGCAAGCCTCTCCTCCGGCGATGCGTGTATTGCGGAATATCAGCAGGCCGGTCGTGGCCGTCGTGGCCGGAAATGGTTCTCGCCATTTGGCGCTAACCTCTATCTATCGATGTACTGGCGTCTTGAGCAGGGCCCAGCCGCTGCGATTGGCCTAAGTCTGGTCATCGGTATTGTCATGGCTGAAGTGCTGCATGAATTGGGTGCCGATCAGGTGCGTGTTAAATGGCCGAATGACCTGTATCTTCAGGACCGAAAGCTGGCGGGTATTCTGGTTGAATTAACCGGCAAAACCGGCGATGCGGCGCAGATTGTCATCGGTGCGGGCATCAACCTGGCAATGCGTCGGGTTGAAGAAGAGGTCGTTAACCAGGGCTGGATTAACCTGCAGGAAGCGGGTATTCATATCGATCGTAATAAGCTCGCCGTACGGCTTATTAATGAATTACGCAACGCGTTGAAAATCTTCGAGCAGGATGGCTTAGCGTCTTTCCTGAGCCGTTGGGAAAAACTGGATAACTTTATCCATCGCCCGGTGAAACTGATTATTGGCGAAAAGGAAATCTTTGGTATTTCCCGGGGTATTGACGAGCAGGGCGCATTATTACTGGAGCAGGATGGTGCGGTTAAGCCGTGGATTGGCGGCGAAATCTCGTTACGCAGCGCAGGACAATAAAAAAGGGAGCTTAGCTCCCTTTTTTATTTGCGTAACCTGACGCATTCAACAGCGTGATCGGCGCTTTTGGTCATTATCAGACTGGCTCGCTCTCGTGTTGGTAGAATGTTCTCTTTTAAATTCAGCCAGTTGATTTCTTTCCACAGTTGGGTGGCCACGTTGACGGCCTCTTCTTCTGATAGCCTGGCGTAATTATGGAAATAGGAATCCGGGTCGGTAAAAGCCCCTTCCCGGAATTTCAAAAAGCGGTTGATATACCATGTCTGTAATAGATCTTCTGGCGCATCGACATAAATAGAAAAGTCGACGAAATCAGAAACAAATACATGGTGAGGGTCGTGCGGATAATCCATGCCGCTTTGTAGTACATTTAATCCCTCAAGGATTAATATATCCGGCTGGGTCACGACTTTATCCCCATCGGGAATAACATCATAAATAAGATGGGAGTAAACCGGAGCCGTAACATTCGGAACGCCGGATTTCAGATCGGAAACGAATTTAACCAGCCGATGCATATCATAGGATTGCGGAAACCCTTTCTTTTTCATCAGATTTCGGTCTTTAAGCACCTGATTGGGGTGTAGAAAGCCATCGGTGGTGATTAATTCAACGCGACGGTGCTCGGGCCAGCGCGACAATAGTGCCTGAAGCACACGCGCCGTCGTGCTTTTTCCCACGGCGACACTGCCAGCAATACTGATGATATAGGGGATACGTTGCCCGTTAGTTCCTAAAAACTGTTCTAACACTGCCTGGCGGCGAAGATTCGAACTGATATAAAAATTCAGTAAGCGCGACAGGGGCAAATAAATTTCAGCCACTTCATCCAGCGAGAGATCTTCGTTTATACCCTTCAGGCGCGCGATTTCGCCTTCAGTTAAGGTCATTGGGACTGAGTCACGAAGCGCAGCCCACTGGCTCCGATTAAACTGAAGATAAGGAGTCATTATTGTTTGCTCTGTATTACTTTTCAGCATGTGTTTGCCTGTCATTGCGGACAAGGATGAACGCTCTGGCTGGTTCGTTTCATTTCATAAACGGCCAGTGACACGCCATAGATATCAGTTTCAACGATGGGCAGGAGGGTAACACCAGAATGCAAAGAATAAGAAGAAAAAATCAAAAGGAGTGATGCTTTCCAGTGAAAGCATCACGTTTATAAAGCCTAGTTCGCAACGGCGCGCGGGTACGGATTTACGGCGAACAGGCGCTTATAGTAAATAACGGCGGAGTGGCAATAACCATCGGCGGAGCACACATAATCCGGCATTTCCCCCAGGCAACGGTAGCCTGTGGCCCGCCAGAAGGCCTCAGCAGGCGTTCCCGCCTGGACATCCAGATAAAGCAGCCCCCGACGAGACTGAGACGCCGCTTCCTCAACCGCCTGAATAAGCTTCTTGCCTGCTCCCAGCCGCCGGGCGCGACGATGCACCATCACACCTTTGATCTCAGCGCGGTTAAGCCCATCAGCATCTGCACACAGATCCAGGCGAGCATAGCCCACTACGCCGGACTCATCACGGGCGATCCATATCAGGGTTTCCTGGTTGCTTAATGCATCCCTGAGGCGGTAGAACGCGCTTTCTGCTTCTTCCCGGCTGATAGATTGCTGATAGCCCCCCAATGCGCCATCCGCCAGTACATCTAACAGGATGTTGGAGAGTTCCCGGCAATAGACGGGCAGTGTAGACGCGTTTAAGGCGATAATTTTCATAGCGGCACCTCCGGATCACAGGACACAGTAAAAGAATGCAATATGTGATCCAGCAGCAAAAAAACCGCCACAGCGCCAAAAATGACGCCATGTAAAACGGGGACGCCTCATTTAAAAGCGTTAAACCTGCGGCTATGCACAACCCTTGTGCGTCCCGATGCCGGTCAACAAACAAAATCCTGACTATTTCTTACGCTTCGCTGGTCAAAATAGTGCCAGAAGTGACGGGCTTAGTTCAAAATGTGAGCGGTAGAGCGTTTTATGCAATTTTTTTGTTGCATGCGGGCCCGGCAGTTCCTAGAATGCGCGCTACTTGATGCCGGCTTAGCTCAGTAGGTAGAGCAACTGACTTGTAATCAGTAGGTCACCAGTTCGATTCCGGTAGCCGGCACCATCAAGTACCCGGTGGGGTTCCCGAGCGGCCAAAGGGAGCAGACTGTAAATCTGCCGTCATCGACTTCGAAGGTTCGAATCCTTCCCCCACCACCATTTTAGGTTACGCCCTGCGTAGCCCGAGACGATAAGCGTCAGCGAATCGGCTCGAATAGTGAAGGGCTTCTCTTCATATTCAAACAGAAGAATCAGGTAGCCGAGTTCCAGGATGCGGGCATCGTATAATGGCTATTACCTCAGCCTTCCAAGCTGATGATGCGGGTTCGATTCCCGCTGCCCGCTCCAGATGTGCTGATATAGCTCAGTTGGTAGAGCGCACCCTTGGTAAGGGTGAGGTCGGCAGTTCGAATCTGCCTATCAGCACCACTTCTTTTATCCTCCCTGCTTCTTTTCTGTTTATATTCAACAAATTCAGGCTTGTGCCTGGTTGATGTGGTGATATCACCGATTTATCCGTGTCTTAGAGGGACAATCGATGTCTAAAGAAAAGTTTGAACGTACAAAACCGCACGTTAACGTCGGTACTATCGGCCACGTTGACCATGGTAAAACAACGCTGACCGCTGCCATCACTACCGTTCTGGCTAAAACCTACGGTGGTTCTGCTCGTGCATTCG